>NZ_CP147246.1:958750-1270000 GCF_002174455.2 Enterococcus sp. 9D6_DIV0238
TTATACTAAAATAGAAAAAATGATTTGCTGTAGCTTTACTAGACAGCAGTAAAAATGGAGGGAATTTCATGCTGGAACAGATTTTATTAGGAACATATACTCGTCGAGTAAGTAAAGGGATCTATCAAATTGCACTTGATACAGATCAAGGAAAACTTTCGGAAGCTTCCTTATTAGTAGAAGAAACTAGCCCTACTTACTTAACCATAGATCAAAAGGGTGCTCTTTTCAACGTGACATCTGTTGATGGAGAAGGCGGCATGGCAGCCTACAAAGCAAAAGACGATCATTTTGACTTGATCAACAAAGTAACGGAAGCTGGTGCTCCCCCATGTTACGTTTCAGTTGATGAAGAAAAGCAATTGGTTTTCGGTGCCAATTATCATCAAGGAATCATTCACGTTTATCGTATTTTAGCTGACGGCAGCTTGGAAGATGCGGATAAGATCATCCATGATGAACCTACTGGCCCGCATGAAAATCAAGACAATGCTCACGTACATTATACGGATTTAACGCCAGATGGTCGCTTGGCTGTTTGTGATCTGGGAACAGATCGTGTCTATACGTATGACGTTAGTGCTGAAGGTAAGTTATCAGAAGTTGCACAATACATTGCAGAACCCGGCACTGGTCCTCGTCACTTGGTTTTCCATCCAACGAATCAAATCGCTTATCTTTTTGGTGAATTGGACAGTACAGTGACTGTTTTAGCCTACAATGCAGCAGACGGTTCATTTGAACAAGTACAAAAAGTATCTACTTTGCCTGAAGGGTTCAACGAATTTAACGGCGGTGCTGCGATTCGTATTTCTGCTGATGGACGTTTTGTTTATGCGTCAAACCGTGGACATGATTCGATTGCTGTTTTTGCTACTTCAGAAGATGGTCAAAAGATCGACCGTATTCAGCTAATTTCAACAGAAGGTGAAATTCCAAGAGATTTTGACTTAGATCCTTCTGGTAAATTTGTTGTGGCAGCAAATCAAAATACGGACAATTTAACTCTTTATCGTCGTGATGAAGAAACTGGACTTCTAGAAATGATCCAAAAAGATGTTTATGCACCTGAGTGTGTTTGTGTCTATTTTAAATAAGAAATAAAAAAGCAGCAGAATCACGAAACGACCGATTCTGCTGCTTTTTTATTTTTCATAAGTTCGTACTTCGGCTTTTGACTCTTGGATCATCTCCAACGTTCGGTCAAAATTACGAGAAGCATAAGCGTAGAACAACACATCTACAACAATAAATTGATCATGTAACGAGGTTGTTGCCGCACTTCTAAGGACGGCTTCATTTGAACGTACCGTCTGAAGTGAATAGGCTACCTTGTTGGTCAACGTGTTGTTGCCAAATTGAGAGAGGCCGATCGTTTTCAGCTGATGTTTTTTCGCTACATCAACTAAGCGCAGCACTTCCTTCGTTTCCCCCGAATGAGAAACACAGAAAAAGACTGCATCTTTTGGAGCTGAAACTAGAATCGTCACTAAAACATGAGAGTCTTGTACACAAACGACCGTTTTACCGATCCGATTCCATTTTTGAGCAATGTTTTCCGCCACTAAATAAGAAGCCCCTATGCCAAAAACATAAATGATCGGTGCAGCGACCAACAGATCGACGATCGTTTCTACTCGTTCTTCATTTAATAACGCGACTGTTTCCTGCATTGATTGATAGGCATTTCCTAATAATTTTGTCTTGATTTCATCGACCGATTCATTTGCTGTGATATCTGAATACCCTTCATACACAGGTGTTTCGATTTCAGCAGATAAACGAACTTTCAACTGAGTAAAACTAGACACATCGATTTTCTTACAAAAACGAATAACGGTTGCTGGACTCGTCCCTGCATAGTTGGCTAATTCTGCCGCTGTCATATCGATCACTTTTGCAGGATCTTCTAAAATCGCGTTTCCTATTTTTTGTTCAGATTTTGGCAGCACATCCAACAGACTGATAATTCTACCTTGAATATTTTCACCACTCATTTACTGCTCTCCTTTTTATGTACATTAGGGCGAATCATAGAAATTCGCCCCTGCATTCAATAATAAGTTATACTTCCCAATGGTACTGCTCGTTTTGCTCCAGTCGCATTTGGGACATTTCCGCTTCTATGCTGCAGTGTTTGATTTGCTAAAATAGCCATTGCAACAGCCTCTTTGGCTTCAGAAGAAAAACCGATCTCTTCTTGGATCAATACGCTAGCTTCCGGTAATTCTTCTTTGATCATCGTAACCAGTGTGGGATTATAACTTCCCCCGCCCCCGATAATAAGCTCTGTTTTACCCTTTATAAAAGGTCGAACCGCTTCTGTGATCGACTTTGCAGTGAACATCGTTGCTGTTGCTATCAAATCTACTGGATCTAATGGCCATTTCTCGATCAAAGCCATAGTGAACTGTTTACCGAAGTCTTCTCGTCCAGTTGTCTTTGGATACGCCTTTTGAATATAAGGATGTGTCATCAATTCATCTAATAAAGCTTGATTTACTGTTCCTTGTTTTGCGTAAAAACCATCGTTGTCGTACTCTTGACCGAAAAAGTGGACGCATAATTCATTCATGATCACATTTCCAGGTCCTGTATCAAATGCAATCATATCCGTCAATTTCCCGGATTCTGGCAGTACGGTAACATTTCCGATCCCGCCAATATTTTGTAAAAGTCTTGTGGTGCCTCTTTTTTGGTACAATACATATTCTGAATACGGAACGATCGGTGCTCCTTGTCCGCCAACTGCCATATCTCTTTCTCTAAAGTTTGAAATGACTGTCGTCTTTGTTCGCTCACAAATAACAGCGGGATCTCCGATTTGCAAGGTAGATGCAACAAAATCATCTCTCTCAAATGGAATGTGAAACAAGGTTTGTCCATGACTGCCGATAAATTCTAGCTCTTCACTTGAAATTCCTGCTTTTTCACACACCAATAGAGTCGCTTGTGCAAATCGTTCTCCTAATTCAACATTCAGTGAGCAGATCTTTTCAACATCAGAAGACTCTAACGAAAGAGCCTCCCGAATTCTTTTCAATGTAGTTCTTTCAAACGGCAATGTGGAAAATGCTAGAAGCTTGACCATCGTCTCTTCATCTTTGCCGCTAATGTCAACTAAGGCTGCATCGATTCCGTCTAAAGAAGTTCCTGACATCAAACCAACTGCATATACCATTCTTTACACCTCTATTATACTGTTTTTAGTTTTAAATGTCTCCATTGCTTTAGTGACTAGTGACCTCATGAAAAGCAAATTTCTGCCAAGGCCTAATATACGGCAGCAGAACTTGATCAGCAATGGTCACTTTGCCAACAACGTTTGATTTACCCGAATTTTCCATAGGTAATAACGCTAATTGCAGTTCTCCTGCATAGTGTGCATACAATGATGTCTCTATGATGATATCACCAGTTTGCATATCCACCGTGTGAAACGGCGTAAAATCATGACCTTTGTACTTCACACGACTCTGTGTCGAACGAATAACATAGTCGGAAACATCTCCGCGATTAAAATGGAACTCGTTCAAAATAATATTTCTTTCCGTCTCAGGTGTTCTATTATCGATCTCACAATCAAACGTTAAACGATAGGGATCAAGCTCACTCAATGCTTTTAATTCGGCTTCTGAAGCAAAGGCATTAGCAATAATTACATCATCTATCAAATCTGTTGCCCACAAATGTTTAGCTTGTGTTGTGATCGGCCAGTTTCGATGCAGCTCCAAAGTACATAACCCCTCCTCAACTGGCCAAGGACCCACTTTGGCGGTAGGAGAATTGATAAAAGCAGCGGTTCGGATGCCTTGTTCTTTATAAACCTTTGTTGTTTCCAAAAAATGCTCATAACTTAAACCAGTATAACGATGAGGATAAAAATTATGGCAACCTAATAACTTATCTACATTTGCTTGATAGCTTAAAATATTTTCTACATAACGCGTGCCTGAGCTAACATTCAATTCGATCGATAGATCTTGCGGATTAAAACTCATAATCGATTCTTCGCTTCCAGTGAAGCCCATATCTAAACGAATCCCATCTGCTCCAAGTTCTTTAAAAAAAGATAAGTCATTATAACTGATCCCAAGTTCATTGAATACTTTTGGACTAACATCTGCAATAACTTCCATGCCTAGATCTTTAGCATAAAAAATCGTTTCTTTAAATGCTGCAACAATTTTTTCTTTCCCCTCATCAACAGATAATAAACAAGTAAACACCCGTTTGAAATTATAAGTTGCTGCTAATGATAAATAGCTTTTGATTTCTTCTACGCTGCTATGATTTGGATAAATCGATAAGCCAAGTTTTCTCATTATTTTTGCTCCATTTCGTAAGTAACTCTCTTTTGTTCTGCTATTAGTCGACTGCTTTCAAAAAAAACTACTGCCAATATCCCGCTTACACCATAAATGATTTGCCGAAGTCCATCTGACATATTCGGAAATAGTAAACTAGGAACCAAGACGATCAAAAAAACGAGACAGCCAGTCAACCAACGATTCGGTAGCCAATTTTTCTTCTTTAAATAATGAGTCAGGAATAAACCAACGAGAATAAAAACAACACTTGCTGTTAAAAATATGATCTTTGTCATTCTAATTTCCTCTCTTCTAAAACCAACTAAAATAAGAAACTGGAAATCCACCTAAGTCTATTTCCAGTATATCTATCTTAATTTGTTTCTCCCAAAGCATGCTCTTTTTCAAGTTCATTGTTATCATAGATCATCACAAATGGGTAATAGATCACCACAGAAATAACGATCAAAATAACATTCAATACAGCTGCCCGCCAGTCACCGCCTGTCGCCAAGTATGCACCGATCGGACCAGGCAGCGTCCATGGTGCAGTGAAAATCACGCGATTCACTAAGCCTAGCTGTGTAGCAAACCAAGCAATCGTTGCTGTGACCATCGGTGTTAAGATAAATGGAATGATCAAAATAGGATTCAAAACGATCGGTGTTCCAAAAATCAACGGCTCATTGATATTGAAAATCGCTGGTGCTAAAGTAGCTTTACCCAATTTTGAAGCAAATTGCGATTTTGTCTTAAAAGCAAGTAATAAGGCTAACCCAATTGTACAGCCAGAACCGCCGATCCAAATGAACCATTGGTAAAAAGGTTCAGCTGCAATACTTGGCAGCTCTTTTCCAGCAGCCATCGCAGCAGTATTGCCATCTAATAACTGTAGCCATAATGGTCTAGCCAAGGAACCAACGATCGATACGCCATGAATCCCAAAAGACCAGAAAAAAGTGATCAAGAAAATCAAAAGTAACACACTAGGTAAGCTGTCAGCAGCACTCACTAAAGGGCTTACAATCTTTGAAATCGTTGAATGCCAGTCAAAGCCGATAAAGTAAGTCAATGTAGAAATTCCTAAAATTACGATCAAGGTCGGTGTCAATGTTTCAAATGATCTGGCAACTGCTGGAGGTACTTGTTCCGGCATCGTGATTTTAAATTTTGATTTATCTGTTAAACGATAAATTTCTACAGCTAAGATCGATGTAATGATCCCGACAAACATACCGCCGCCGCCTAAATTAGCCATTGGCAATACAAAACCAGCAGTTCCTGCCGCATCCAGCGCCTCAGCTGGAATATTAACTGGAACAAATGTTAATAAAAATGCAATCGTAGATAAGATCCCGCCGGATATCACATCCAAATTATAAGTCTTAGATAAACTTGCACCAATACCAAAGGTAGCATACAACGTCATGATATACATCGTCATTCGATACGGTAACAGAATCGTTGCGGCATTAGCAGTTAAAAACTGTGTTACACCCCAGCCGGCCGGTAGTGGCGGAAAGGCAATGATCAAGAAGAACGATCCGATAATGATCAAAGGTAATGTGGCAATGATTCCATCTCTTATCGCACGTAAATGACGTTGATTTGCCAGCTTAGCCATCGGTCCAGCTAAATGAACTTCAATAAACTCAGTAAACTTTTTCACTAAACTCATCTCCTAATTTACACTCATTTTATTTATAAAACCCTTACATAAAGCCCTTACAAAAAATCATAAAAAAACATAATTGCACAACCACTAATCATTTCCTGTCGTACGAAGAAATATAACCTTTTCTGTAAAACATGAACAAGTGCCTCTCTCTAATTCTCTGTTTTCTCCCTTCATTACTTTCGTTTTCCAGTTTTCAATATACATTCATGTTCTGTCAATCAATGCTTATTCCTCTCATCGACAAACCTATCATACAGCTAAAGAACTTTTTTTTCAATATTTTTGTATAAAAAAAGAAATAAAATTTCTTTATGATCAAAAAAAGAAAAAGAATAGTCTTTAATAGCCATCATCTTCTCTTCTAAAAACTTCGTTTCAATACACTATATTGATCAGCAAATAACGAGGCTAACATAAAAAAGACTCCTTTTAAGACATAAGTCAGCAATTGAACATCACTTTTTTATCGAAAAAATAAATGATTCCTCTGCTTATTACTTAGCACTAGCTCCTTTTTATTTAGTCTCGTTTGCACTTTATCTCGTCAAATCATAAAAAAATCAAATCCATCTTCTGGTTCTCCAACTTTAAACCCTAGTATAGCTGTTGCTTGTTCTTTAAACAGCGTAAACCAAGCATTCCAGTCATCATCGGATAATCTAGCATAAAATTGCAGCCCGCTTGGTTCTACAGACACCTCAATGATCTCTTCATTTTCATCATTGGCAAACCAAGTTGGAATCCCCTCATAGTAGCCTTTCCACTGCGGCATTTCTGTATAAAGGAGTTGAAGACGTGTCCAGTAGCTATCAGACAATGTATAGTGAATATTCAAGTTATGATTGTGTACTTTCATTGATTGGCGGTTCCTTTTTCATAGATTTGGTACTGCTCTTCATTTAAAAAGTTATCATACATAAAATCTACTGGATAGAGGGCTTTGCTAGACAAACAAATTTCTCCAATTTTCGGACCGATTTCAGGTACAATCTCTTTTGCTCTTTCACTATCAATAAAAACAGCGTAGCTAAATTCATCTTGTCTATTCATAAATCCCAAATAAATAGCACTGATCGAAGGGTCATTTTTGGCATAAGCAACTAAAAAATCAATGATTGCCTCAGGTCGTTCAGCAGGTAAACCAATATGAATCTTAGTATCTTGTTTAATGACATGATGAGAAGAAAAAACAGATCGATTCAACTGTACGCTATCTGTGTTCGGATTAAGCCATAAAAAATCAATTCCTAGATTCTCCTCAAAAAGCTTAACGATACCGTCGAAATCCAAAGCGATAAAGCGATCATTTTTTTTATAGGCCGGAACATGTTGACTGACATCTGTGTACGCATATAAAAATGTTTTTCCGTCCGGCATACTACCAACACTGATATGTCTATCCTCATTTATATCAAGGATCACATTTGTAGCTGTTTTGAGCCAAGCGATCACCTGCTTTATTCCTTCTTCATTTCTAGGATAATTAAATGCATTTGGCGACGTTACCTTTTGCTTTTTTTTAAATAAGTTAAAAATAGTCATTTTCATTCTCCTTTTTCATTTACTTAGACTTAATAACAGCTAAAACGAGCGTCACTAGATTTTCTGAATAGTGCATATGATTCTTATTTAGCAAATAAGCCAGTTCAA
Source organism: Enterococcus sp. 9D6_DIV0238 (assembly GCF_002174455.2). Classification (NCBI taxonomy): domain Bacteria; kingdom Bacillati; phylum Bacillota; class Bacilli; order Lactobacillales; family Enterococcaceae; genus Enterococcus; species Candidatus Enterococcus dunnyi. Next base: position 966,389 of record NZ_CP147246.1, read on the forward strand.
CTTTGTCTTTTAAACTGAATCGAAAAAAGAAACGTTGGTTCCAGCCTGTACACCAGTCTTTCAGTTGTTTTTCAATTTGATTTTTTACTTGCTGATCAGCAGCCTCTTTGTAAAGTAGCATTAAATCGAAGAAATAATCCCTTCTATTTTCAGCTGCTAAGATTTTAATGATCGACAATTGCGTAGATAGCTCTTTTCTTTCTTGAAACATCGGCAACAGTTGCTCTTTGATTGCCAGCGAATAATTTTGGATCAGTCGCTCTATTGCTTTTTTACGTACTTCTCTAGAAGAATCAGAGACATAGTCGACAGCTAAAGACAACTGTTCTTCTAATGGTAAACAGTTGGACCAGTTCAACACTGACAACCTAATTTTCTTTTGCTTAGCATGGCGTAAAGACAACATCTGCTCTTGATCTCTGCAATCTTGTAAAAGGGCCAAGCCATGGACCGCACTGTTTAACTGGGTGTCCATTTTCGTAAGATAATAAGCTCTGCAGTCGATTTCTGGGAAATGCTTCCTCACGTATGCTAATGCCAATTCTTTGATTGCGGTTGTTCGATCTAAAAGTCTCGCTATCATGCGTCGATCCTTCAAGCGATTATTATAACACCATTCACAAGCTAACTTACGAATGATCATACTGTGATGGTTCAATAGTTCGTCTAGGTATTGTTCCTCCCATATCTTTTCTTTTTGAATTTCCCGAAATGTCCAGACTAAAATAACTCGATCTTTACTGACTAACCCATTTCTCATCGTTTGTTTTCGATCGTTCTCCTCTAGTAAAAAGCTCCATTTAAAAGCTGTTCTGGCGCAATCACTATCGAAATTTCGTTGCCCGTTCAATAATAGCTGTGGGCGTTCTAAAACTGATTTCTGCAGTTGGTTATAGATGATCCTATTTTCTTCATATGTCAGCTGCTTCAGCTGATCGATCAACGGCAAACAAAAAATCAATTCTTGTTCTGAAATGAATCGATTCTTTCCAGTGATCTCTTTGGACGCTCGTTCCCGCAAGATCTTAAGATGGTCATTCAACATCACTAATAAAAAACGAAGCGGTACTTCTTCGCTCTCTTCAATCAATTTTGACAAAGCAAATTCTCTGATATACCCATTGGGATGGCAGGTCAATCCACCCCAAAAGAATGCGGCATGTTTAAATGATAACTGCTGAAGATCGTCTTCACTGATCTCCAGCCAGCACCAATTGCTCCGACCATATGAAAAAGCGCGTAATTGTTTAAATGTATTTAAAAAACGTTTCGGTGTTTCTTCCTCGAATAGACGACTCAGATCCTCTAAATATCGTTCTCGACACTCTTGATCAATAATAATTTTTTGATAGCAATACTTGATTGCATCTGCTGTATTCTTTATTTCCTCATGTTCTGCTTGTAATACCAACAACTGACTCATTTGATTTCCTCATAATTCATTTTATTTTCTTTATTGAAGATAGTTTCATTTTACCATATTAGAATTCTTAATATTTTTATAATCCAAGACATTGTACATGACCTGCAGAAATAGTTTCCCTATACTTGAGATAACACTTGTAATCAATCTATGTTTTATCAAGGAGGAAAAGAATGAATATTTTAGTCGTCGGTGGTGCCGGTTATATTGGTTCCCACGTGGTTAAGCAGTTAGCGGATACAGAGAATCAAATCGTAGTTTTAGATAATCTTCAAACGGGTCACGAAAAAGCAGTCACAAAACCAGCGATATTTATTCATGGTGATGTAAGAGACAAATCCTTACTTAAAAAATTGTTTGCTGAATATTCATTTGATGTTGTGTTTCATTTTGCAGCAAATTCTTCTGTTGAAGAATCAATGAAGGATCCTTTACTTTATTTCAACAACAATGTGTCTGGTCTTATTACACTTTTAGAAGTTATGAATGAATTCGCAGTGAAAATGATCATCTTCTCTTCAACAGCAGCTGTTTATGGTGATACTTCTGAATCTGTGATTACGGAAAATTCTGAGATCACACCAAAAAATCCTTATGGGGAAAGCAAATATATGATGGAAAAAATAATTCAATGGTGTCATACAGCATATGGTATAAACTATGTCGTCTTAAGATATTTCAATGTTGCTGGAGCGGACCTAACCGGGCTGATTGGGGAAGACCATCGTCCAGAAACACATTTGATCCCTATTGTCTTAGAAGTCCCGATGGGCAAAAGAGAGGCCATCACGATTTTTGGAAACGATTATGACACGAACGATGGAACAACAGTCAGAGATTATGTCCATGTGGTCGATTTAGCAGATGCACACTTATCAGCAATGGCTTATTTGCTTGAGAGAAATGAAAGTACGATTTTCAATGTGGGTAGTTCTGTTGGTTTTTCTACACTGGAAATCATTCATAAAATTGAAGAGCAGACAGAAAAGACGATTCCAATCAAGTATGGCGAACGCCGAGAAGGTGATCCACATTCATTGATTGCTTCCAGTGAAAAAATCAAAGATGTCTTAGGCTGGGCTCCTCTTCATACTGACTTAGATTCAATTATTGAGAGTGCTTGGTCTTGGCATTTAAATCATCCAAATGGGTACGAGGAATAAAAAAATAAACATCCATGTAACGCATCAAACCGCGTTACATGGATGTTTATTTTACTAGCTATGTCTATTTCCGCAAAATCTTTTCCATTGCTTTTCCTTTTGCTAATTCGTCTACTAATTTATCCAGATAACGGATTTTTTGCATCAATTCATCTTCAATGTCTTCCACTCGATACCCGCAAATAACCCCTTTGATCAGAGATACATTTGGATTAAGCTGCGGCGCTTCTTCGAAAAATGTTTCAAAATCATTCATTGAATCAATTTGACCTTGCAGCTCTTTTTCATCATAGCCTGTCAGCCAAAAAATAATTTCATCAACTTCTGCTTTCGTCCGTCCTTTTTTCTCTGCTTTTTGTATATAAAGCGGGTAAACGCTCGCAAAGGACATCTCAAAAATCCTCGGTTTCTTTTCAGTCATTTCTTCTCCAACCTTTCATTGATCAGATTTTTACTTTAGTATTCAGTCTTCAGAATCGTCTTTGTCCTTTTCTTGACGGAGTTGATTTATCACTGATAATAGTTCTTGAGTTTTTCTTTGTTCAACTTGCTTCAGACACCCTGCAATACGACTTAGATAATCTTTTTTCTCCAGCTCAAGTTTTTCATCCAAAGATATTTTTTGAGCCTTTTTTTGAATACTCGTATTGATAGAACGTTTATGTTCTTTCTCTTTGCTCTTGCTTATTATAATTAACAGCAAGACAAAAATCAAAAATAGAATGATCCACAACCCCATGATTTTTCACTACCTATCCTTTTTTATCACTAATAGCTGACTCTTTCAATTTTGTCGTTTTTTTTTTTGAAAAAGTTCTAAAAAAAGAGCGAGAAAAAGAAGTCTGCTCTAAGATTTAAGACAAAACTACTTGCTTCTCGCTTTTTTTCGATTTAGTGTTTAAAATAAACCGAATGTTATCCTGATTCTCTCGATTTATTATTGACCTAAAATATCTAAGATGATTTGAGTATGCATTGCTGCACCTGTTTTGAAGCAGTCTTCCATGATTTTAAATTTTGGATGGTGATTCATATAGCCGCAGCCTTCAGCTGCTGTTCCTCCACCTAAAATAAAGAAAGATCCTGGCTTGACATCTGTATAAGCAGAAAAATCTTCACCGCCCATCATTTTAGGCGCTTCAAACATTTGCGTCTTTCCAACAACTTTTTCTGCCGCTGCCAGCACTAAATCTGTTGCAGCACTATCATTGTTGACCTCACTGTACCCTAAAAGATAATCCAGATCATACGTTGCATCGTACATCTTACAAACATGATCGATGATAGCTTCGATCCGTTGTTTGACATATTGACGAATTTCTTTGTCATTCGTACGAACCGTTCCTTGAATCTGTGCGGTATCCGGAATGACATTTGCTGTTTTACCCGCATTGAATTCACCGATCGAAATCACTGCATTGGAAAACGGACTGATGTTACGTGAAACAATATTGTTTAAGTTATTGATGATTTCAACACCGATCATGATCGGATCAACTGAAAGTTCTGGTGTCGAACCATGTGATCCTTTTCCTTGAATCTTCAATGTAAAGACATCAGAAGCGGCACTAGCAGCACCTTTTCTTGTACCGATCATGCCCACAGGAATGTTTGGGGCAATATGCAGACCAAACACTAGATCCACATCATCCATTACTCCTGCTTCAACTAATAGCTTCGCGCCACCTGGTGGTTCTTCTTCTGCCGGTTGAAAAATGAATTTCACAGTACCAGCAATTTTATCCTGCATCTCTGTCAGTGTTTTCACCGCGCCTAAAAGCATCGCTGTATGTGTATCGTGCCCACAAGCATGCATCACACCTGGATTTTCAGATGGAAATTCAACATCTGCCTCCTCAACAATAGGTAATGCATCGATATCCGCTCTTAATGCGATCGTCTTGCCTGGCTTGCTACCTTTTAAAATTGCGATCACACTATTTTCTGTCAACGTGCTGACTTCCAAATTAGGAAATTCAGCTAAGACCGATTGAATGTATTTAGCTGTCTCAACTTCGTGAAAGGATAACTCGGGGTGACGATGTAAATGTCTTCTCCATTTCACCATTTCTGCCTGCGGCATTTTCTCTTGGATATTTGTCATTCTGGTTCCTCCTTCAGGGTGTATCTATCATAGTATTTATTTTTGCTTCACAAATAAAATCGTAACTGCAGTCAATAATCCTGCTACTAAAAAGAAATAAAAAGTCGAAATATATTGCCCTCCAGATAATTCTACTAATTGACCGATCAATGTCGGCGCAACAAACCCGCCAAGAATTCCTCCTGTAGCAAGTGTACTATAACTCGGGGCAAATTTTGCTCCTTCAAATATTTTTAAAGGAATACTCATCATCGAAACAAAGGAAATGATCAAAAAGAAATTAGCTAATCCCATAACTAATGACAATAACACAAGATTTCCGATGAAGTATGATGAAAAGGTGGCTAAAGTTCCTAAAACAGCTGTAACTGCTACGACCGTTTTTTCCATATTCTGAAAGAAACGACCGACGATATAGCTGCCGCCAATAGAGCCGATCAACATAAATAGACCACCCACACTGCTAACGATCGCTGCGCCATTTAGATCTAATCCACGCTCTCCCGTTAAAAAGCTCGGCAACCAATTTGACAATCCATATAAAATACAATTAAGGAAAAACGCACTGAAGAATATGATCCAAACACGGATATCCGACCAGATTTGCCAAATCGATAGCTTATCTGTCTTAGTAGCAACAGCAATTTCCTGTTCTTCTATTTTCTCTTTTCTTGGGATCACCAAAATAAGGAATATCGCAATCAAGACAGCGACTACAGTCAAAATCAGGTAAGCATTTTTCCAACCAGCTTTGGTAATGATCGGTGATAAAACTAACGGACCAATGAACCCGGCGACTCCAGCAGAAGACAGCAGTATCCCTTGTGCAAAGGTCCGCTTTTCGGGTGCAAAATTCACCGTAACTTCCTTACTTGCCGAAGAGGCATAACCGGAATGCGCAAGAAATCCTGTTAAAAAGCGAAGAGACATAAACATGATCAATGATGTCCCAAAACCAAATAGTAAAGAAAACAAGCCCATCCCCAATACAGAACCGATCAAAACAATTCTTGAACCAGCCTTGTTGATCACTAGCCCCATTGGGATCTGCATCAACGCATAGCCTAGGAAAAAGGCACTCATGATCATTCCTTTCGCCGCAGGCTCAAGTCCAAATTCTTCTGAAATCGGGATCAAAGAATACCCTACTGACATTTTATCGATATAGACCATCGTATACCCTAAAAATAGTGCAATTAATAACAACCCTGTCCTTTTTGATTCTTTTTTCTCCATAAAGACCTCCTCAAACGATAAAAACTGTGAGCTTATTCTCTAAATGAAAAAATAAATGTCGTTTTTGATTGACTTGATCGACAAATGTTTTTCTTCCCCACAATAATTGCTCATTCTTATAGTATAATCTATTACTTAACGAAAAAAAAGAATAACATGGCATTATTATTAAAAAAAAGTGAACGAAACATTATTTTAAGCTAAGTATATACACCATTTATTCTGATTTAAAATCAAGTAACAATTTAAGCTACCATAAAAAAAGTTCGAAAGTCAAGATATCCCCCAAAATGGGTATTTGACTTTCAAACTTTTTATATAACACGTTGATTTATTGTTATTGTTTTAGTAACTCTTTTTTGTGCAGGTATTCTTCTTCTGAGATCGTTCCTTTTACAAACTCTTCATCTAATAGATCAAGAGCAGATGAATAAGCACTAGCAGGGGCTGAATTTGAAGTATTTTTGATCATAGCCTCATGACTTTGATCCCTTTGATTCTTCAAAAAGTAAATCACCGCAACAATCAGCACAGCGATCACTAACCACCAAATAAAGCCCATTCCTAATATATTTCCCCGCATCATCCCGCGGCTGCCATTAAAGTAAGTTGAACAATAGCCCATTTCGACACTCTCCTATCTCGTTTTTACTTAGTATAAAGACAAAATATGGCAAAAGTGTGTCGAAATCATTCCTCATCTCAGATTCTCAAAGAGAAATATGCTGGATCAATTTTTCATAAGAAGCAAAGGATGGATGCTTCGTGATTTCCCCTTCAGTGATCACCAATGACTGCTGATCGACGATCGCTTTTGTGAGGCGATCAGAAAACTCGGTAAAATCATTCGCTGTGTCTTCATTATAAGTCAATGAATAATACTTTGATTGACGATAGTACTTTTTCAATTGCTCAGATTTGATTGCTTGCGGCTGATCTGCAAAATATTCATCATAACGCGCTGAATCGATTTTTCCTTCTGTTACAGTCAATTGAAGTCTGCCGATCAGCCCATCACCAAAATCTTCTGCATAACCAATATATTTTGTGTCTGACGGCTGACGAATTTGGTCCGCCAACTCAGCAGCGATCACCATTAGCCCTTCTCTAGCACTTGTAGATGAGCCTTTGACTGTATTAAAATGACCATCGACTCGATTTTCTTCACGCATTTGCTTTTCAACAAACGTAATACCATTCACTACTGTAACTAGCGTTTCGTCTGTTCTTGGATTTTGTGCCTGAAAAAATGCATAGTCGGACAATCGTTTGTTTGCTCCCGCGTATTTTGATTCATAATAGTTCTCAGCCCCATATTCATTGAATTCTACATTTACGATCGTATTCGCATCATCTGTGACGATTTCAACAATGCCTTTATTTCCGACATCAAAGTAACCTTCATTCGTGAAGTAATTTCCTTCCAATAATCCTAACGGCGGCTGATTTGACCAAAACATTTTTTTCAGCTTCTCTTCATAAGTATAGATAGGTTTAGGATTTGAGCCGAATGTTGTTTGTGTTGCTCCTGTCACGACATCATAATTATAAGAGGTGTCTTCAAAGCTCAGCTTATTGACAATCTGCTCATTTGTTTCCGTCTGACTGGATGATGTTGGTTTTTTTTCAGTCGAATTGAATATGGCTTTCTTTTCTATCGTAGTTGATCTTTGTGTCTCTTTCCTTTGATCCGGCTTACAACCGACAAGAACGGTCAGAACGCATACAACCAAACCAGCCAGTACGTAATTTTTTCTCATTTAAACTTCCTTTCTATCGATCATGTATTGAAGCGATAACCGCTGCCCCAAATAGTTTCTATCGGTATTTCTGATAAATTCGCTTTCTTCAATTTTTCTCTGATACGTCCAACATGTACTACCACAGTATATATATCGCTGTCCAGATCATCCATAGCCCAAACCTGACGAAAAAGCTGTTCTTTCATCCAAACCCGATTCGGGTGTGTCATAAAGAAAAGTAATAAATCAAATTCTTTCGTTGTAAAAATGACCTCTTTCCCTAAAACATGGACTCTACGGGCACTTTTATCAATTACGATTTGGTTGCTTTCAATCGTTTCATTCGCTGAATCTGAACCTGTTAGTAGTTGGTAACGTTTGATATGTGCCTGTACTCTGGCTACTAATTCACTTGGACTAAATGGTTTGGTAAGATAATCGTCCGCACCTAGACCTAATCCTCTGATTTTGTCGATATCTTCTTTTTTAGCAGAAACGATCATCAAGGGAATATTCTTTTTTTCTCTGATCCTTCTGCAAATTTCAAATCCATCCATCGATGGCAGCATGATATCTACGACGATCAAGTCAAAAGGCTCATTCAGTGCTCTGGTCAAGCCAACTTTTCCATCACTAGAGATTTCAGCTTCCATTTGATTGATTTCAAGATAATCTTTTTGTAATTCTGCAATGCTTGCATCATCTTCAATTAGTAATATCCTTGATTTTTTATCAGACATTCGACGATCCTCCATCAACTTTCTTCAATAAAATACTGACTGTTGTCCCTTTGTCCAGTTCACTTTTGATCATTACTTTTCCTTCATGCATATCGACGATTTGTTTAACGATCGCAAGTCCTAGCCCGCTACCGCCTGTCTGTGTCGGTCTAGCTTTTTCACCTCGATAAAAATGGTCAAAAACGAAAGGCAGCTGCTCTTTAGCGATTCCTTGACCATTATCTGTCACACGAATTTCTACGAACTGATCTTGATCAGAAATGTTGATATCCACCGTTAGAGGACGTTCATTTTGCTTGAATTTCAGACTATTTTCAATTAAATTCGTAAAGACTCGATTTAACTGCATGCGATCACCGTATACCTTACTTGAAGAAGCTGTTTGATCAATAAGCTCCAGTGAAACCTGCTGCTTCCGTAACTGAAATTCTTCGATCAAATGTTTTAGGAACTCACTGATATTGATTGCTTCAAAATGAAAGGCTATGGCATCAGCATCTAATTTTGAATAAAGAAATAATTCTTCGATCAACTCATTCAAAGCAATAGCTTTCGTATGGATCGTCCGCAAATACTTGTCTTGTTTTTCAGGTGAATCTGCTACACCATCAAGTAAGCCTTCCACATAACCGATGATCGATGTGATCGGTGTTTTCAAATCATGAGAGATACTGGCAACCAGCTCTTTCCGATTGATCTCAAGCTTTTCTTGTTCGTTCGTAGAGCTGATCAAAGCCGTCCGCATTTTTTCAAAATCATCTGTCAATTGCTTGACTTCCAAAGCAGTCTTTTCCGGCTGTTTGGTCATTGGCGCTTGTAAATGTCCTGTTCCTATCTCTGACATACCACTGCCTAAGTTTTCCAAAGGTTGAATGATCGTTTTCTTTAATAGTTGGTTTAAAAACAGCACTCCGCCAATAGACAATAATAAGATAAAAACAATGATCCAAATCCCCCACTTAGTCATAAAATCAAGGATGTTATTTTCTTTTTTTAATACTAATAGTGTTCCTGGAACCTGATTTTTAAAGTAGAAATCAAATTTCATGTATCGGTACAAACGTCCAGCATTGTCGATCGTTCCTCTGGTTTCAATATTATTGGCATCAAATTTAGGAAAATGAACGATCAATGATTTTTCTACCAGTTCTTGTGAATAGTAATTGATTTCTTCATTTTGACGTACAACGACGCCTAGAGATTCTCCTTCAAACTGCTGGATCATCTTTTTTACATCCTCTTCCGGATACAGTAATTGTTCCGGTTCTGTTTTTGCGATCCCCCGAAGTTTGACATACGCTAGTTCTTCCTCCGGACTTAATGAACGTTGCTGTGTAAAGGTTCGGTATAACGTTCCAGGGCTAGGAATACGCCCAGTCGTAACGTACAAAACGATGCAAATAATAGATACCAAAGATAAACAAGCAATCGTTATTCCGCCAATATATGAAATGAGAAAACGCCTTTTGATCGTCATTTTTTTCTCCCTTTTCGCTATAAACCGGACCTTTACTAAGCTTTACTCAAGGATCAGAAACTAAATTCAGGAGCATAGTCTCCAGTATAAGGTTCATGCTCTACAAAAACAGTGATATCACTGCCGTTTTGATCTTTTCCAGTCCGTTTATAGGTGAATTTTTTATTGTTCAATTCCGTTAATTCCAGTGCTGCCCCATATTTATTTTGTCCGATTGAGACATGTGCACGGATTTTATTGTTGTTCAATACATCAAAGTAACCAAAATCACCGCGACTGATCCCAGTTTCCAAATTGAAAAATTCATACTTATTCGTATCAGCATCAAATTTTGCCAAACTAATGAAATTTTTATTGTAGGCTGTAACATCATTTCCTGCTTCATCAAGAACTTTAGTGCCATTCCATAGTTGTTCGCCTAAAATTGCCGCACCGTTTCGTTTCGTCTCGATCGTGCCAGTCGTTGTGTTGAGTATTTTAGCTGGTTCTGTAAATGTCAGCTTTCCTTTATTATACGGGATATGTTCTACAAATACATCTACTTCATTTCCAGCCTGATCTTTGCCTTTTCGTGTATACGTAAATTTTTTATTCGTTAGTTCTGTAATACCAACAACTGCTTGATAGTTCATCGATTCTGAGATCAAGATTCTTTTCGTTCCATCATTAGTGATAAAGAAAGTACCTCGGTCTCCCCGACTTTCTCCTGTGTTTGCATCAAAAAATTCATATTGACCTGTTTTGCGATCATATTTTGCTAGACCAATAAAATTCGCATTTTCTTTTGTTAAATCGTTATGGTCTTTATCATAGACTTTAGTTCCCCGCCAGTTCGTTTGTCCTAAAATTTTTGTCAGTTTATCGCCTTTGGTTTTATCCTTTGTTTGATTCAATTTTTCAACTGTGGGCTGATCACTGCTTTTGACACCTAAAGATTCTTGTGTCCCCACACTGCAACCTGCTAACAATATAGCCAAACTTGATACCCCAACGATTATTTTTTTGTTATTTTTATTCATGATTCTTGCTCCTTCCAAAAATAAGATATTTTTATTTCCTACTCTTATTCTAGCGGGCGATTCTAAACTAGCTCTATCGAAAAAATAAACAAATTATAAACAATCACAGATATAAAAAAAACAGTCTAAACGATCATTCGTTTTAGACTGGTTTTTTAAGGGTTTAAAGCATCTTTCCTGAGTAAAATGACGCTGGTAATAAATCAAAATCATACGTTGCCAGCTCATCGAGAGTGATCGAAGCATGGGCTCCTTCATGCACCATCAAATTACTCAAGCCATTCGGATCGATATGCACTAAAATCACTGGTTTATCTGTGGCATAAGCATAACCTAATTCCCATGCTGTTCCACTATCAGAATAATTTCCATGATAGATCGCAACGACGATTTCTGCCCATTTTATATGTTTGATGTCATCTGTAAAGGTTTCGATCGACCATTGTCGTGAACCCACTTCGGCTCCATTATCTAGAGGATGACGCATCGGTGAAAAGACAGATAAGTTTTTTTGAGCTAAAATTTTTTCTACCTGCTCTACATACGCAATTTCTTCCTCATTAAAAAATGGACTAGCTAAATAAACACGTTTCATTTTTAGGCTCCTTTTATTGATTTAATGAATTTAGTTGTTCTTACTTGTTAGTGTATCAAAGTTTAAATAAAACGCAAAGAACATTTGGATCCTACAAAAAAAGCGACTGAGACATAACTCATCGAGCTACATTTCAGTCACTTACAGTTCAAATAAATATTGAAGAAAAAAACAAATCATTCGATGTTAAATGCTTCTATTCGATCTATTTTGGTAAGTTTTCATAAAAAGCTGCTTTGGTAGCTGTTATATAAGGAGTCAACCATAAATAACCAATTCCAGCTGTAAGAATTGCCAAAATATGCCAGCCTAGGAAACTTAAATCTAATAGGAATAATTGCCCTTTATACCCTTTCATCAGCTTACGGCTGCGTGTGATACACTCTAAAAAGCCAGAACGTTCTCCTGTCTCTTCATACGTATCATAATAGACAAAATAAGCTTGTGAATAAGCATAGCCTTTAATGATCCCTGGGATGATAAATAATAACGACCATAAGAAAATGAAGATCGTCATTAATAGATAAACACAGATCACACCTAAAATAACTGGACCGGAAAAACCACGGAAGGCATCAGAAAATGGTCGGATTTCTTGTCTTTTTCCACGTAACAAATCAAGATACGTCCATGAAATCCCAGCACTAAATAATGCTGCCAATAGACCACCAACGAGTCCTCCTCCGCCGCCTCCACCGGAATTTCCATCATAGCTTGCTGTACCGCTTACGATATCCGGGTTGTTCTGGACGAATAAGATCACTGGTAAAACCAGTAAAATAAACAAAATAAGACCGATTGCAATTGAAATCAAGGTAGGGACCAATGACATCAACACACTATCCTTCCAGCGTCCACGAAGTACTGCTTTTGCTTCTGTTTTTAATTCAGCTCTTGTTTTCATAAAACTTCACTCCTTTCTTACATTAGTACAATTAGTATAACAAATATTTAGATTTTACAAAAAATATACGCCTTTTGAAGATGATCATTTTCATAAAAAAACACTCTTTTCTCCATTTAACCAGAGAAAAGAGTGCTCTTACTTATCATAACTATAAAGACTCTTTAGTAAAGATGTCTTATTTGTTTTTTAAGTTGTAGAAAGATTTCAAACCTTTGTATTCAGCAACTTCGCCTAATTGGTCTTCGATACGTAGTAATTGGTTGTATTTCGCAATACGGTCAGTACGTGATAGAGAACCAGTTTTGATTTGTCCAGCATTTGTTGCTACAGCGATATCAGAGATTGTTGAATCTTCTGTTTCAAAGGCGTAATACCAATACTTTAAAAATGTTTTAACTAAAACTAAGTACTAATATTATAAAAGGATTTTCTACACTTTGTCAATATCCAATTGATAATTAAAACAGACAGTACTATTAACTAGGAACACTTGTACTTTGTAATATTTTCTCATTAACTAGTACGTATTTAATACATGTATTATCTCATACTTATAGGAATTTTTTGAAATCCATATATTCAGAATAAACACCCACTGTGTTTAAAAGCTTAGTAATGATTTCTTCTTTTTTCGAAGGGTTGTTCTTCACGTCAATAAAAATTCCGAGTAATTGAACTGTCGAAATTAGGCAATGTTCTCTTTTGGTAGAATAGTCAATCATTTGATTGGGAAAAACGGCTTCATTTCTAGCTGATAAGTCTTTCTTTCTAAAACCATTGACAATTAGTATAGCTTTAGGAATTGTTCCTTCTTTTTCAACAAACTCCGATACCCACTTTTCTAATTGAGCACCATGTTTTTCAGCAGAACTTCCATTGACACCTTTAATTTCAGTTACAATTTTTAAATCATCATATTCAAAAATCCCATCTGCTCTATTATGTTCAATAGGCATACTCTTAAAACCTAATTCTGAAAAAATTTCATATATAATCGTTTCTAACTCCTTGCCTGAGGCAGTAAAGGCAAGTTTATATTTTTGTATGCTACTTAATCTACCTTTGGTTTTTTCTTTTTCAATTTCTAATTTTTCTATTTCTTTATTCAGTTCTTCAATTTTTTCTTTTTCATTTTTTTCGGTTAAAATATTATATTTATCAGCCCATTCTGGAAGCGAGTAGTCATCCAGACTTACTTTTATTTCCTCCTCCAAATCATCTATGGTATGCAAGAAATTATTTATTACTTTTCGATATTCTTTTTCACTCGAATAGTCTCCTTCATCAAATATGGATGGGAAAACAATAAGGCGTCCAGCATTTATTGGGAATACTTTAGAAATATTTTTTTCTGTATTCGCAATGTAAGCAACAGGGATTCCGTTATCCTCAGAACTAAAATAGGCATTATAATAGTATTCCATATCCTTAATTTCAAACAGACTTTTATACGGAGAATCAGTTGAATATGCTAATTTACTACCTAAGCCAGTTGTTACATTTAATTTTATAGGTAGAATATTTAAAATATTAAGCTCATGAACTATATTAGTTGTTTGACGATTTCTACCTGTACCTGAGTATTCATTTTTTCCTGTATAAATATAGAAGCTAGCCTCCGATGGAAGCATTACATAAAGTGTTTTCCCAAGAGCTAGTAAATCTTTAATTTCCTCTTTTCTTCTTTTAAAATCAGCTACAAATTCAAACGAATTATGCTCTGTTAGAAGTCTTTTGCCAGCATAATTTTTTTCTGATGTATACTCTAATGAGATACCACCCAAATCGATAATCACTATATCATAATCCAACAATGAGTTATAGGAATTAAACGAAAGCAAATCAATATTTTTAAAATTCATATGAGAAAAGCTCATAGACAGTCCCGCAATACTATTTTTCACATACTTTCTCCTTAAAATAAACTATTTCAACTATCATTTTCTTAGCAAGATTATACCATAGACCAAATTATCATCTCTTCATAGAGTACTTCATATCGGTAAAATGGTCTACTTCAACATCATACTCTATGATTGCTTTAGATTCTTTACAAAGTCCACTGACTAAAAGCAATAATTGACTAAGACATTTTTTTATTGATAATCCATAATCTCACTTTGTGATGAAGGCTAATTCTGCAAAAGTCTGAAATAAAATCCTTACACTTTTCACATTAGCTAATATTTCAATTTAGTACTTCAGTAGATGCCAAATCTTCTCTAAATTTCTAGAGACTGCATTTTACTAGGGATAAAGCATCTAGTATTTTTCGTGTAAAAGTTATTTCGAGTTATTAATATTTTTTCAGGTAATTTTATATTCTGTCCATGTCTGTCATCTTGTGTATAAACATATTTATTGTTAAACGTCCATATCACAAAATCAACATCGGATTTAACTAATAATTTCATAAAATTTTTATCGAACACTGGTAAAAGATAAAGAAGTTCACGTCCCTGTAAAGACATCTTGCCATTAGGTACATAGAAAGTGGATTCATCAAATATTACGAACCCTAACTTTTTATTTGGATAGTTCTCTCTGTATGCGCTGACACTGTCTAAATGTTTTTCACATATTCGTTGAAAATTTTGGATATAAGCATTGTAGTTGTGATGGTCTATTGTGTTATCAGGAGTAAACGAATCATCGTCTGGATTATACCTAGTATCACCATTTGCTATTATAGTAAATTCATCTCTATGATTTTCTCCAAAAACCTCGTCTATAAATTGTTCCACAGTTCTTTTGGCACGTGCATCTGCTTTTCTTTGCGGATTACTTTTGCCTTTTTTCTTTGTTACTATATCGTCAATTTCAAACATTTCAATCATTAGCTCATCAGAAACAAAATCAGGTCTACTCGAAGTATTATCTCTCCAATCAGCTTCCATAACTTGACTAAACAACTCTTTTTCTTTTCTAGATTTACAATAAGTAGTATCTCTATTTGATATGATATTTTGAAATAGATCCCATTCTGTATCTGCAAACAATTTGTACATATGTCCTCCCTATTTTGTAGTTTGAATTTGTCTCGTAATTCTCTGTAAAGTACTCTGACTATATCCTGTCATCTCAACTACCTGCTTATAACTATTCCCTTCCATCAACAGATTATAGGCATGTTGCTTCTTAGGCGTTATAACAGCCTTAGGACGTCCTTCTCTATAATTAGGATTATTCCTCTTAGCATAAGCTTTCCCCTCCTGAGTGCACTCTACAATCATATCTCGCTCCATCTCTGCTACTGATAAGAGAGTTCTAAGTATCATCCACCCATAGGAGTATTCTCTATTGTACCAAGATTCAATACTCTAATGGTAATATCCCTCTCTAACAATGGTTCTATGACTTCTAAAGTCTCACGGGTATTCCTAGCAAAGCGATCAAGCTTGGTTACAATTATTGTCTCCTTCTCACTAACAGCATCCAATAGTTTCTTAAACTCGATTCTATCAGCTATAGTTCCTGTGTATTTTTCTTTAAACAGGTTCTTTTTGTTTACTCCCTCATTAATCAACTGCTCAATTTGCTCCTTTAATGATTGGGAAGTAGTACTAACTTAAGTAATACAGTGTAGGGTTTACCCCTTATGCCATAAGATAACAATCTGTGCCCTAATAAATACAGCACAAAATTTTGGATTGAAACTGATATCGGTTTTACTTTTATTTTTATCCGTTGAAACAAGCTAGGAATAACTATATAAAAGCGTTCCTAGCTTACCTTTAAAAACTTACCCTACCACTGCCTTTTATATTGGAATCGACTTCTCAACCAGTGTCATTCATTGTCAAATTGAGATGGTCAAAATCTTGTCAATTTAGAATATGTTATTGGGAGCAATAAGATGTTGAGGATATCCCCAACATTTTCTATTTTAAAAATATTAACCTTTTAAATATGCTAACAAACTTATTACTTTTCCTCCAACATCTATTGCAATCTTAGCTAGATCAACTCCATATTTTGACAAAAATGATTTTTTTACATCATCGTCTTTGGAATTGCTTAATAAAACATCAATATCCTCTTCTAAAATTCCATTATTAACCATAATATCTCTATACTTATTAACTTTAGTTATAAAGTCACTATTTGAAATATTTTGATACGCTCTAGAATTATCTGTAGTTATTTGAACAGCCCCGCTATTTCTTTCGACTGTTATATTTGATTGTTTCATTGCTGTTTTAGGAATAACTCTATAAACAACATAAGGTCCATCCTTACTAACTAAATTACCATTGGAATCCCTAACACGATCATAATATTCTTTATCTAACAATTCAGAAATAACATATTCATATCCATGTTGATTAGGCAATTCATCCCCCTGCTTGATATTTTTCAAAATAAAATTAAGTTTGTTTTTTTGTGTGTTTTTATTATATTTAAAAATAAGCCATGTTTGTCCATTTTCAAGTGGATAAAACATTCCTCCAATATTATCCATAGTATATTGAACTGTCTGATCGTACTTATTTTCTTTATATTTCGAATATAAATATAGAGCAATTACAGTTACTAAAAAAAGTAACATTAGCCAATTTTCCTTAAAAAATTGCAACATATACACGCTTCCTTTCTTTTAAATTACTTTAAAAAAATTTGGATTCTAGTTACTATCTTTTTCTAGTTGTTCGTTTAAATAAAATACAATTATTGTTCTTCAATTCCAAACTTTTCTTTATCTGAATCGCGTAAAGCATTTCTATATTCTGTATTAGTTCTCACCTGTAAAAAATATTCATTCAAGTTTTTAAAAATATTTCCATCTGTGAAACCTATTTCTTTCAATAAATGATACTCTAGTATCCCTCTCAATAAACTTATAGACTCTACTAAATTTTCACCCTTTAATGCTTTTTTTTCTTTATTAATATTATAATGAGTAAAGTAGTTTCTAGTATCCGAAACAATTTGTGGAAAATCAAAAAATTTAAAACTTCCAGAAAAAATATATCTTGGATAATCAATAAACATTAAATCCGATAGTCTTTCACTCAACAAGATATGAGATTTTCTTGGATCTCTAATGAGAAACTTTTCCCATTCTGATTGATACCCTTCAAGCTTACTTTTAGCCATTTTTTTATATTCATTCTTTGAATCAGATATCATTCTAGCATGATAGGTTTCCAACGCTTGACATATATTTAAAAAGTGATTTTCGATTTTCGAAGTACCAGAATAATAGACTTCCAAATATAAATCAAGAACAGGCTCTAATTTACTCCTCTTCTTATGCCAATCATTCAAATTACCTGAGTCAACTAAATCTTGACAGGTAAATAGATAATTAATATACCCACCTTCCTCTTTATTTTTTCGAGTAGAAAAGGATGAGTCTACACTATACAATACGCTATTAATTGGAGTAAAATCTTTAGGAGGTATTGCTTGCATCGATACTTTTTGATAATTGATTCTTTTATGAATTGCCAACTCTATGATAGCTTTAAAATCATTAAATTTTGTATCAAACCACTGTATTTTTTGTGCTTCTTTACTTTCGATAATAATTGATGGATTTTGAGTAATAGTAATAGTTTCTTTTAGAAAATCGTTAGGAAGTGAGTAACCAACATAGTACTCAATTTTATGGTCTTTTGCTTCATATATAATTAACTTATTGTCATTTGAAATATCAATATAATGATTACCTTTCAATCCAAATACGAAATTAGTTTTCTGAAACCACTTCATTATTCCAGAAACTTTATAATATGCTTTAAAAAACCTGTTTTCTTCAATAGATGCTCCATCTATTACATAATCAACCTCATATTTAAAAACTTCTCTATGATAAGATATTTCAGAAGTATGTTGAACTCTTTTGCACCCAACCAAAAGTATTTTTGCGCCATTAGATAAAGTAGCTTCTAAATTTTCAAAAAAAGAGGGGAGTATTGTTGAAGAACTAATTGCTCGATCTTTATTATAAAAATGAATGTACATTAAACTAACATTTCTTTCTTCATTTTGATAAATTAGTAAATCTAGTTGATCTTCTATTCCTTTTATTTCAACCTTCGTAGTATGTCTTAAAAATAATTCCATAATAAAATTTCTAGCCTTTCTTATTATTACTTCTACAAATAGTTCTCTCTAGTTGTTAAAATAAATATCTTTTATTTATTCCATTATATTTAACTCTAGGCATACAATTTCATTATATCACATGTTTAGTTAGTAATACTAAACTAATTTAGCACAACTTTTTGTGTCCATAACATTTTTATCTTAACTTAAAATTCAATTCTCTCTATTATGTGTTCTAATTAATAACTGCGTTTGTGACCATTCAATATTGCTAATGTTGATTTAACAACAATTATTTAACTTCCAGAAATTAATTAGTACTATGATATGAAATATTTGCAGGTCTGTTTCATCTGCAATAACTCCCACAACTATGTAGTATTTTTTAAGGATTTTCAGCAAAAAAACTGTTTTTCGTTTCATTTATATATGAAACATAGAAACCCTTGTATATCAATGTTTATAAAGCTTTGTTTCATTTCGTTTCATGTATAAACATTTATTAACCTTTTGCAAATTGCAAAAAAAGAGTACCCCTAGTGAGCCGTGTAGCTCATTTAAAGGGTACCCTTAGTACGGTCAAGTAACAACGGGGTGGGGTTCTCAATCCTATTCAATTTCTTGTATGATTCTGCCAAAGATATGAATAGCTTGAGTTGGTTGTCCATCAATTAGAGTAAGAGTATACTCTGTTTCCAGTGGCTCTTTTAAGCTTAAACCTAAACCTTCTGCTGAACAGATAGACTAATTGCTTCCAGATGTTCAATTGCCTCTGATATAGCTTGCTTATCATTTGAAATAGACCCATCAACATAATAAGTAATCCTTGTACCATTGCCATCATTTTCAGTCGTTAGATAGCCTTTATAAGGCAATTGATCATAGTTGCTGATAAAATAGCTGAGTTGTTCATCTTTGGTAAAATTTGATTTAACATCATCAAAAACTACACTACTGTTCACAATATTACTAAAACCATCTCTAAGCTCTTTGTTCTCTGTTTCTTTAAAGTATAAATAATTATTTGGATTTCCTTGATTCTGACTAGTTATTAACACTTTGGGTATTCCTGAATTAATGGTAAAAAAGTAAACATGCTTCGATAAATAATTTTGTGCCTCTGCATCCGAATAAACAGCTACTAAAGAATAACCTGATTCTTCTTCACCATTTTCTGACCAATTTATAACTATTGGCGTGTTACCAATAACCGCCTGCCACTGATTGTTATTCAGAACCGAGTCAGGGAGTTGTAAACCGTATAAATCAACATTATTATTCGGACTGTATTGTTTATACGTCTGATTCATTGCTTGTCCCCAAGTATTCATAAAGTCATTAAGCTTTTTTATTTTTATCATCATTCCATTAAGCCACTTTATCGATGAGGATATAGCAAGTTCAGAAGAAACATTTCTTGCTCTATATCGGTCTCTAGATGCGACTGAGCAACAACAAACAATCGAATTTACGGAACTTCTCAAACGACATAAACTAGAAAAAGAAGCTTTACTAAAAAAATCTATTGAAGAAAACTATCTATAATGCTTCTTCATTTATTAGTTTCTGAATTGGTGTTAGTTCCATACTTGATAAAATTTCAGAATCACTTAACGAGTTCAGATATGTTTGAGTTGTCTTTATATTACTATGACCTAATAACCTACTTATCGTGTAAAGGTTAACTCCATTTTTTAATAATTTTTGTGCATAATAATGTCGTAAGCTGTGACAGCTCTTACGTTGTATCTCTTCTCTAACATTAGTAGCAATACAAGCATCCTTAACTACTTTTTCAAGCAAAACGTTATTTTTTAAACGTCTACCTGATTTAGAAATAAATAGAAAATCTTCAATCTCCCTATAATTTCTTAGATTATTAAAATAACCTGCCTTAGTTCTTCTATGCCTTTTTAACAACTGCTCTAGGTAAGGGGAAATTTTAACAACTCGCTCCTTACTTCCTTTTCCCATAAATTGAAAATATCCTTCCTTTACATTATCATTAGTAAGGTTTCTTACTTCTTCTGCTCTTAAGCCCGCATCTGCCATCACCTCAATAATTAACTTATTCCTTTGATTGACAAATCCCTTCTTATAGTAAAATTTAATGAGATTAGAAACTTCTGTATCTGAAAAGATGGTTAACAGTAGCTTAGGCTCCTTAAGTAATTTTATTTCTTTAGTAATATTAGTAACCTCATACTCATTAGTCATATACTTATAGAACAACTTAACTGCTTTTAAAATAGTATTAATATAAGTTTCCTTTTTTCCCTCCTCTTGACAATTTAAAATAAACTTCTTTAAATGTAGCTTACTTAGCTCACTAAGATCGTGTACATCTCTGAGATAACCATAAAATACGTTCAGCTGAGATTGATATGACTCGATAGCGCGTTTCGATAAGTTAAGAACCCTACAATCTAACAAATATTCAGCTATCATTTCTGTATTCAGCAAAAAACACCATCCTTTCTCTTAGTTAGAGAAAAAACAGTGTTTAATGATGATTATTGGTTATAGTTCGTACTACGTCAAATTTCCAGTACTGCTAATTAGAAGCAAATTCAAGTTAGCAATACATTCTTTTGCATAGTACGTAACTATTGGTCTACCTAACACTTTCAAAACGGATTATTTAACAAGTAATCACAAGAAACCCTTTAATAGCACAGATTTCTTATTTGTTTTTTAAGTTGTAGAAAGATTTCAAACCTTTGTATTCGGCAACTTCGCCTAATTGGTCTTCGATACGTAATAATTGGTTGTATTTTGCAATACGGTCAGTACGTGATAGAGAACCAGTTTTGATTTGTCCAGCATTTGTTGCTACAGCGATATCAGAGATTGTTGAATCTTCTGTTTCACCAGAACGGTGAGAAACAACTGCAGTATAGCCAGCTTCTTTCGCCATTTCGATTGCTTCAAATGTTTCAGTTAAAGTACCGATTTGGTTTACTTTGATCAGGATTGAGTTAGCGATACCTTTTTCGATACCTTCAGCTAATTTAGTTGTGTTTGTTACGAATAAATCGTCACCAACTAATTGAACTTTGTCACCTAAAGCAACAGTTAATTTTTTGAAACCATCCCAGTCATTTTCATCTAAACCATCTTCGATTGAGATGATTGGGTATTTCGCACATAATTCTTCGTAGAATGCGATCATTTCTTCAGTTGTTTTTTCGCCTTCGCCTGAATCAGCTAAAACGTAAACACCTTTTTCTTTATCGTAGAATTCAGAAGAAGCAGCATCCATAGCAAGAACGATATCTTTACCAGGTACATAGCCAGCTTTTTCGATCGCTTCGATGATTACTTCGAAACCTTCTTCATTTGAACCAAGGTTAGGAGCGAAACCACCTTCGTCACCTACAGAAGTAGCTAAACCGCGAGCTTTTAAGATTCCTGCTAATGCATGGAATACTTCAGCACCATAACGTAACGCTTCTTTAAATGTAGGAGCGCCTACAGGCATGATCATGAACTCTTGGAAGTCGATACTGTTATCAGCATGAGATCCGCCGTTGATGATGTTCATCATTGGAGTTGGCAATACTTTTGTATTGAATCCGCCTAAGTAGTGGTATAAAGGTACTTCTAGGTAATCAGCAGCAGCACGAGCTACAGCGATAGAAACACCAAGAATAGCGTTAGCACCTAATTTACCTTTGTTAGGAGTTCCATCTAATTCGATCATTGCTTTATCAATTGCCATTTGGTCACGAACATCGTAGCCAATGATTGCTTCAGCGATGATGTTATTAACGTTGTCAACTGCTTTAACAACCCCTTTACCTAGGTAACGAGATTTGTCGCCATCACGTAATTCAACCGCTTCGTATTCACCAGTTGAAGCTCCAGATGGAACCATTCCACGGCCAAAAGCTCCGCTTTCAGTGTATACTTCTACTTCGATTGTTGGGTTACCGCGTGAGTCTAAGACTTCGCGTGCGTAAACATCAGTAATAATTGACATGTTTTGTCTCTCCTTTGAGTTTGTTTTATACTAAGGGGATCCGAGCTCCCTTAATTATGATTGTAGTGAATAATCCTAAGCTATGCAAACATTTTTTGCGTATTTCATAAATTATTCGATGAATCTTCGATTTATTGCGTATCTTAATTATAAGTCTGTTTTATTTAACAGCCTCTAACAATGCTAAGAATGAATCAGCTTCAAGACTTGCTCCGCCGACTAAAGCACCGTCAACGTTTTCTTTTGCCATATATTCAGCAATGTTTTCTGGTTTTACAGAGCCGCCGTATTGGATACGAACTGCTTCTGATACTTCTTTACCGTATAATTTTTCTACAGTTGAACGAACAACACCACAGATTTCATCCGCAATGTTGGCATCTGCAGATTTACCAGTACCGATTGCCCAGATTGGTTCATAAGCAATGACCATAGATGATACTTGATCGTTTGTTAAGCCTACTAAGCCATTAGTGATTTGTCCTTCGATCCATTCAGCTGTTTTTCCAGCTTCATAGGTCTCTAAAGATTCACCACAACAGAAGATCGGTGTCATATTGTTTGCAAAGATTGCTTTGGCTTTTTTGTTGATGTCTTCATCTGTTTCGTGGAAATACTCACGACGTTCTGAGTGACCGATGATCACATATTGAACACCTAGATCTGCGATTGCAGCTGGAGAATTTTCACCAGTGAACGCACCAGCATTTTCCCAATAGCAGTTTTGCGCAGATAATTGCACTTGTGAATCTTTAAGATTCCATGCTAATGGCGCTAAGAACAATGCAGGAGATCCGATTACTGAATCGACAACATCACTTGATGGAACAGCATTTTTTACTGCTTCAGCAAAGCTTTGTGCTTCTGCTAAAGTTTTATTCATTTTCCAGTTACCAGCGATAATTGGTTTACGCATGAAAAAACACTTCCTTTAATTTTATGGTGTAGATTGTTTAAACGGTGTTCAAAAGGCAAACGTTCAGTAATTTCCCTCACCTACTAAACCCCAATACTTGAAGTTCAGCAGGTTCAGTCAAAATACTCAAGCTTAAATGCCTTTTAATAACCTCTTTATTTATCGTTGATCGCTGCTAATCCAGGTAATTCTTTACCTTCTAATAATTCTAAGCTTGCGCCGCCACCTGTTGAGATGTGCGTGAATTTATCAGCAAAGCCTAATTGAATTGCTGCAGCAGCAGAGTCTCCTCCACCAATGATCGTTGTTGCATCAGCTAAATTAGCGATTGCTTCACAAACACCGATCGTTCCTTTAGCAAAGTTGCTCATTTCGAATACGCCCATAGGACCGTTCCAAACAACTGTTTTCGCACCATCTAAAGCTTGCGCGAATAAAGCAATTGTTTCAGGACCAATGTCAAGACCCATTTGACCTTCAGGAACATCACCAGTATGCTCTTCTGTTGGTACATCATTTGAGAATTCAGCTGCTGTGATCGAATCGATTGGCAAGATCAATTTATCACCTGCTTTTTCGATTAATTCTTTCGCTAAAGCTACTTTATCTTCTTCTACTAAAGATTTACCGATATTCATCCCTTTAGCTTTGTAGAATGTATAAGTCATTCCGCCGCCGATCAGGATCTTATCTGCTTTTTCGATCAAGTTTTCGATAACACCGATCTTGTCAGAAACTTTTGCTCCGCCTAAAATCGCAACAAATGGACGTTTTGGTGCAGTAACAGCTTCACCAACGAATTTGATTTCTTTTTCCATTAAGAAGCCGGCAACTGTTGGAATACCAGTTGATGCAATACCAACGTTAGAAGCGTGCGCACGGTGAGCCGTACCAAATGCATCATTTACAAATACATCGCCTAAAGAAGCCCAATATTTGCCTAATTCAGCATCATTGCCGCTTTCTTTTTTACCGTCGATGTCTTCAAAACGAGTGTTTTCAAAGACTAAAACGTCGCCATCTTTCATATTGTTGACAGCCGTTTCTAATTCAGTCCCGCGTGTTTCAGGAACGAATGTTACTGGTTTGCCTAATAGCTCACCTAAACGTTCTGCAACTGGTTTCAAAGATTTACCTGCTTTATCTTCTTCTGTTTTTACACGACCTAAGTGAGAGAAAAGAATCGCTTTTCCGCCATTGTCGATAACATATTGAATTGTTGGCAAAGCTGCAACTATACGGTTGTCGTTAGTGATCACGCCATCTTTCAATGGTACATTGAAGTCAACACGAACAAGGACTTTTTTGTCTTTTAAATCAACATCTTTGATTGTTTTTTTAGCCATTATGGAGTACTCCTGTCTATAAAATTTTTAAACGAAACAATATAAGCGGAGAAGCGCGTTGCTTCCCCGCTTATTATTTCACAGTTCTTTAAATTTCACTAATAATAAGTATAGATCTTATAAGTTAGCGAAGTACTCTAAAGTACGAACTAATTGTGCAGTATAAGACATTTCGTTGTCATACCAAGCAACAGTTTTCACTAATTGTTTGTCGCCAACTGTCATTACTTTAGTTTGTGTAGCATCGAATAATGAACCGAAAGTCATACCTACGATATCAGAAGATACGATTTGATCTTCGTTGTATCCGTAAGATTCGTTAGCTGCTTTAGCCATTACTTCGTTTACTTCTTCAACAGTTACGTTTTTGTCAAGAACTGTTACTAATTCAGTTAATGAACCAGTAGCTACAGGAACACGTTGAGCAGCTCCGTCTAATTTACCGTTTAATTCAGGGATAACTAGACCGATTGCTTTAGCAGCACCAGTTGTGTTAGGAACGATGTTTTCTGCTGCAGCACGTGCACGACGGAAGTCTCCACCTGGGTGAGGTCCATCAAGAGTCATTTGGTCACCTGTGTAAGCGTGGATTGTAGTCATAAGACCTTCAACAACACCAAAGTTGTCTTGTAAAGCTTTCGCCATAGGAGCTAAACAGTTAGTTGTACATGAAGCACCTGAGATAACTGTTTCTTTACCTGTTAAGATATCGTGGTTAGTGTTATAGACGATTGTTGGTACGTCATTTCCACCAGGAGCAGAGATAACAACACGTTTAGCACCAGCTTTTAAGTGTAATTCAGCTTTTTCTTTTGAAGTGAAGAATCCTGTACATTCAAGAACGATATCTACGCCTAATTCGCCCCATGGTAATTCTTCTGGGTTACGGTTAGCAAGAACTTTAACTTCTTTACCGTTTACGTTGAAAGAACCTTCGTGAACTTCAACAGTTCCGTTGAAACGTCCTTGAGTTGTGTCATATTTTAACAAGTGAGCCAACATTTTAGCATCTGTTAAGTCGTTGATTGCTACTACTTCGATTCCTGCTACATCTTGGATACGACGGAATGCTAAGCGTCCGATACGTCCAAATCCATTAATACCTACTTTAACTGTCATTAAAGATTTCCTCCTTATGAAAATCAAAAATTTTTTTATTTTAAAGGGTTGCCCCTTTTAAAATCTCATTTGCAGCAGCTTCATCTGTGATGAGCCACGTTTGTTTTGGTGCATTTTTCATATAAGCGCGGATTGCTTTGGCTTTTGTCTTTCCGCCTGCGATCGCCACGACATGTTGAATTCTTTGAAGATCTTTCAATTGAAGTCCGATACGAGGAATTTTATAAACGACTTCCCCTTCTTCATCGAAGAAGTAACCAAATGATTCTGCTACTGCATTATTTTGCTTTAACATGACCATTTCATCATCTGACATTTTACGTCTGGCCGCCATATGCAGTGCACGACCAATACTATGCACGACACAGTTGCTCTGTTCGATCAATGTCAATACTTCTTGGATCGATGGTTCTTGTAATAAAGATTTGTATGTTTCAGGACTTAATTGTTCTGGGACATATAATGCCCGATGATGACCACCAGTTTTGTTAGCCATAACTGCACTGACCGAATTCGCTTGAACACTCATTGCTTCACCAATTCCGCCTCTAGCTGGAACAAACAAATTGTGACGTTTCTCTGTTTCCAAAGAGCCCATATGTTCAGCCGTTAGAGCCATCGTTGTTCCGCCCATCACTGCAATCGTGTTATTGCCGTCAGGTAAAAGTAAATCAAGTGCGTCAGTTAAAATATCACCGAATTCATACAAGACTTTTTCTTGATTGTCACTATTGCCAGCAACGACTATACAGCGCTTGATGCCAAAATACTGACTGATCTCTTTTTCGATTTGATGCATGCCAAGAAGCTGATTCATCACTGTCTCTAACCCTTGATAAACATCTAATCCTTTTTCAGTCAATGTCATTCCACTTTTTGAAGTCTCGATCAGCTGCAGGTTCTTTAAAAAATCTGTCTCAGTTCTCAAGACTCGTTCTGTGATCCCCATACTATCCGATAGACTTCGACGTCCAATAGGCTGCATCCAGTATATATTACGAAGAATATGAAACCTTTCCTGCATTACATCGAGCAAATCTGGAGCAACAGCTTCAATCATTTTCAATTCATCCAGCATGATGCGCTCCTTCGTTGGTCTTAAAACGTCCAAGTAAGACTTAAAACGACCTATGAACTTTAAAAAAATAGGATTGATGTTCTTCTTTCTCATTGTTAAATTCTATCTAACAGTCTTAAAAGCGTCCCTCAATCTTACATATATAGTTTAACAGTTTTCATTTGGCTTTTCAAGAAAAAGCGATTATTTTTTTGAAATGTTCACAAACTTGTTTTTCTATAGAAAGTAATTGCTACGAAAAAGAATGAACAAAAAAAAGAACCCACTTTCTTTTAAAAAGAGATTTAGGTTCTTCGTTTCGTTTTCTATAAGTCCTCTTCATAAAATCGTCCAAGGATTTTGACATTATCTGAAATACTTACAAAAGCAGAGGGATCCGAGTCTTTCATTGCCGCTTCCAGCGCCGGCAATTCAAATCGTGTCACAACTGTTAACAGCAAGGTTTGTTTATCATGACGATACGCCCCTTCTGCTTCATGGATGATCGTGATACCTCTTCTCATTTTTTGCTGGATCCCTTCGATCACTGCATCAGGATTTTTAGTGATGATCATGACTTGCATTTTCTTTTGCTTCGTATAGACAGCATCCGTCACTTTACCACTGACAAAAATCGATAAGGCACTGTAAAACATATACTGCCAGCCAAACAAATAGCCAGCGACAAAAATGATCAATCCATTGAAATACATAGAAATCGAGCCAACTGAACGTCCAGTTTTTTTGCGGATCGTAATACTAAAGATATCTAATCCACCGGAAGACAAGCCATTTTTTAGTGCAAAACCAATACCTGAACCCATCACAGCTCCACCAAAGATCGCACAGATGATCGGATCATTAGAAAGGATCGTCTGCGGGACGATTTGCATAAATATGGAGGTCAAAGTAACCGTCAATACTGTAAAAATCGTAAATTTCTTTCCTATTTTGAGCCATGCTACAAAAAATAATGGGATATTCAATGCATACAGCGTGATTGAAACAGGAACATTAAATCCTATGACACGCGTCGATAGTGTAGTCAAAATTTGAGCTAAACCGGTGATCCCACTAGAATAAATATTGCCCGGCTGATAAAAGAAGTTCATCGCCACAGATGCTAAAATCGCATAAACGATCGATACGGACAGTTTTGTTGTATAATCATGGACCGGCAAGCTGTCAAAGAATTTTTTCATGAAAAGGGCCTCTCTTTTTCTGATTGTTAGCTCTCATTATACGTGCTTTGCAATCAGAAAAAAAGCATAATTATTCAAATGAAAGAAAAGAAATTTCTGTTTCCATTTTAATTTGCATTTAAGATAGACAACATTTCTGAGTAGCCTAAGCTTTTCGCGTAATCCTCTGCCGTACGCCCAGTATTGTCTCTCAACGTTTTATCTGCTCCTGCCTCCACTAAAACTTGAACGATTTGTTGATAAATTTCGGAACCATCTCTTAACGCAACAGCTTCAATTAGAGCAGTATAGCCATAATTATTTTGATGATCGATGTTTGAACGACCATCTTTCAATAGTAGCTTAACATTTTCCAGATGTCCTTTTTCTGCCGCTGGAATCAACGCGTTTCCACCAAAACGATTGACCTTTTGTTGATCAGGAGTTGCTTTTTCCAGCATGTAAGCCAAGATTTCAGTTTTCCCCTGAGCGCCTGCATAGAGATAAGGACTATCAGAAATTTGATCTTGTTGATTGATATCAGCACCGGCATCGATCAGTTGTTTGGCGATCTCAATAAAATTTTGATGTGTCGCAATTAAAAGCGGACTTTCTCCTTTTTCATTTACTTCGTTGATCTTATAATCCGTTGCAAGGACCTCTTGAACTGTTTTCATATCATTATCGCTCACTGCTTGAAGCAATGTTCCTTGTGGAAATGTTTGTTTACTTGATTCAGCAGCTTCATTACTTGAAGGTTCTGTTATTTCTTTTTTTGACATGATCGTCGACTCCTCTTCTATTTTTTGTTGAGTACTTACTTTTTGCTGGCAACCAGAAAAAATAAGCAGTCCTAAACTGGTTGATATCAATAAAGCTACTCTTGTTCTTTCCATGATTTTTTCCTCCTGCCAAATCATTGTAAATTCAGTATAAAGGATAAATATAAACAAATTATAAACGGAGTCGATCTAGTTTAAAAAGAAAAAGAGCTGAACACGATCTCGGCTAGTTTTCGCCTGAACCATGTTCAACCCATTTATTTTTTATTCGTCGATTGCAGTTACATCAATATTCAATTCAAATAGTTGTAAAGGTGATACAACACTTGGCGCACTTGTCATTGGATCAGCAGCTTTTCCGTTTTTAGGGAAAGCGATCACTTCACGAATATTGTTTTCACCAGCTAAAAGCATGACTAAACGATCTAACCCTAAAGCGATCCCGCCGTGTGGAGGGAAACCATAGTCTAGTGCATCCAGCAAGAAACCAAATTGTTCTTGTGCTGATTCTTTCGTGAAACCAAGCGTTTCGAACATTTTTTCTTGTAATTCACGTTTATGGATACGTAGAGAACCGCCACCTAGTTCATAGCCATTCAACACGATATCGTAAGCTTCTGCATAGACTTTTGCAGGATCTGTTGCAAGCAGCTCTACATCAGATTCTTTTGGCTGGGTAAACGGATGATGAGCAGATACATAGCGACCAGCTTCTTCATCATATTCAAATAATGGCCAGTCAACGACCCACAAAAAGTTGAATTTAGACTCGTCGATCAAGCCCAACTCTTTGCCTAAACGAGAACGAATAGCTCCAAGAGCAGCAGCGACAACTTCTGGCTTATCTGCACCAAACATTAATATGTCGCCAACCTCAGCATTTGTCGCTTTGATCAAGTCATCAGAAACGTCTGTCAAGAATTTAGCAATCGGTCCTTTAAGTCCATCTTCTTCTACTTTTAGCCAAGCCAAGCCTTTTGCTCCAAATTGACTCACATACGTACCTAAGTTATCCATATCTTTTCTTGAGTATTTATCTGCGGCACCTTTGGCATTTAGCGCTTTGACTTGTCCGCCGTTTTCTAAAGCCATTTGGAACACTTTAAAATCAACATCTTTCACAACATCTGCAATGTCGATCAACTCCATGTCAAAACGGGTATCTGGTTTATCGCTGCCGTAACGTGCCATTGCTTCATCATAGCTGATACGTGGGAATGGTAAAGTAACTTCGATTCCTTTTGTTTCACGCATTACTTTTGCCAGCATTTCTTCCGTCATCGTCTGGATCTCTTCTGGAGTCAAGAACGTCGTTTCAATATCCACTTGTGTAAATTCAGGCTGACGATCACCACGTAAATCTTCGTCACGGAAGCAACGAACGATTTGATAATAGCGGTCAAAACCAGCATTCATCAATAATTGTTTAAAAATTTGCGGTGATTGTGGTAAAGCGTAAAAATGTCCAGCGTGAACACGTGAAGGAACTAAGTAATCACGAGCGCCTTCTGGTGTAGATTTCCCTAAGTAAGGTGTTTCGATATCCATAAAATCAGTATCATCTAAATAATGGCGAATCGTTTTAGTCACTTGATGACGTAATTTTAGGTTTGCTGTCATTTGTGGACGGCGCAAGTCTAAATAACGGTATTTCAAGCGTAATTCATCCCCAACGTTATTTTCATCTTCGATCAAAAATGGTGGTGTTTTAGCTGTATTTAAAATCGTGATATCTGTTGCCATGATTTCAAATTCGCCTGTTTTCATTTTTGGGTTGATCGCTTCTTTATCTCGATAAGTTAATTCTCCAGTAATTTCAATCACATATTCGCTACGGCATTTGTCAGCCTTTTCCCACGCTTCTTTTGAATGTGCTGGATTGAAAACAACTTGTGCAATGCCTTCGCGGTCACGTAGGTCGATAAAGATAACTCCACCTAAATCGCGGCGTTTTTGCACCCAGCCTTTTAATGTGATGATCTGTCCTACTAAATCTGCGGAAACTTCTCCGCAATATACTGTTCTTTTTGTCATTCGTTTTTGCTCCTCTTCATTTTTTACACGTTATTCATCAAACATTTTTGTCATCATTTCATCATAGACTTCATCAAATTTTTCATAAATATCTGATAAAGGAAATGCTTTTTCTTTCCGGCTTTCCATTGATTTAACATTGACAACACCTTCGGCTAATTCTGTTTCACCCAATGTCAATGCTAATTTGGCATTTAGCTTAGCTGCTGTTTTAAATTGTGCTTTTGCTTTACGATCCATAAAATCACGATCTGCTGAAAAACCAAAATTGCGGATCGCTTGAACTAATTTTAGTGTTTCGACATTCGTTTGTTCTCCGATGCCGACAACATAAGCATCGATTTCATTGATCACAGGAACAACTACCTGCTCTGCTTCCATTGTGATCAATACACGTTCGATTCCTAAAGCAAAACCAAAACCTGGTGTTGCAGGTCCGCCTAAATCCTCTACTAATCCGTCATAACGTCCACCCGCACAAATTGTCGATTGGGCGCCCATTCCTGGTGCTTCACTCATGATTTCAAAAATCGTGTTGGTGTAATAATCAAGTCCCCGAACCATATTACTATCAACTTCAAAAGGAATATTCAATTCCGTTAACATCGTTTTAACTGTTTCAAAATGTTGTTTAGACGATTCACTCAGATAATCTAAAATCGACGGCGCCTCTGCAACGATCACTTTATCTTTCTTATCTTTACTATCAAGGACACGCAGCGGATTTTCATGTAGGCGGCGTTTTGAATCTTCACTTAGTTCAGCAGACTTAGGTTCTAAATAATCGATCAACGCCTGACGGTACGCTGCTCTGGTTTCCTTATCGCCTAATGAATTGATTACTAATTTGATTTGTTGAATCCCTAATTGCTTGAAAAAGTCTAATGCCATCGCCATACTTTCTACATCTACAGCTGGGTTCTCACTGCCAAATGCTTCAGCCCCGATTTGGTGAAATTGTCTTAAGCGACCTGCCTGCGGACGCTCATAGCGAAACATCGGTCCCATATAATAGGTCTTATAAGGCTTAGAAAACTCAGGACCAAATAGTTTATTTTCCACGAACGACCGAACGATCGGTGCAGTTCCTTCTGGACGCAATGTAATGTGACGTTCCCCTTTATCGTAAAAATCATACATTTCCTTGGAAACGATATCTGTCGTATCTCCCACACTACGAGAAATCACTTCATAATGTTCAAAGATCGGCGTGCGGATTTCTTCATATTGATAATCACGAAAAATCAAGCGTGCTGTTTCTTCAACGAACTGCCACTTCTCGGAAGTTCCTGGTAATAGATCATTCGTTCCTTTTGGTTTTTGATAACTCATTCTTTCATCTCCAATTTATTATTCATCTTTTACCTCTAATGGTAAATGTGTGCTGCTGTAAAAAAGTTTACGCTAACGATCTCTTTTGAATCTTTACTAGAATACCCAGTGATACTTTATTGTTTTTACATTTTAGAAAATCTTGATCGTTCTATTTAGGTATTACTCAGTGAGCTTAACATGCTTGTCTTATCGTTATTCGTCGTCTATTTGATTGGAACCAGTTGCACACTTTCAATTCTTAACGCTTTAACTATTTATTGTTTATCAACTGCTCTGGCAGAGCCAATCGTAAACCTTCAATTCTTAGTACTTTAGTCCTTTGTACTTTATCAAAGCTAGTATGCTTAAGCGTGATTCCTAGTATGGACACTTCGCTCACTTTGTTCGCCAAGTATTGTTCATCATCTACTCTGGCGGAGACGATTGTGGGCCTTCAATTCTTAGTACTTTAGTCCTTTGTGCTTGATCAAAGCTAGTATGCTTAAGTGTGATTCCTAGTATGGACACTTCGCTCACTTTGTTCGCCAAGTATTGTTCATCATCTACTCTGGCGGAGCCAATCGTAGTGATGAACAACAAAAACTCGCCCTTGTATATATACAAGGGCGAGTGAATAGACACACGCGGTACCACCTAAGTTCGAAAGATTGCTCTTTCCTCTAACGATTAACGCTCGCGACGGAACGGCTTTTCTTCCGTTCTTCTCTAGAATGTCTTTCAATTTCGCTGATGAAGCTGCTTTCAGCCTAGGCAACTTTCTCTTATACAGTCAGAATGAAATTTACTCGTTCTTTCATCGAATTTTGATATTACATATAAACTACTAAAATTCTCTACTAAAGTCAAGGGGATTCAGTAAAAAATAGCCCGCTCATTTCACAAAGTCTATTTGTCGTTTGTATCAATAATAATAGTCACAGGTCCGTCATTGGTCAGTGTTACTTTCATATCTGCACCAAACTCTCCTGTTTCAGTCGGAATGCCGATTTCTTTCAGCTGTTTATTGAACATCTCATATAAAGAAATCGCTGTTTCAGGTCGAGCCGCTTCGATGAAACTTGGACGGTTGCCTTTTTTTGTATCTGCATACAATGTAAATTGTGAAATACTTAAAATACTGCCACCAATCTCCTGCAAACTAAGATTCATCTTACCTTGATCGTCTTCAAATACACGTAATTTGCTGATTTTCCGAACAAGATAGTCTACATCTTCTTTCGTATCCTTTGCATGAATCCCTAGTAAAATCATAAACCCTTGATCGATTTTACCAACAACCTTGCCTTCTATTTGCACCTGCGCCTCTGTTACTCGCTGAATGACTGCTTTCATCTGCTCGCCTCCTAGCCATTGGTTCGACGGACGTTGTACACATCCGGTATATTTTTGATTTTATCAACGATCGTTTTTAAATGAGACAAGTTTTGGATTTTAACTGTCACATGAATCATCGCCATTTTATTTTTGGTTGGTTTTGCCTCAACGCTAACAAGATTTTTAGTCATCGAACTGATTACCTGTAACACATCATTCAGTAACCCGCTGCGGTTGTACCCGTATATTTCTAAATCGGCATCATATTCTTTATTTAGATTTTCAGTATCTTCCCATTCTACTTCAATCAAACGTTGTGCCAATTCTTCTTGATGCTGTACGTTTGGACAGTCTGCACGATGGATAGAAACCCCACGACCTTTGGTAATATAGCCAACGATCTCATCTCCTGGAACGGGATTACAACAGCGGCTGATCCTAATCAACAGATTTTCTACCCCTTGGATCACGATGCCGCCTTCATGACGGACTTTCATTTTATCTGATTCTTTTTTGACAGGCTGGGTCATCAATTCTTCTGCTTCTTGCTTTTGGCGCTCCATTTCCTGCTCTTTACGTTCTTTTTCTGTTAGTCGGTTGAAAACGACTTGAGCACTGATTTCTCCATAGCCGACAGCAGCATATAAATCATCTTCTGTTTGAAAGTTAAAACGCTCCAAGGCTTCAGCCAGCTTCGTCTTACTCAAAAATTCTTTTGGAGCAAAGCCATGCTCTGTCAAATATTTACTAATCGCATCATGTCCTTTGATGATATTGACTTCTCTGTCTTGGACCTTGAAAAATCGTTTGATTTTATTTCGCGCCTTACTTGTCGCTACCATTTTGAGCCAGTCACGGCTTGGTCCAAATGAATTTGGCGAGGTCAAAACTTCAATGATGTCACCGTTTTTCAAGGTATAGTCCAGCTGAACCATTTTGCCATTGACCTTAGCACCTGTCGTTTTATTTCCGATTTCGGTATGTACGCTGTACGCAAAATCAAGCGGTCCTGAGCCTTTTGGCAGCTCTGTCACTTCTCCGGTCGGTGTAAATACATAGACCTTGTCACTGAAAATATCTCCTTTGACACTTTCCATAAACTCAGATGCATCATAGCTTTCATCTTGAAGTTCCAATATTTCACGGAACCAGCTCAATTGTTTTGAATCAGAATCTTCATCAACTTTTTCAGTTTTTCCTTCTTTATAAGCCCAGTGAGCAGCAACCCCGAATTCAGCGATTTGATGCATTTCGTGTGTTCTGATCTGCACCTCGACTGGATTACCTTTAGGTCCGATCACTGTTGTATGGATCGATTGATACATATTCGCTTTCGGCATAGCAATATAATCTTTAAAACGTCCCGGCATCGGTGTCCATTTGGTATGGATCGCTCCTAAAACAGCATAACAATCCTTGATTGAATCCACGATCACACGAATCGCCAATAGATCATAAATCTCATTAAATTGTTTCTTTTGATCTTTCATTTTGCGATAGATCGAATAAATGTGCTTTGGACGTCCATAAATTTCTGCGTAAATATCTAGATCCTCAGTAGCAAGACGAATATCTTCAACTGCCTCTTCAACATAAGCTTCCCGTTCTTCACGCTTGCTTTGCATCAAGTTGACGATTCGATAATATTGATTTGGATTGATATAACGTAACGCAGTATCTTCTAATTCCCATTTGATCCTGCTGATCCCTAAGCGGTGAGCAAGTGGTGCATAGATTTCAATCGTTTCCTGAGCGATCCGACGCTGCTTATCTTCTCTTAAATGTTTAAGTGTCCGCATGTTATGCAAGCGGTCAGCTAATTTCACCATGATCACGCGTAGATCCTGAGCCATCGCCAAAAGCATCTTTCGATGGTTTTCAGCTAATTGTTCTTCGTGAGATTTGTATTTTATTTTCCCAAGTTTCGTCACGCCGTCGACTAACATCGCTACATCTGCACCGAATTCATCTTGTAAATCTTCTAGTGTTACGTCTGTATCTTCCACAACATCATGTAAAAAACCAGTAGCAACTGTATGTGGGTCCATTCTAAGTTCAGCTAAAATACCTGCAACCTGAATTGGATGGATAAAGTAAGGTTCACCAGATTGCCTTACTTGACCTTCGTGCGCTTTTTCTGCATAGTCATGTGCTTTTTGCACAAACGCGACATGCTTTGGCGCCATATATTTTGATACAAGTTTGATGACTCCTGGTCCTGTCATAATTTCTTCTTTTGGCATGATTCTCACTCCTTGGGCTCTTACAGCCGTCTATTCCAGTACTTTATTTATGTAAATGACTAGCGATTAAAAAAAGAAAAGTACCACTTGAAACAGTAGCACTTCCAACACTTATTATTATACTAAAATTCTCTAAATTTTCAATTCCTCATATTCTAATCCCACTTAGAGATCAGCGGTAAAATCTCTCGACCATTACTAAGACCTATTCGAGAAGCTCCTGCTTGGAACAATAACTCCATTTCCAGCAATGTTGGTGCCTTTACATTAACTTGAAATACTCTTTGACTTTTGACTCCTGATCTGAAAATACTCATATCGTATAAAGCCTCTTTCATAGATAAATCCAGCCCAATAGACATAAATTTTACATCCTCCATTTTAGCAAGATCTATCGTCAATTGTTGTTTCTGGTACTCATTCAACTGACTGCTATCGATAAAAAAG
Source organism: Enterococcus sp. 9D6_DIV0238 (assembly GCF_002174455.2). Lineage (NCBI taxonomy): Bacteria > Bacillati > Bacillota > Bacilli > Lactobacillales > Enterococcaceae > Enterococcus > Candidatus Enterococcus dunnyi. The sequence continues at coordinate 1,002,602 of NZ_CP147246.1, forward strand.
CCTAAACCATCATGTCCAAATGCTAAAGGAGCCAATGTTTGGTAGCTTTGATGTCCGCCAAAAGTCAGTTGATCAGGTGTCATCGCCACAAAAACTTCGGAAGCACCTTCTCGATAAAGCTTTCCAGTTTCAAATGCCTTTTTAGCTAATGTTCCTCCGCCTAAAGGAAAATCAGTAAAACTTCCGATCCGAATCCTTGTTCCTGTCAATAACTGCTTTGCGCGAGCAACATTGCATGGTAAGACAAATATCGAATGAATCGAAAAATCTTTTAGAAAAAGAAGTTCATCTGTTAGTTGCTGATCCGTAAGTGCAGGGTCAAGCAACATGATTGATAGTTTTTCCAGTTCTAACTCCATAAATACCCCCTCAGACCTTACACTAATTCAAATTGATAACTGATTACACTCAAAGCATATAAAGGTGCTGTTTCTGCACGTAAAATCCGCGGACCCAATCCGCATAAGATTCCGCCATTTTTTTCAAACGCTTCGATTTCTTCCGGAGCAAAACCGCCTTCCGGCCCGAAAACAAGCAAAATCGAATCCCCGATTTTCGTTTCAGCCAATGCTTGAGCGAAACGACTTTTTTCCCCTGTCTTTGCGGATTCTTCATAGGCGATCAAAATCTTATCATAGGCAGAAAAAGAGTCGATCAATTCTAGCTTATTTTCTAATAATACAATATCCGGCGCAAACTGGCGATGAGATTGCTCGGCAGCTTCTGTTGCGATCTTTTTAAATCGTTCAGCTTTTTTGACTAATTTTTTATGATCCCATTTGACAACAGAGTTTTTTGCGGGAAACGCTACGAATTTATGAACACCCAATTCTGTCGTCTTTTGGATAACCAGATCTAATTTATCTCCTTTAGGAAAACCACAAGCAATCGTCACATTGACAGGTAATTCTTTTTCACCTTGCTCTTTACTGATTTCTTTTAAACGAACAGCCTCTTCCGTCACCTCTGTAATTTCTGCAATAAGTGCAATTCGATCACTGAATACAAGATAAACTTGCTGTGTCGGCTCCATACGCATCACTCGGATCATATGATGATAATTTTCCCCAGTGATTTCATAGTGTTCTCTTACTTCATAAGGCTCTGTCATGAAATAACGCTGCATCTTATTCTTCCTCTGTTTTCTTTAAAATAATCGCATACCAGTCACCTTGTTGGAATATCTGATCCACTAGAAAACCGACAGCTGTCATTCGTTCGATCACCATCGCTTTTTTATCTTGAATGATTCCTGAAACAATCAATGTTCCGTCATTTTTCAATAAACGAAAAGCATCTTCCACCATTAAAACAATAATATCCGCTAAAATATTTGCAACGATCACGTCTGCTTCGATCGTTACATTATTGAGTAAATCATTCGCTGAGACGTAGACATCATCAGCAACTGGATTAAGCGCCATATTTTCTTTAGCTGCAGTCACTGCAACATCATCTAAGTCAAATGCATGGACTTCTTTTGCGCCTAAATACTTACTAGCAATACTTAATACTCCAGAGCCTGTCCCTACATCAAGCACTGTCTCTCCACCACGCAAAACTGTTTCCAATGCTTGCAAAGTCAAACGAGTGGTTGGATGGGTCCCTGTTCCAAAAGCCATTCCAGGATCTAACGTGATGATCTTTTCTGCAGTATCTGTTGTCTCGTATTTTTCCCAACTTGGGACGATTGTTAGAAAACGAGTCACACGTACAGGATGATAATATTTTTTCCACGCTGTAGCCCAGTCGCTTTCTGCTACCTCGCTGATCAGCATTTCATTCTTGCCGATACTCAAGCCAAATTCTGGTAAGCGTGCGATACTTTCTTTGATAAAGGGCAAAATTTCTGGTAAAAAAGTTGTTTCAGGAAAGTAAGCCATTACTAAAGCACCCTCTTTGATATGCGTAAACTGTTCTTTATCTAAGAGTTCACCATACAAATCGCTTTGAAAGTTTTCAACATCCAATGCATCTTCGATCGCTACGCCGCTTGCACCAGCTTCCATCATGATATTTGAGATTGCCTCTACTGCTTCACTAGCTGTTTCTACTTTTACTTCCGTCCATTTCATAAACACACCTCTTTAATAGCTTGGATAAGCGATATATGTATCGCCATCAGCTGTTTGATAGTTTTGTACTGCTTCATTAAATGCTGTCTCAGACCATTTCAATTCAAAAATCTCTTGTTCTTCATCTGTCAAAAAATCTAATAAGTCACTTTGACCTTCGTTTAAGACTTCATTTAAGTAATCAACAAGACCATCTAAAATAGATTGCTTGATTCCTTTTTTTCCTTCATATGGAATCACAGCTAGATAATCTTCTTCATCCACTACGCTCTTTTCAGGATTAAATAATAAAATACCATCTTCAAATTCAATGATCTCCTCTTCTGACAAGGTTCCTGAAGCATCATCGATTTGTTCATGTGCACTATTTTCAGCAAATAAACGAAAAACGACTTCGATTGAATGATTTTTAGTATTCCAATCAAGAGCTACATCATATTCTGTGATTTTCTTTGTTAATTGTTGATCCAAATAAGTCAATATTGTTGGTTTTTTCATTCTATTTCTTCCTTCCAGCCAAACGTTTTTTGATCGATATCACTTCTTTTTTGTTTAGAGATATAAGGATTTCCAGAAACTACATATCTCAAAGGTAATTCTGTCCAAATTCCTTTATTGGGAATGCCTATTCTAGGAAGGGCCATAATTTTTTTCGGCTGTTTTCTTTTTTCAGGAACGATCCGAAGTGTACTGTCAAAGATCGATTGTCCATATGAATCTTTGGTAATACCTAAGGCACTGACTAATTTTCCTGGACCATTTGATAGCTCTGCACCTTTTCTACCATTACGATTCGCTTCCATTAGTTCAAGCCCTTCGACAGGTTCGATCGCCCGGATCATGACTCCTTGCGGTATGCCTTTATCTTTTGTGACCATATTCAAGATCAAATGGGTGTGCATCGTATATAAATAGATTGTTCCTGGTTTCTCATACATCGCCCTTAATCTAGGTGTTTTTCGTAGCCCAAAGCTGTGGGCTGCTTCGTCATCAGGCCCCAAATAAGCCTCTGTATCCACAATATAGCCGGCTAGTGTACCTGCTTCTGTTTTATGCTCTAAATACATGCCCAATAAAAACTGAGCGATCTCTTCTGTTGTTTTTGTATTAAAAAAATGGATCGTTTCATTCATTATTTTTCACCACTTTCTATCATACACGAAATAGCTGTCATTATCCATTGAACAACGAACAATTCGTGTGATAAATCAATAATTTCTCTCTATAAATCATCTGAATTCCAGCCGATAACAAACATACGTTCTTTATGGTATAATAGTAATCATAGAACAAAAAAGGAGGTTCAACGATGCAGCAGCCTTTAGCTTATCGTATGCGTCCGCGCAACTTAGATGAAGTTGTAGGACAAGAACATCTTGTCGGTCCTGGAAAAATCATTCGTAGAATGGTTGAAGCAAAAATGCTATCATCAATGATTTTGTATGGTCCTCCTGGAACCGGAAAAACAAGTATCGCTAGTGCTATCGCCGGCTCTACAAACTATGCCTTTCGCATGTTGAATGCCGCAACAGATACAAAAAAAGACTTACAGATCGTCGCAGAAGAAGCAAAAATGAGCGGCACTGTGATTTTACTTTTAGATGAAGTACATCGCTTAGATAAAACAAAACAAGATTTCTTATTGCCCCATTTAGAAAACGGTCGTATCATCATGATCGGCGCAACAACTGAAAATCCTTATATTACGATCAATCCGGCGATCAGAAGCAGAACACAAATTTTTGAAGTCAAGCCTTTAAACGAAACAGATATTCAAAAGGCAATCAACGATGCTTTAACTGATAAAGAGCGCGGTTTAGGAGATTATCCTGTGCTGTTAGAAGACAAAGCCCTTCAGCATCTATCTCGTGCTACTAACGGCGACCTGCGCAGTGCTTTAAATGGCTTAGAGCTTGCTGTAAAATCGACACCTGAAACAAAGGACAAAAAAATCGATATCACTCTTTCGATCATAGAAGAATGTGTTCAAAGAAAAGCTCTGACTCATGATAAAGATGGTGACGCACATTATGATGTTATTTCCGCTTTTCAAAAATCGATTCGCGGCAGTGATGTCGATGCTGCTCTCCATTATTTGGCCCGCTTAGTTGAGGCTGGTGACTTACCAATCATCTGCAGGCGTTTAATGGTCATCGCTTATGAAGACATCGGTCTTGGTAACCCGGCCGCGGCGGCACGAACAGTCACTGCAGTTCAAGCAGCTGAAAAGCTAGGCTTTCCGGAAGCACGGATCCCTTTGGCAAGTGTCGTTATCGATCTTTGTTTATCTCCTAAATCAAATTCAGGGATCAATGCGATCGATGCCGCACTGGCAGATATACGAGATGGAAAAGCAGGAGAAGTTCCTGACCATCTGCGGGATAGTCACTATTCTGGTGCAAAAGATTTACAACGCGGGCTTGGCTACAAATACCCACACAATTTTGAACATGCTTGGGTCGATCAGCAATATTTGCCTGACAAAATAAAAAATGCTCATTATTATGAACCAATAGATACAGGAAAGTACGAACAGGCTTTACATCAGCAGTACCAACGGATCTTGGACTGGAAAAAAGCCGGTAAAAAAACAAAATAAAACAGGCTGAAATTCAAGCTCTCTCGTTGCTGTTTAAATCATGTTGTGCTATTATAAAGATGGTAAATCTGTGATGTGCGCGTTGTCTTTTTTGTGTGTTGACCGAACATTTTATTGATATCTTGGGATCCTTCTGGTACCTAAGCTGGTAACATGCCTTATCATTTGGTAGTTCGAAGCTGTCAGTCGTGGAACCCACCTGCTTTGTTTGCGGGTTCAATACTATAGGACGAATAACGGCATCGACGGATTTTCCTTTTTTATTAGCTAGTTGAACAATTTGCTCTAGTGCAAATTGTTTTTTCTTTGATGGAGGTTATATAGTGATTCGCCTACTTATCTTTGCATCTGTTGTTTTACTCGTAGTCATCAGTGTTTTCTTATTAAAGAAATCCTCTGTATTTTTGCCCTTGATGCCAAACGATGATCCTGACGAAAATAGACAGTTTCTACATCAATTCGGCGTATTCTATTTGATACTGGCCGCCATTGGTCTTTTAGTAGGGGTCGTCAATTTGACATTTTTTTCTTTATTTTACATATTCGGATTACTTGTTATTTCAACTGTATTCAGTGTGATGCTTGCCAAGAAGATTCTTTGATGATTCTTCTTTTTTTATTTTCTTTTTTAACGATTTTGCTTTACAATTAAACTATAGAGACCGATAAATACATTTTTTAGTTTCACTACTACTGTCTACTATGAGAAGTATACAGCGTGCTTGTTGCTTGCTCATAAAAATATTCGCTGTTTTTTTACAGCACCGCTTATCTGCAGTAATTAAGTGCAGGAGCGAAAGGAGTGGTCAAATGTTACAAAATTATCGTAAAATCATGGTCGCCGTAGATGGATCGACAGAAGCAGAACTAGCTTTTCAAAAGGCTATGAACGTCGCAATGAGAAACGATGCAGAATTACTACTTGCTCATGTGATCGATACACGTGCTTTTCAATCTGTTTCATCTTTTGATGGTGTTTTAGCTGAACAGGCAACTGAAATGGCAAAACAAACACTCGAAGGATATAAAAAACAAGCAAAAGAGCATGGCTGCGAAAAAGTTTCTAGTATTATCGAATATGGCTCACCAAAACCTTGGATCGCAAAACAAATTCCTGAAGACCAAGGCGTAGATTTAATCATGCTGGGTGCTACTGGACTTAATGCTGTGGAACGATTATTTATAGGTTCTGTTTCAGAATACGTTATACGTCATGCAGCATGCGATGTCTTAGTCGTAAGAACAGATTTAGAAAATAAAGTTCCTGTGGATCAGGATGACAAATAGTTTCTTCCTAAAAGAAAACCACCATTCGGCAAGCGAGTGGTGGTTTTTTATTTTTACTTATTTTATTATCTTAAACGTTCAACATCACGTGCGATCATCAATTCTTCATCAGTTGGAATCAATAGTACTTTCACCTTAGAATCGTCTGTTGAGATCACTGATTCTTTTCCACGAACATTGTTCTTATCAGCATCTAACTCACAACCGAACCAAGTCATGCCTTTGATAACTTCACTACGGACATGTGCGTCATTTTCACCAATACCAGCAGTAAAGACAATCGCATCAACACCATTTAATACTGTGACATAGCTTCCGATATACTTACGGATGCGGTCAGTAAAGATATCATAAGCTACTTGAACTGCTTCTTTATCCATATTTGCTTCTAGATCACGCATGTCACTAGAGATACCTGTCAATCCTAAAAGTCCTGATTGTTTATTTAAAATATTGATCATATCTTTGATATCAGTCAATTCTAGTTTTTCCATCAAGTAAGCTAGTAATGAAGGATCGATATCGCCAGAACGAGTACCCATCGTTACTCCTGCAAGTGGTGTAAAGCCCATTGATGTATCAACAGATTTTCCGCCATCGACCGCTGTGATCGAAGCACCATTTCCTAAATGGCAAGTGATGATTTTTAGTTCTTCAATCGGACGACCAAGCATTTCGGCAGCACGGTGAGCAACATATTTGTGGCTTGTTCCATGCGCACCATATTTACGTGCTGAGAATTTTTCATAGTATTCAGTTGGAATACTGTATAAGAAATTGTGTTTAGGCATCGTTGTATGGAAAGCTGTATCAAAAACCGCTACACTGATGATATCAGGTAAGATTTTTTTGAATGCTTTGATTCCCATAGCATTTGCAGGATTGTGTAATGGAGCAAGATCAGCTAATTTTTCGATTTTTGCTAAAACATCATCATCGATCACAACTGAATCTTTGAAGTCTTCCCCACCAGCAACCACACGGTGTCCAACACCAGTGATTTCATCATAAGAAGATAGAATGTTCAATTCAATCAATTTGTCCAATAACATTTTTACGGCAACATCATGATCATTGATATCCACGATTTCTTCATATTTTTCATCGTTTCCATATTTGATTGTAAAGATCGAATCATTCAAACCAATTCGTTCAACGATCCCTTTAGCAACGACTTCTTCCGTTGGCATTTGGTATAATTGCCATTTTAAACTTGAGCTTCCTGCATTGATTGCAATTGTTTTAGACATAATACTCTCCTCTTTTATCGGTTGTTTTATTTTAAATTTGAAGACTTCCAAGCCTCAAATTGTTGAAAAAATTGTGTCACTTTTGCTGGATCTTTCAATGAGCCTAATTTTGCTATCAGAACTTCTTTTGCCTGTTCACTATGCTTACCTTTATTTTGGACAACTAAGATACTTTTTCTAGACTGAGCAGATTTGAATAATTCATCTGGTAATTGAATCATTCCCTGCAGATAGACATTCTTTTGAATCCAGTTCTTAAAGAACACACTTTGTTCCGTTTCTAAAATATTCGTAGGAATCAAAAATAATCCGTATCCATCCGGCTTGACATATTTCATCGCCTGCTCCATCAATAGATGATGTGCATAGCTATGTCCTTCTTCTGCTGCGGAATCAAAACCAGCTGCTTTTTCATCATTCGGATAAAAGCCAACGGGTAGATCACTCAAAGCAACATCAACTGGATCGATCAATAAATCCTGCAGTCCATCTTGGTGAAATAACTGGATCGCAGCTTGTGTCCATTCATTATTTGTTGCAGAAACTGCTAACAATGTATCATCGATATCTACACCAAAGCCGCTGACATCATACTTAGCCAATGACAAATTAAGGACAACTGTCAATAAAAGATTACCCATACCTGCGGCGATGTCCAGAGCCTTCAATGATTGATCCTGATCGTACAATTGTTCGATCAAGTAGACGAATAAAAAGCCAATACCGTCTGGTGTCAATTGATGATTTGCTTGTAAGGACTCTGTTTTATTCCCTTTTAGTAAAATCAACTGGGATAATCGTCTGATTTCTTCTGGAGTTAAATCGATCGCTTTTAATTGTTGATAAATGGTTTTTAGTTGTTGGACTGTCTGCTCATCCGGTACTCCATCGAGAATACGCACTTGGTAATCATCGATGATATTCTCACCATTTTCAATATACGCATCTAAAAAAGAAGTGTCTAAGGATCGTTGAAGTAATTGAATCGATTGTTCCATTAATTCGAAAGCCTTTTCTATTTTCTCAGAGAACAAAAATAACACCTCTATTTCCATCTATAGTATAACAATTTTCATACCTGTTCTATTTTAACGAAAAAAGATCTAATAATCAATCAATTTCCCAACAATATTTGTAAAAGCTTGTTTTATAACTGTTCTTTTTCTGTCGCTCTTGATTGGCTTTTTAAAATTGAAACTAAAGAACCTTTCTGTATCAGTCGATTTACACATAGTTTGATACACATTTCACAAAAAACATTCATTCACTGATATCTGCTTTTTCCTTCGACACTTGAGGTTGATACACTTCATTAAACGTGTAAGTCGTATGATTCATCTTAACAACGATAGTAAGTGTTTGGTGAGCGTAACTATATGTTAAACGACCGGCTGAAAATTCCTGAGTTCCTTTTGGGTCAAGGGGGTCGCTTTTTTGTTTTACTTCGGCGAGAAACATACTGACCATTGTTTTAGCAATATAATAGTCTTTTGTTTTTTGCGAAAATTGCTGTGCCAATTTAAACTCTTCTAGTACTAGTAAAAATAGAAAACTGGACAAAAAAACCAAAAGCAATGACGTCAGTAATATCCCACCTTTATAGCTCTTTTTCATTTGTCTTGATCATTGACCATCTTGCACTATATTGCTGTCCATTTTTAAATACTGCACGAATAACCACAAAATCATCCTCCTCTTTGAAATCAGCTTCATGAACATCGATCAACAATGGCTGATAACCACCATTATCAACTTTAACGATTTTTCCTAATTTATATTCGATCCAAATGCCTCTTTCTTTTTTTGGATTTTCATAAATCATCTTATTCCCTTGGATTACTTTGAACGCACAGCCGGCTAGCTCATTTTCCAACTGAATGACAAAAATATGCCATTCTTTTTCTTTCTCACTTTTTAAGATTTCAGATACAACTTTCGCATGTTTTATTGCAGCAGAAAAAAGCAAGCAGATAATAGATAATAAAAACAACGCTAACAAACATTCAATTAAGGTGAAGCCCGCGTATTCTTTATTTCTGTTCAAGGGAAAACTGTTCTTTAGCATCTGTAATCACCACTTTGTCTATTTTGTTCTTCGTCTTATATATATAAAACGAGTATGTTCGACCATTAAGTTGAACTTTTTTTTGCATAGCTCTGCCATGATTTTCATAGTTCTTCATTTCTTCATAGAGTATTCGATGTAACCTTAGCTCATCGGTTGCTTTTGCTTTCTTAGATAATAAAAAGGTACTTGATGACATAAAAATCCCGACAATTATTCCCATGATCCCAAATGAAACTAGTCCTTCCAATAAGATGTATCCTTTATAATCGATTGATTTTTTTGACATATCGACCACTTCCTAACTGAAATTGAAACTCGATCGATTGCTTTTTTTCCGGCCAATCATAAGTGAATTTTGCCAATTTCCCATTGTTTCCAGATACCGCTTTAAAGACAATTTTATTTGGACCAGAAGCGTTTAAATCTGTTGGAACAGATAAATGTATTGGTTCGTTTTCTGAAACGATAAAGTATAGCTGTTGTTGTTCTTCAAAGACGATCTGTGTGTCCGTCATCTTAATAATTGCCATTTGCTGTGTAAACAGTAACTGTTTTTCAAAGGTCGATAGAAATTGTTCTATTTCTATCATATGCTGCCAGCGCTCGATTGAAAGTGCTGGTAGCAACATAAAAAAAGTGCACACAAATACTACTACAAGTGATTCGATCAATGTAAATCCCTTTAACATTTTCTTCTTCATTTTTCACTTGTTTGGTATTTTTCATACTGTTCTTGAGTGATATATTCCTCTTTCAATAGTTGCTCGACAGTCGGCGTCTGATTCTTCTCCATCACATAAAGATCTATCTGTGTTTCAACGATTTTGACGATTGCTTCATTGCCTTTTTTATCCACACCTTCTTTATGTTTTGAAAGATTTGGAACAAATAGCAAAATTAAAACAGAAATAATCAACAGAACAACCAGCATCTCTAATAAGGTAAAACCACTGTAATTGATTCGTTTCTTTTTTTTGGTCATAAATATTCCTCCATTCCACCGTAAATCGGTAATAGCATTGCAGCATAGATACCCACTACCATCAAAGCAACAAGTAAAAAAATCACAGGCTGGATCAATTGGATCATTTTTTCAACTCGTCTAAAAAATTGCTGCCAACATAACTCACTGTATACGATCAATTCTTTACCTAAATTTCCTTTTACCTCTCCTTGCTGGATGATCAAAGCTAATTCAGATGAAAAAAACGGAAATGCTCTTAACTGATCGTAAAAAGTAGTACCAGCCAAAGCTTTTGTCTCAATTTCTTCTGCAAGCTCATAAATCAGAGATCGCTGGCTTGTCGTTTTCATCAATCGAAGAACATTCTTGATCTCTAAACCTTGTGCGAATAATTTTCCCCACTCAAGTGCAAAGAAAGCTGAACAGTATTTTTTATACAAGCTTCCTATAAAAGGCAGTCTGGAAAAAAATAGCGCCTTTTCCAAAAATGTTTTCTTTCTAAAGTGAAGATAATATGTGCCTATGACAAAAAAGCTACATAACAGTAATCCAATGACATAATAGGGGCTTTGCTGAATGAATTGAATACCTGGATTTTTAGCTTGAACCGTCCCGTTGACTAATAGTTGCGGCAGTAAAATTTGTCTGATACTGATCAAGACTACAGATAAAAAAACTAAAAGCAGAACAGGATAACTCAATACCTTAAATAAATGTTGCTGCTGTTTATCTGCAACAAGAGTATGATCTTTGATTTTATCTAATGTTCCTGATAGATCTCCATGAGCTTGAGCAAATTCTATTTGAGTTATGATCGTCGTTTTGAATCCTAGATAAGCTAAGCCTGAATAAAATTGATCTCCTCGTTCCATCGTAGCAGTCAAATAATTGAGTGCTTCTTCTGGAATAGAACGTGACTTCTTCATAAAAAGTAAACTCTCTTGTATAGTAAATCCATTTCTTAATAAATCTGCTAAAAGCTGAATAAAAAAATTTTGCTGTCTTTTCGACAACTTATTGCTCTTTTTCTTCTTCAAATGTTCGATCATCAATAAAGCCATACGCCCAAACCTTTCTAAGTTGTTTTTCCCAATTAGAAACATTTCTTTTAGAAAAATCATAATCTAACAATAGTCCGCTCATATCTTGTTGTTTCATTCCTTGAACAAACAACAAGCGTTGATAGATGATTCCTGTGATACATTCTGCTGCTTCTTTTTCCTTTACACCAAGCTCTTTTAATCGTTCATAAACCCCCGTAGTACTTCTTGCATGGATCGTCGCAAAAACAGTATGTCCCGTCAGCGCAGCTCTGATCGCTGCTTGCGCCGTAGAACGATCCCTGATTTCGCCAATGATCAAAATATCCGGCCGATGGCGCAAACAAGCTTTGATCAGCGCATCATAGGTTAGATCGATCTTATCGTTCGTCTGCAATTGAAGAAATGTTTGCTCCTCCAGTTCTACCGGATCTTCGATTGTGATGACTTGCTGAAAGCGATCCGTTTCTTTTGCTAATTTGTACATCAACGTAGTTTTACCTGAGCCAACTGGACCACAAAAAAGATGTAGTCCGCGTCTATGGACCTGTTTACGAATATCCGATAATTGCCTAGGTAAAAAATAATTCTCCTGACTATTACCAAATTGATGCAAAAAACGAATGACCAAACTTTCTCTTTGACAAAAATCTCCCACTGTCGATAAACGTAAACGCACAATTTTATCATTACTGATCCTGTATGTAACAGCTCCGACCTGAGCTTTACGTTTCTCACCAACATCCATACTTCCAATAAATTTAAAGTGAAAAATCAATTTTTCCCCTTCTTGTTCATCAAGCTCTTCAAACATCAGTTTGTTGTATCCTTTTCTGGCAAATACATGTATCTTCTGCTCAACTGGTAAAATATAAATATCCTGTAAATGCTCTGATACGCCCCATTCAATTAATTTTAGAGAAAGCTCCTTAATATCCATTTTTTCCCTCCTTACAGTAATATACGCAAAAAAGATAAATAGTATCGAAAAAAAACGAGTGCGAACAAAACTAAAAATCAGTTTTGCTCGCACTCTAAAACATAATAAACGCTGAAAAATGAAGAAATTACTCCACTTTGTTTCGATCATACTAATCCCTAAAAGAATTGAAGATTTTGGCTCTCAGAGCTTAACACCTCTGTCCTTTCCTCCCCTCATCTTCATATCTCTATAATCACTAGTCATTAAAAAGCAAAAAAACTGCAAATGTCGAAAATCAACATTTACAGCTTATCAAGAGTTCTGATGCACTATCTTCCCCAAAATAGTTTATCGTTTTGATATACTCATTATACTAAAAAAAATGGTCGAATAACTTTCAGAAATTATGAATTATATTAAAATTTTTGAGAAAAATAAGCTCCTGCTTAAAAGGGATAAGCAGGAGCCATGCTTTATCATTTAAAATAAAGACTTAGATCATATCTATTATACCTGATAATTTATGATATTTCTCTCAAATTTTTGATATAAAGAACTAAATTTTTGACAAAACTAGTGTTTTAATCCATTTTTCTAGATATTTTCTTATTAAAATAGTAAACTGGAATGCCTAACAATGTAATACCGATCCCAATACTTGCTAAAATCGTTTGGGTGAATAAAGTTGTAATCAAAATGAATAACCCACCGAGGATCGCAATTATTGGAATGATCGGATACAGCGGTACTTTGTAGGGTCTCAACAGCTCTGGTTCTCTTTTTCTTAAGATCAAAACAGCTGCAAAAATCAAAATACTAAATAGCCACATAACAAAAACCAGCATGTCTGTCAGTAGATCGAAGCTTCCCAAAAACATCATAACAGCAGCAATACTAAATTGAAATAGACCTGCGACATAAGGAACCACAAACTGTTTAGATAACTTTTTAAATTGTTTACTGAAAGGAATCAGCCCTTCCAAAGCTAAGGCGTAAGGAACACGGATCCCTGTCATTGTATACCCATTCAATGCCCCATATACTGAAATCAAAATACCGATCGTAACTATTTTTCCGCCAACAGAACCAAAAATTTGATTCGCTGCATCAGACGCCGCGTTCAAATTACCTGAAATTTGTTGAATTGGCAGTGTTTTTAAGAAAACAAAATTGATCAGGACATAAACAATCGTAATAAAGGTCAACCCTAAAAAGATTGCTTTAGGTAAATCTTTTTCTGGTTTTTTCATTTCTCCTGCAACTGCACCAACACCTAACCATCCATCATAAGCAAACATTGTGGCTAATAAAGCGCCGCTTAAAGCTTGAATAAACCCAGTATTGCCACCCGAACGAATAGGAAATAGCGACACTTCACTGACTGCCGGCATAAATAATCCAACGAGTACGATCAATGCGATGGGAACCATCTTGATTATTAATGTGAATGATTGCAAGTTTGATGCTATTCTAGTTCCTAATAAATTGACGATCGTCACGCTTAATCCTGTACCAATCGCTATTGGTAATAGTAGATTATCGGATAAATGAAATAAGTGAAGAAATTGTGTACTAAAAATAATCGAGAGTGCTGCTATATTGGCAGGAAAATAAATCACACTTTGTGCCCAGCCCAATAAAAAACCTGGTAATTTTCCATATGTATATTCAATATATTTAACTGCTCCACCGGTTTTAGGAATAGCTGTTGCTAGTTCTGCACTAGTCAATCCAGCACAAAGTGTCAAGAAGCCCCCTAATATCCAAGCAAAAATCGTCAAGCTTGACGATTGGGCAAAGCTTACCACGCTAGCTGTTTTAAAAAAAACACCCGCACCGATAACTGTTCCCATAACCGTTGAAAAAGCTCCAAATAATGAAATTTCCCGCTTTAATTGATTTTCTTCCATAACCATCCTCTTTCCATCTTGTATATTATCCTTTAGTATAGCTTTTCTTCATTTAATTTCAAGTACTTTAAAAAACAAAAAAGAGAGTGAAACAAAACTAAAAATCAGTTTTATTTTGCTCTCTAGTCCTAAATAATCGATGAGAAAAAAGCAGCCCTCCAGAGATAAACGCTTTTATCTCAGTCTCAACAAAAGATAGAGTATTTATCCTTGACCATAATATGCGTTCACACCATGTTTTCTAAAGTAGTGTTTATCCAGTAAATATTGCGGAATCGGAAGAATGTTTTTATTTACGATTTCTGTGACTTCCGCCATTTCTGCTATTTCATCTAAAACAATACTATTTTCGACAGCTTTTTGAGGTGTTTTTCCCCAAGTAAACGGTCCGTGTCCATAAACTAAAACACCAGGTACTGCCATTGGATCGATTTTTTCTTTTGTGAATGTTTCAATGATCACTTTACCTGTCTCGAGTTCATATGCGGATTCTACTTCTTTTGAAGTCAATTGCCGCGTGCAGGGAACAACACCATAAAATGTATCTGCGTGTGTCGTTCCATAGGCTGGTATTCCTCGGCCTGCCTGCGCCCACATAACCGCATTTTTTGAATGCGTATGTACAACTGAATTGATCTCTTTAAAGGCCTTATATAATTCAAGATGTGTCTCTAAATCTGAAGATGGCTTCAACGCACCTGCTAATACATGTCCTTCTAAATCTGTGACTACCATATCATCAGCTTTCATTTGTCCATACGGTACACCACTAGGTTTGATGACAACGATACCTGTTTCTCGATCGATCTCACTGACATTGCCCCAAGTCAGCTTAACTAATCCTGCATCGGGTAAAGCCAAATTTGCTGCAAATACTCGTTCCTTCATTTCCTTGATCAATTGTTCGTTCATCTTAATACCCCGCCTTCTTCAAATAAGGAATAAGAAATTTTTTCGCCTGCTCAATCTCTTTTTCAGGCGTTTCGCTTGTTTCACTCCACATTTCGATCAAAAATGGACCATTATAGTCTAATTGCTTCAATGTTTTTAAACAGCCTAAGAAATCGACACATCCGCTGCCAAAAGGAACTTCTTTAAATTTCCCTGAAAATGTTTCTGTCACAGCAAGTGTGTCCTTTAAATGGATACAAGTAATTTGGTCGATACCAAGCGCCAATTCATACCCAACATCATTTTCCGGCCAAGCTGACAGATTACCTAAATCTGGATACACTTGCAGATACGGCGAGCGAATTTGCTCCTTGATCTTTAGAAACTTAGTAATTGAATTGATAAACGGATCATCCATGATCTCAATAGACAAGACAACTTCTTTTGCAGCGGCGATCGCTACTGCTTTTTTCAAATTTTCAATAAAAAAAGCTCTTGAAGTTACTGTTTTTTCTTCATAGTAAACATCGTAGCCCGCTAATTGAATCGTACGGATCCCTAAGTCAGATGCCAAATCAACTGCTTTTTCCATCAAAATGAGTGCCTGTGAACGTTTTTCCTTATCCTGAGAACCAAAAGGAAAACGTCGATGACCGCTTAAGCAAATCGAAAGAATCTGAATACCAGTTTCTTCAATAGCTACTCTGATTTCTTGTCGCTCCTCTTTCGTCCAGTCCAATCGTTTCAGGCGTTCATCCGTCTCATCGATCGACATTTCAACAAAATCAAAACCTAATTTTTTAGCGAGCTGTAATCGTTCTAACCAGCTGATATTTTTGGGAAGTGCTTTTTCATAAATACCTAGCGTCGTCATTCGTTCACCCCCAAATACGTTCGATTTCAGCTTGAAATTCTTGAGCCGCCTGCTTCGGTTTTTCAGCTCCTGTAATTCCTCGTCCTGTAATAAAAGT
Source organism: Enterococcus sp. 9D6_DIV0238 (assembly GCF_002174455.2). Lineage (NCBI taxonomy): Bacteria > Bacillati > Bacillota > Bacilli > Lactobacillales > Enterococcaceae > Enterococcus > Candidatus Enterococcus dunnyi. The sequence goes on from NZ_CP147246.1 coordinate 1,018,579, forward strand.
ATATACATCAAGTCCTTCAAATAATTGCAGTGTTTCGACAGTTAAGCCTCCTGTCACGGAAACACGAAATCCCATTTCAATTAATCGTTTGACTTTTACTAAGTCTTTTTCACCCCAAGTTTCGCCCGCTAAAAGAGCGTCTCGACTTTGATGATAAATCGCTTGTGAAATGCCCGCGTCAAGCCATTTTTGTGCTTGTTCATACGTCCAATCACCATACAGCTCAACCTGAACTTCCTCTATCTCTTTTGCAGCAGCTGACATGGTAGGCACTGTAGCACAACAAATCACTGTCATCCAGTCTGCACCAGCAGTGCGACAGTTAGCAGCAACAGTTCCACCAGCATCGGCACATTTGGTATCTGCCACAACTTTTTTATCCGGATATAATGCACGAATACAACGAATGGCTTCTTCTCCTGCCTGTAAACATAGAATCGTTCCTACCTCTAAGATATCTACAATATCTCCTACTTCTTTTACATCTTTTAATGCATTTGGTAAATCAGAATGATCCAAAGCAATTTGCAAATTTGGTCTCGTCATATCGTTTCTCCTTACTTCGTAATAATTGGAGCAACATCAAATATTCATGTTACATTTTCAGTTGCTCCAACTTCTTATGTCAAATTTTTTTATCTTAATCAGTTATTTGAATTTAGCTGCTAAATCTGTTTCCTGAACACGTTCACTGATTTCTTTTGCTGACATTACATTTTTTACTCCTACAACAGTGATTCCTTTTTTCTTAGCATCTTCAAACATATTTAAAAAATTCATTGGACAAAACACGACATCATATTGACCAGCAGTACTTTTCCCTTCTGAGATTGCACAGTGATGAATGTTTGTGATCGTAAATCCTAGCTCTTTTAATGCTTTTTCCACGCTTTTTTTCATCATCAAACTTGTTCCAGATCCATTTGCACACGATACTAATACTCTCATTATTATTTCCTCCTCATGTTGTTACGCATTTTTTGTACCCATTTCTTTTACATATTCGTCATAATCTTCCGCAATCAAGAAATAGCCTTTGGGATTTGCCCGATATTGAAGCTGCGGGATAGCTAGCAGTGCAACAACGACTAAAGCAATACCAAAATAGCCGAGATACTTCATTACGATCGTCATGATCGGCCAAACTGTTGCCCAGTCAAACATGCCAATATATCCGCCATATTGGGAAAGCCCAATAAATGTAGCGATCAGTGCAGATCCCAGAACTTGGATCACGCCTGAGATAAACGGAAACAGGCAAGCTGCTTTAAACCCACCGCGATTATTTGCATAAACTGCAATTACCGCATTATCAAAGAACAGTGGAATAAAACCAGCAATAACAACAGTCGGTGACTTGAATAAAATCAATAGACCGATCGTGATAAACTGACCTAAGGCGCCAAATAAAAAGCCAATCGTTACTGCATTCGGCGAACCAAATCCAAATGTTGCTGCAACATCGATCCCTGGAACCGCGCCCGGAAGTAATGTGTTGGAAATGCCTTGGAAAGATTCTGTCAGTTCCGAAACAAACGTCCGCACACCTAGTTGCAAGATAGCTAAATAAACAGCAAAGTACAGTGCAGTTTGTAAAATATAGAAAAGAAAACTTTGTCCTTCAACCATAAAACCAGCTTCTATCAAATAGGCAGGTCCCAAAACAATCAAAATGATTCCGAAGAAAAATAGCATCAAAATAGATGTTGCAACCATGTTTTCATTGAAAATAGATAGGAACCCCGGCAATTGGACATCTTCCAACTTACGATTATTTTTATCCTTCTTCATTTTTTCAGCAAGTCGAGCAAAAATATAAACACCAAACATCTGTTGATGAGCGATCGCAAAACCTGCTCCTTCTGTTAGATCTTGAGTGATATCTACTGTCAAATTAGAACCGACTGCCCAATAACAGCCTAATATAAGACCCATGATCAATAGAATCGGCAGTTGTCCTAAACTCGGAAAACAGAATAATAAAATCCAAAATGCGGTAGCTGCTTGTTGAATCTGAACATTTCCAGTCGTAAAAACGGCACGTAATTTGGTATATTTCTTAAAGCGGACTAATAAAATATTCATGACAAAAGCAATCAGCAGCAAAATCATCGTATCACTAAAGGTTCGCCCGAATGTTTCTTCAATCCCAGCAGTCACTGCGTTTTGTCCAAAGTAAGGATCGATGACCATGGCATCTAGATCAAAACGTTCCTTTAAACCTACAAGGATCGGGCGGAAGTTATTAACGAGCCCTCCAGAACCGACAGTTAGAATCAGGTATCCTACGGTGGCTTTTAAAAACCCTGCAATACTTTCATAGATCGGTTTTTTCAATAAGATATAGCCCAAAAGAACAATAAATCCAATCAAAAAGGCTGGCTGAGTCAAAATATTCGCTGCAAAATAGTCCCAAATCCCTAATAGAAAATCCAACACCTGTTTCATTCATTTCCCTTCTTTCTACATATCGAACGTCATCATTACCTTCTCATAATCTGCAATCGTCTCAATCTCCATCAGTGCTTCAATCAATCCATCCGTCATCAACATCTCAGAAAGATTAGAGATATTTTCTACATGCTCTTCACTATTTTTAGCAGCTAATGTAAAAAATAGAGACGCATTTTTTTCTGGATTTCCCTCTTCAAACACAACTTCATCTTTCATTTTTGTAAATGATATTGCTGTTCCCAAAACACCTTGACTATCTTCTGAAGAATGAGGCATCGCCACTCCTGGAACAATGACAATATATGGACCATATTTTTTCACGCAATCCACGATTTCATCTACATATTGCTGAGTGATCATCTTTTTTTCTAGCAGTGTCTGACAGCTAAGTACGACCGCTTCCTCCCAATTTGAAGGGCCTTCTTCGCAAAAACGAATGAGGTCATTATCATAAAAATACTTTAACATTTAGATTCTCCTTTCTTATTTTTATAAAAATGATGGAAACGGAGTATCATTCTCTGTCGTAAATACATCATCAAAGCCACGATAGAAATTAAATTCTAGTTTGTCTTTATCATTTGGATAAGTAAACTTTCCTCCAACCTGCCAAATAAATGGCTTAAACTGATAATTCAAGCGATCTTTCTTGAACTTCCATATCTCAGTGATTTCCTTTGGATCAGCCATAAAGTTTGCCCAGATATCATAATGTACTGGGATCACAACCTTTGCATTCAATGACTCAGCCATTCGCAGCATATCCACAGAAGTTACTTTATCTGTAATACCGCGGGGATTTTCTCCATACGCGCCTAAACAAACATCGATTTTATGTTCATTGCCATGTTTGGCAAATAAATTAGAATAATGAGAGTCACCGGCATGATAGATATTTCCACCACTAGTTTCAAATAAGTAGTTAACAGCGATCAAGTCCATATCCTGCGGCATTTTTCCCTTCAATATCTCGTCAGGGTCTTCACATGTCACTAACGCTGTACGGTCAAACGCCTCCAACGCAACAATTTCTATATCATTGACTGTTACTCGGTCGCCCGGCTTTACGATCCTTGTCTTCTCTTCTGGAATGCCCCATTTCAGCCAAGTATTCACAACTTCCTGCGGTCCAATAAAACGCGCTTCAGGACAGTTTTGATGAACAGCCGCAGCGGTATTGATATCTAAATGATCTGAATGGATATGTGTCACGACTAATGCATCTACGTCTTTAACTGCAAATGGATCGATCACAAATGGTTGTGTTCTTAAGTTAGGCTGCATATTTTCACAGCCGCTCATGCGCATCATTTGATGTCCTTTCTTCATTTTTCCGTTTCCATGTGATCGTTTGCCTGTTCCACACCATAAATCACATAAAATATTTGTTCCTTCATGAGACTTTAGCCAAATTCCCGTACAGCCCAGCCACCACATAGAAACACTACCGGGCGCAACTTGTTCTTGCTCGATCTCCTCATTTAAATATGTGCCCCATTCTGGAAACGTACTCAAAATCCAGCTTTCTTTTGTTACATCATGAATTGTTGCCATAAAATCCCTCCACCTTATCTCAATCTCGATTACACTTTTTATTCTACAATATTTTAAACCGTTTTCAATCTATTTTTAAGAGCGTTTTATATTTTTAAGATCGTTTATACACAAAAAGAAGAAATTAATTCTTTTTTTATGTTCATATATTCTTTTATATGATATAGTGACGTAGAGGTGATGGAGATGAAATATTTCGTTTGGAAAAGTTTTTATTATGGAAAAAAGATGTTTATTTGGTCTATTTATCTGCTATTTGCACTCTATATTTATTTTTTGATCTATTCTTCTGAAACACTCGGAGCTCAACTTTTCTTCGGTAGTATCGGTTTTGTCGTGTTGTGTATCGTTGGACTCTTCGAACATCTAAAGATCGTATATGAAAAAATGATTTATGCACTGAATGTTCACTGTGATCTGGAAGAAGCAGCCCGCTTAAAAGAACAATTAAAGAGAAAAGATTTGTTTAATGGCTTCAAACAGTCTATTATTATTTTTGACAGCCTGCTCTTATTAGATGCGGGAAAATATACAGATTGCTTGGCGCATTTGGATAAACATCAAAAGTTTTTTCATGGAACGTTAGATTACCTCTTCATTTATTATCATACGCAAATGTACTGCTATTCTTTTTTGAAAGATGAAAAAAATTTGACGATCGCTTTTGAAAAGCTTTTTCAATTGAAAGACAAACAAAAAAAGAAAATGCGCGGATTATTTTCATGGCATGAAATTTCGGGTCTTCAGTATTTTCATCAGCAAAGAAATCAAAAGTGTTTGCAAGAGCTGGCACTGATCGATACCGCACGTTTAAATAATCGTGAACTAAGCTATCTTTTGTATCTTCAAGGTCACTGTCTTCTAAAATTAAATAAACCAAGTGAAGGCAATCGTTTATTAAAAAAGGCAAGAACAATCGGAAATACGTTAGCGATTGTTCAAGTGATACAGAATGGAGGAATTTGAATGAAAAGCTCACATACAATGATCAAAGAGCGTCGCGATGCATTACTCGATCTACTACATAAACATACTAGCTTACAAGTGAAAGAAATCAGTCAGTCCCTTGACGTATCAGAAATCACTGTCCGCCGTGATCTTACCGCCCTAGAAAAAATGGGCCTTGTAAAACGAGCACATGGAAAAGCTGAAATTGTTAACAAAATCGGAACAGAGGATCATAATGAAGAGATCGAAATTTTAAAAAATGCGATCGCTAAAAAGGCAGCTGAATTTGTAGCTGAGGGCAATACATTGTTCATAAACACTGGTTCCACTGCTTTATCCTCTTTAAAACATTTGGAAGATAAACGCGTGACGATCGTCAGTAATAATGTCAAGGTAGCAAACCTTGATCACAATCCAAATTCAACTGTGATTTTATCCGGTGGTGAAATCCGATTTCCTAAAGAAGCTTTAGTCGGAGACATCGCGATCGAGTCGTTTTCAAAAATGTCCTCTGATATTTCGATCATTGGCTGTTCTGGTTTAAGCATCGAAAATGGTATCACTACTCCTGTCTTACATGAAGCTAAAATCAATTCTTTGATCATCGAACGCACAAATGGTTTAGTTATCGTTGTTGCAGATTATCGAAAAATCGGTGTTTCCTCAAACTTTACTAGTGGACACATCAAAGATATCAATTATTTGATCACAGATACCTTTGCCTCACCAGCAGTCATTCGTGAAATCGAAAAGCAAGGGGTACAAGTCATTCAGGTCGAAGTCTGAGACTATTTACTTTTTCCTAAACATCGACATCCATCCATGCTATAATCTAGTTAGAAATAAATGACTGTTATTGTTTCATTATTCTTACTTTGGAGGGATGCTCATGCGGATCAAACAATTAGATTACATCGTCAAAATCGTTGAGTTAGGCTCAGTCAATGAAGCAGCAAAGCATCTCTTCATTACGCAACCCAGCCTATCAAATGCCGTCAAGGAATTAGAACAGGAAATGGGTATCCAAATTTTTCAGCGAACACAAAAAGGCATGGTGCTTACGACAGAAGGCACAGAGTTTCTAGCTTACGCTAGACAAATTCTAGAACAGGTAGACCTTCTCGAAGAAAAATACAAAGGAACAGACAAACGGCGACGATTATTTTCTGTTTCTGCCCAGCATTATGCTTTTGCAGTTCATGCATTCGTTCAGTTGATCCGCTCCTATGAAGAAAACGAATATGAATTTACGTTTAGAGAGACACAGACGAATAACATTATTGAAGATGTCAGTACATTCCATAGCGAACTGGGCATTTTGTATCTCAATGCATTCAATGAAAAAGTGATCCGCAAACTTTTAAAAGAAAAGCAATTGGTTTTTCATCCATTATTTATTGCAGCACCTCATGTTTTCGTTAGTAAGAAGAATCCCTTGGTAGGAAAAAAATCAGTGACTTTAGCTGATTTAGAAGATTTTCCTTACTTGTCTTTTGAACAAGGTCGTGTCAATTCATTCCATTTTTCTGAAGAGATATTAAGTACGTTGTACCATAAAAAAAGTATACGAGTCAGTGATCGAGCAACCTTATTCAATTTTTTGATCGGACTTGATGGCTATACGATCAGCTCTGGTGTTCTAAGTCGAGAATTGAATGATGAGAACATTGTCGCATTACCTTTAGAAGTAGATGAAACAATGGAACTCGGATGGATACATCCGATCCAAAAACCTTTGTCCCCGATGGCTGAAGAATATCTACGCTATTTGAAAGAGCATATCATCGATTATGGTTTTACGATTATTGAATAAAAATAGAAAAGCTCAAAAAAATCAAGTTGATTTTTTTGAGCTTTTCTATTTCTTTCATGCTTTTCTCAGCCTTTTTAGGCTAGCTTTTAAAAGAAGCTCTTGGTAAAGTGGACAATTCCAAACATGAAACAAGTTGCATTTCATGTTGGAATTCCTAACTTTCTGCAGAGCTAAACGCTTTTCTCAGCTTTTTTTTCGGCTTTTTTTATTTGCTTGCTTCTTAATTGTCCACAGGCAGCATCAATATCCGTCCCATGTTCTTTTCTGATCACACAGTTGATACCATTTTTCTTAAGGACATCGTAAAACTTCAGCACATCTGCTTTGTCACTTCTACTATATTGATCATGTTCACTAACTGGATTATATGGAATCAGATTCACATATGTTAGTTTCTTTTTGTTTTTCAGTAAGTCAGCTAATTGTTGGGCATGCTCTGGTCGATCATTGACATGACTTAACATAATATATTCAAACGTGATTCGCCGATTTGTCTTCTCGATATATTCGTCAACTGCCTCCATCAATTTTTCGATCGGGAAGCTGCGGTTGATTCGCATGATCGATGTCCGAACATCATTATTTGGTGCATGTAAAGAAATCGCCAGATTGACTTGTAATCCATTATCTGCAAATTCCTTGATCTTCGGTACTAGACCACTTGTTGAAACAGTGATATGGCGTGCACCTATCGCTAATCCTTTCGCATCATTGATCGTATGTAAAAAGTTCATCAAATTATCGTAATTATCAAATGGCTCACCGATTCCCATAACCACAACATGACTTACTCGCTCACCTTGTCCACGTTGGTCAAAATAGTGCTGAACCAGCATGATTTGCGCAACGATTTCTCCTGCTGTTAAATCCCGTTGTTTCTTTAATAACCCACTTGCACAAAATGTACAGCCAATATTGCAGCCAACTTGAGTCGTTACACAAACAGATAATCCATATTCTTGGCGCATCAAAACCGTTTCGATCATATTTTTATCCGGCAATTCAAATAGGTATTTCACCGTACCGTCTTTTGCTTCTTGGATGATCACTTGACGCAATGGATTGATGATAAAATTTTCTTCTAAAAGAGCGATTAATTCTTTTGATAGATTCGTCATTTCGTTGAAAGCTGTCACGCGCTTGATATACAGCCATTCCCAGACTTGAGTCGCTCGGAATTTTTTCTCGCCATGATCGATGAACCACGCGATCAATTCCTCTTTCGTTAAACCATAAATGGATGCTTTTTCCATTGATTTTCTGCCTCATTTCTTCTAAACATTCGCTTCATACTATAACTTATTGTCCTCGTTTTGTCTATAAGCGCTTGAAACAATTAGAAGCAAATAAAAAAACAAGTGTCTGGGACAAAACTCTGCAAGTCAAATCCCAGACACCTGTAATTCAGATAAACGGTGAGAACAGAAGCAATCGCTTCGGAAATAAGCACTTCTGTCTCAACCTTCTTAGTTTTATCACGCTTGAACCAAATGATAAACCTTTTTGAAATAAAAAATTCGTGCAATCAAGTAGTATACGATCTGAATCAAAATGAAGACTCCTAAAACTTTCCAGCCCGCCATCTGCATCCCTTGATCAAATATATGATACATTGCTGTCAGCGCAACAGCTCCATGGATCACCGAAATAATGATCGGTGTGAAAAAGAGAATACCAACTTGCTGGTAAATCATTTTCTTCAATTCTTTTTTCGCTAATCCCATCTTGTAGATCATTTTGAATTTTTCTACATCTACATCCATATCACTATACAATCTAAAATATAAGAAGCTCCCAGCTGAAACAAAAAAGACGATTCCGATAAAGATACCAACAAATAGAAATGGCGCATATTGGTCAGTGATCATTTGTTTAGAATAGCTTTTAGCCATAAACGGCATGTTCTTATCTTGGAATTTTCCAATTGAAACTAATTCTTCATAACTGGTGTTTTTGGGCTGCCAAACAGTCATTGTCTGCTGTTCTAGAGTTTCCAAGTCTGTATTGTCAGGGACAACGACTTTTGTTCCATAAGCAGAAACCACCGCTGTTTTTTCTTGTCTTTCAACAGCTATTTTTGAGCCGTCTGGTAAGTTTGCTTCATGCACAGCAGCGTTTTCCATCCCCACAGCGTTCTGTGGTAATAATTGAACAGCTTGTCCATTTGTTTCAATAGTTGGTTTCTTGACTATTTTTGCTAATTGATTATAATTTGATTCTTTGACAAAACTAACATTGTCGGCATTCACATATTCTGTTAATTCTCCCTCATCAACACTGATTCCCTTCTCTGATAGAAGTTTAGAAAAGTCTTGTTTGATGTGAGCAGTCTCTTCATCAGAACCAACAATTTGAAACTCAAAAGGCTCCTGATTCATCGCATCTAAAATCATGTTTTGAAAACCATATAATGTCCCGATTGCTGCAAAAGCAACCGTCGAAATAATCGAAACCAAGAAAAAGGAACGTGCATTGTCCTTCATTCGAAATGCTAGATCGGAAAAAACCACCATATTTGTTTTCTTCCAAAAAATAGATTGTTTCTTTTTCAATCGTTCGATGACTGACACACTCAGTTGATTGAATAAAAAACGTGTACCAGCAACCACTAAGAAAATCACTGGAATCATCACAATTGGCACCAGCATTCCTTTGACTAAAAGAGCCACGGCATAACCTGTACCGATCAATAAAACAGCCAGCAATGCTTTTATAAGAGAGTTTTTGATCGTTCCCTTGCCTAGATCTCCTGCTTTCAATAATTCTTGTAAGCTTAATTTTGGTAAACGGAACTGAATGAAAAATGAGATCGCTAAAAACAAAATACTAAATGAAATGATGGTCAACCCAAGCGCCTGTATCGGGAAGTAAAAACCAAAATTCAAATGCATCATTTTATTACTCAACCACAAAATCAGTTGAGAAAAACCAATACCAGCAAGACTGCCAATGATCGTTGCAAAAAAACCGATAACGAGATTTTCAATAAAGATCATTTTCTTCAATTGTTTAGGACTCATCCCCTGAATCATCAGAAGACCAAATTCTTTTTTTCTGGATTGAATAAACACATCCATCGAGTACAATACGAAAAAGAACGCAAATCCGTAAATAATGATAGCTGCAGATAACATGCCAATTTTGGCTTGCTTATTCAAGCCATCAGATAATGATGGATGAAAAGCAAAAACTGTAAATGTGAAAAAGACCATCACTGAAAAGAGAGTACTTAAGAAATAGGCCATGTATAAATGTTTATTTCTTACCGTATTTCGAATAACAAATTGACTAAAATTCACTATCGACACCTTCAATCTCAGCTAATTTCATCATGATTTCATCATAAAACATTTTTTGATTTCCTAGATGATGAATTTCATCAACCAATTGACCGTCTTTGATGAAAACAATTCGTTTACAATAACTAGCTGCCAGTGGATCATGGGTAACCATCAAAATCGTTGCCTGTTCATTTTCATTCAACTGCTGTAATAGCTGCATAACATCTTTCGACGATTTCGTATCAAGGTTCCCTGTGGGCTCATCTGCTAACAGTAATTGCGGCTGATGGATCATTGCTCTGGCAACTGCGACACGTTGTGCTTGTCCACCGGATATTTCTGCGATTCTTTTCTTCAGCAAGCCAGCTATTCCTAAACGATCAGCTAAAAGATTCAATTGTCTTTTCATCACAGAGATTTTTTCCCCATCTAAAGTCAAAGGCAATACGATATTTTCTTCAACCGTCAGTGTTGGCATCAAATTGAAACTTTGGAAAATGAATCCTAATTCTCTACGTCGAAATTTAGCAATTTGTTCTTGATTCAACTGATTTGGATTTTTACCGTTTAATAAAATCTGTCCAGATGTCGGTTGGTCAATCGTTGCCAAAAGGTTCAAAAAGGTACTTTTCCCACTTCCGGACGGTCCCATGATTCCGATAAACTCACTATCATTTACAGTTAAGTTCAGACCTTTTAAAGCTTCATATTTGATTTCTTCTCCATATGTTTTAGATAGATTTTCTACTTGTAACATTCTTATCGCTCCTCTATGTGTGGCTGTTCATCTCACAAATGAACCAACTCTTACTTCTCTACTTTGCTAGTCTAATCCAATTATGACGAACACACCATAGAAAAAAATAACAGATCACTTACACTTTTGTAAGCGATCTGTTATTTGTCTATGCTTCATATTCGATCACATATGGATAAAGAGCGGTATTGTAGATAGCCTCTGAAAATTCAACGACTTTTCCGGAAGGATTCATAGACTTTCGAATTCTTTTTAGCCCATTTTTTTCTTTTGTTTCTAAAATACGCTGCTGCTCTTTAGTCAATTCAACCGTTTGAAAACTATCTTCAAATGTTAAAATCTCGATGCCATGTTGATCCATCAAGCGATACAGTGACTCATTTTCAAAATCTTCCATTGGAACATCAACTAATGTGATAGGTAAATAATAATTAAAATAGATATATGGCTTTCCATCCAGCGTATATAAACGGGAAAATTTTACTACATTTGTTCCCATATTTTCATAGACTGGTGAATCCTCTGACAATTTTACTTGTTCCAAACTTAATATTTTCTTTGCCACTTTTTGTCCTGAATCATTCAAATACTCCGTAAATGTACCCGCTTTCGATAATTTGTTATACGGTCGATTGCTTAAGACCGTAGTCCCTTTGCCGCTTTTTTTCTCCACCAATTCTTCTGATGAAAGAAGCTCGATTGCTCGGCGTACAGTGATTTTGCTGACATCAAATAGTTGTTCAAGCTCTGTTTCAGTTGGTAAAAGAGAACCCACTGGATATGTACCGTTCATAATATTGGCTTTTATTTCTTCTGCGACGTCTAAGTATAGTACACTTTTTCTTCTCATTTCATCCATCCTTATTCGTTTATTGGGTTTATCCTCATGATTTATTTAGTCATAATATACGATTATCCTCATTTTAATCGCAAATATAAATTAATTCAACTTTCCTTCAATTCCATTGTCATTATTTCTTACATTGTACCAAACATTATTACTATATGAAACTCATTTAGATGAAATACAGCTGCAGTAAAAAAAGAGTGGACCACTTTGGCCACTCTTTTTGACTACTCTAATTCATGATCGGCAAGTCCTTCTTCCGGCATAGGTTCAATAAATACTTTTCTTGGTTTGCTGCCTTCTGACGGTCCAATCACCCCATGTTCTTCCAGCTCATCTACTAAACGAGCTGCACGATTATAACCGATTCTAAAGCGTCTTTGAAGCAACGATATACTTGCTGTCTGCATTTCTACGACTAAAGCTTTCGCGTCTTCATATAATTCATCTTGTGAAGCTTCACTGCTTGTGCTAGTTGTATCTTCTTCTGTCGGCATCATACTTTCTTGATACTCTGCCTCTTGCTGTTCAGTCACAAAAGCGACAACTCGTTCAACTTCCTGATCAGATATGAAAGCACCCTGTACCCGGATCGGTTTATTTTCGCCCATTGGTAAGAACAGCATGTCGCCTCGTCCCAATAATTTTTCTGCACCATTACTATCGATGATCGTGCGAGAATCTGTTCCGCTGGAAACAGCAAATGCCATTCTTGACGGTACGTTGGCTTTGATGATTCCTGTAATGACATCCACACTTGGACGTTGTGTTGCTAAGATCATATGGATTCCAGCTGCACGAGCCATTTGTGCTAAACGGATGATTGCATCTTCGACTTCATTACTAGCAACCATCATCAAGTCAGCTAACTCATCTACGATCACAACAATAAATGGTAAAATCGGCCGGTTTTCACCATCCTCTAAATTCTTTTGAATGACCAAATCATTGTACCCGGAGATATTTCGAACACCCGTGGCCGCAAATTTTTCATAACGAAATTCCATTTCCTGAACAACTTTTTGAAGTGCTTGCGCTGCTTTTCTAGGATTTGTCACAACTGGTGTCAAGAGATGCGGAATTCCATTATAAACATTTAACTCGACCATTTTGGGGTCGATCATCATCAATTTCACTTCATGAGGTTTTGCCCGCATCAAGATACTTGAAATGATACCGTTGATCGCAACAGACTTCCCGCTCCCTGTCGATCCTGCGATCAGTAAATGGGGCATTTTGGTTAAATCTGCTGACTGGACCATCCCTGAAATATCTCTGCCTAAAGGAACCTCCAGCAGCTTGTCTGGATGACTTGGCTGTGCTTCGATAATATCTCTAAAGGAAACTGTGCTGACCGTACTATTAGGTACCTCGATCCCTATCAGTGATTTCCCTGGAATCGGTGCTTCCATCCGCACATCTTTCGCCGCTAATGCTAAAGCAATGTCATCTGTCAAACTGACAACTTTGCTCACTTTAACCCCTACAGCAGGTTGGATTTCGAATTTTGTCACCGCAGGACCCAGGCTAGCTTTCACTACTTTAGCATCGACTCCAAAGCTTTTGAAGGTCTGCTCCAATACACCAATATTTTTTTCGATTTTTTGGTATTCACCGCTTTGATCAGCAGAAGGAATCGAATCTAATAATGTGGATGGCGGTAGTTCGTAATCGCGGTCCTCTGCTTCTTCTGAAATTTCAAAGTCCAGATCGCCGCCTTCATCGATCTCCGGCTCAGCAATTGCTTGTTCTGAATGTATAGGCTGCATCTCAGCTTGACTTTGAAAACTATCGATCGGTACTAACGTCAGCTGTTCTGGTTCTTGTACTTCTTTTTCTTCTTGTTCCCAAGATTCTTGTGCCAATTTCTCACCAGGAGTCAGCTCACGCACATCATTTTTTAAACGTTCCTGCGCTAGTCTTTCGATCTCAGCTTGTTTAGCTGCACGTTTTTCTGCGCGCTTCGCTTCTCTCTCTGACTGTTTTGCTTCGCTTTTAGCAAAGAAATGCCCGATTTTTTCGCGAATGATCTGCAGACCGCCCATTACTTGTTGGACTTCAAGCATACTTACAAGAAAAATTCCTAGCAGAATCAATAATGTAGCAACCAAATAACTGCCAAACTGTGCAATCAGGAAATAGGTCATACTGTAAAGCGCAGCACCTATCATTCCACCACCGACATTTTGAGCAACGACATTTCCTTTGAGATCGATTTTTAGAAAATCCCATGTCGTACCTAAGATATCAGGTGTCTGCGTTCCAACATTGCGAAACATGTACGCATGGAAAAACAGCAATACCCCTAAATAGATCACAACGCCGCCAATGATCGGACGAGTCTTTTTGATGGGAAACTCACGACCAAAAATCACCAAAGATAGCCCATAAAGCATCAATAAGCAAGCTGCGGCAGGAAATGTATTACCAATCGCAACACGCAAGCCATTTGCAATCAAGGTTCCTAAAAAGCCCAGTTTTAATAGGCCGAATAAGCCAAAGAAAATAAAAAAGATTCCAAGAAAAATGAAATTCAGATGCTCTTGCTGCTGTTGCTGTTTTTTCGTTTTTTTCTTTTTTGCACGTTTTCTTTTTTGTGCCATGTAACATCCCTCTTTTCACTCAGTATCCATTATACCTAAAAAGTGAGCCGAACAAAAGTACCCCCATTGTTTCTCTTACAATTTTAATTTTTTGATTGCAAAACGTTTAGAGCCAGAGCAGGATGGGACAGAAGTGTTCAACTCCTAGAACCAAGTAGGTACTGTGCCACATCAACTCGTTCCTCGTTGTGTTTTACAGCAAGTTCAGCTTATTTCCGAAGCCTTCAAATCTTAGTACTTTAGCACTTAGAATGTTGCTAGCTTCACTTTGTTCTTTGAACAATAGTGAAACTGTATGCGTTAGCTGATGTGATCGAAGCGAAGGCCTTTAACTCTAGCATGTTTCATGCGTAGAAGTTAATGAGATCGAAACGAAGTGTAGAGTAGTAGTTACTTCTGCTTCCAGCATTTATTCGTTTTAAAAAGGACTGAGTCGTAACTCGTAGAGTTATGTCCCAATCCCTTCAGGCCCTAAATCTGCATAAACGGCGAGAAAAAAAGCAACTCCTTCTTATTTTTCGGAGCTAAACGCTTTTTGTCTCAACCGCTTTAACTGGTAATCATTCTATTGTTTAACGATAAAAATCAAAACGTCCTTTAGCAAGCATTTCTTTGATGCCGCCTGTTTCAAATAGTGAACGGTCCATGATCGCCTTTTTGATCACAGAAGCCGGATAGCCTTTGACTTCCATTTTTCCGACTTCACCGAATGCATGGCTATTGCCGATAGAAGCCACAGATCCTAATGATTTGAACGTAAATTCTTTTGTTGGTTCACCTTTTAATTGCGCTTTGATGTTTTTTCCTGCATGCTCTCCCATTTTAAGAGAAATTTGTGCAGTTGTTGGATACGGACGATTTGATTCTTTGTCCATGACAGCAGAACAGTCACCAATAATGTATACATTACTATGCTCAGCATCTGTCAAATCTGGTTGAACCATCACACGACCGCGTTTTGCTGCAAAGCCAGAATCACCGACCACATGACTGCCGCTGACACCAGTTGTCCAAATGATCGTTTTTGCTGCTAACTCTTTTAATTCATTGGTTTCCTGATCATCTAAATAAACTACTGTATCTTGTTTGATTTCTTTGATTGGTTTGCCAACTAGGAAATTGACGCCCCATTTTTTTAGATGATCGATCCCGTATCCGCCTAGTTTTTCACTAAACATCGGTAACAGACGTGTAACTGCCTCGACACAGTATAATTGAATTTTGTCAGGTTCAACTCCAGCCACTGCCGCAAGTTTCTTTTTCCCTTCAACTAGAGAACCTAATAGCTCGATCCCAGTAAAACCGGCACCGCAGACAACGATCTTCAAGCAATTCTCATCTTTTGTTTCTTTATAAACCTTCATTTGCTCTGTTAAATGTTGGTAAACTTTTTCTGAAGTAGGAATATCTACCATTTTTAATGAAAATTCTTCCACACCAGGAATTCCAAAAGACTCAGATTCGTAGCCCAATGCTACGACTAAATAATCATAAGAAAGTGGTGCTTGATCTTTTAGGTGAACCTCTTGATTTTCACTGTCGATCTTTTCTACTGTTCCTTGTACAAAAGTCGTACATGCTGATTTAACTACATCCTTAATTGGATAAGTGATCCGCTCAGAAGTTTGGATCCCAGCTGCAACTTCGTGAATATCTGTTGCCTCAAAGTGGTAATCATTTTGATCCACTAATGTGATCTTGATGTCATCGTTTCCTTTTTGTAATTCATGCAGCGCTCTTAAGCCCGCATAGCCAGCGCCTAAAATAACAACGTGTTTGCTCATGTTAAAACTCTCCTTTTGACCTGTTTGATTTTATTATTTAAACCACAATCCTATGGCAAAAAAAACAACTTGTGAAAAAGCACCGACAGCTAAAATTTTGACTGCGCAGATAAATGTCTTCGTTTTGATTTGTTCCTTTAAAAACAGTTTCGTTTGTTTCCAGGTAAACGGGACCGTGACGATCATCAATAGCATCGTGATTGGTGTCAGACCTAAAAATACACTTAAAATGATCGAACTGAAAGCTACAATGATCAGACCTACAAATAAACGAAGCGAAACCTTTTTCCCTAAATAATGAACCAGGGTAAAGCGGTGATTCATCTCATCTTCTTCCAAATCACAAATATTATTGGCTAGCATCAGATTAGCGATCAAGCATGTATTTGGCAATGCCACTAAGAAGATACTCCCTAGATTCGTCAGTGTCCATTGAAACGAGTCAAAGGTATTGATGTAGACACAAATCAACATGATCATAAAGCCCATCGTAAAACCGGAAAATACTTCACCTAAAGGTAAACTAGACAGTGGCTTAGGTCCCGAAGAATAAAAAATTCCAATCAAGTAACAGTATAAGCCCAGCCACAACAAAGGCCAGCCCACGATCACAGATAAACCAATGCCTATCAATGCAGAAATAACGATCATCCAAATGATCCAACTGCGAATCATCGATAATGATAAGTTTTCCCGTCCGATGATATTGGTTTTTTCCTTATAGTCATGCCCTTCTTTTGCATGATGATAGTCGTTATAATTATCTAAAATATCGACAGCCATATTGAAAATGAACATCGCAATAAAATAGATCAATACATAAAATAAATGCAAATTCTGATAATGATACCAACTAAAACAAATGCCTAAAAGAAAAGGTAACACACTAGCTGTTTTTGCTTTAAGTTCAACAAGTTCAAAAAATACTTCTTTATTCAAATTATACTACTCTCCTCTTTTAATATTTAGTTTTATGCTCATGAAATAATTTACTGTATTTCTTAGCCAACTTCGTATACAATCAATAGTATTGAACAATTGAACGACCGAAAGGATTATTATGCTATGAATGAGTTTTGGAAAGATTTCCCTGTGATCCAACAACAATTGAATGAAACCTGTGACCTGATCAAACACCAAGTGAAAGTACGCAACAAAGATATCGAACAAGCATTGATCGATCTGACTTGTTCTGGCGGTAAATTATTACGCCCCGCTTTCTTTTTCTTGTTTGCCCAAATTGGTGATAAACAAAAACAAGATCATCAACAACTACTCAAGATCGCCGCATCGATCGAAATTTTGCATATGGCCACTCTTGTCCATGACGACATCATTGACGATTCACCACTAAGACGCGGTGCTGCAACGATTCAATCTCGTTATGGTAAAGATATCGCCGTTTATACAGGTGATTTACTATTCACTGAATTTTTTGAATTACTAGCAGATACAATGAATGGTTCTGATTTCTTACATACAAATGCTGTTGCAATGAAACGACTATTGCTTGGCGAATTGGATCAAATGCACACACGCTATAAAAAAAATATCACTGTCTTTGATTATCTACGTAGTGTCAACGGCAAAACTGCTGAGCTATTTTCTCTAAGCTGCTTAGAGGGGGCTCATTTCGGCTATGCCAATAAAGAAATCCAGCGTTTAGCTGCACGTATCGGCCGAAATATCGGCATCGCTTTTCAAGTTTATGATGATATTTTAGACTACTCGGCTGATAGCAAAACATTGAAAAAACCTGTTTTAGAAGATCTAGCCCAAGGCGTCTATACTTTACCTTTGATTTTTGCTATACAAAAAGCACCTGAACACTTCTATCCTTATTTAGAGAAAAAGTCAGACATTTCAATAGAAGAAGCTATCGAATTAGGTCAACTGGTCCACAAATATGATGGCGTGACAGATGCCAAAAATTTTGCAAAAAAAGTGACTGAAAAGGCGCTGTTCGATATTCAAAAATTACCTGATTGTTTAGGTAAAAACCAACTAGAACAGCTAACACAACTGTTGCTTCAACGTTCATTTTAAGCGACTGCAAAAAAAGAAAAGTTCGAGGCAAAGCTCAGAGAGTTTTGCCTCGTCTTTTTGTAAAAAATCAATCGGTGGTCATCCCTCGATCAATGGCATACAGTTGTTGATAATGTTGATTCGTTGCCAATAATTCTTCCGGTGTCCCACTCATTTCCAAACGCCCGTCCTCAATAAATATCACTCGATCCATCATGTGTACCCCTTGTAAGTGATGGGTGATCCAAATGATCGTTTTATCTTTCAGAGTTTCAAAAAAGGTATTCAGCAATTGCTGTTCAGTGATTGGATCTAGACCTGTCGTTGGCTCGTCCAACAAAACAATCGGTGTATCTTGTAATAAAATCCGTGCCAAAGCCAATCGATGACGCTCTCCACCTGAAAAACGCAATCCTGCTTCGTCAACCATCGTTTGTAAGCCTTCCGGCAATTCTTGAATCATTTCTTTCAGTCCCACACTATCCAGAACCTGCCAAACCTCTTCTTCAGAAGCTTCTTCTCGACCAAGGCGAATATTGTTTAAAATAGATGTTCTAAATAGATATGGTGCTTGATGAATCACACTGATCGATTGCGTGATTTGATCGCCAAAATCGGTCATTGGAACATCTCCCAAAGTGATTGTTCCTTTACTTGGACGCAAATCTCCGCGAATCAAGCTAGCCAATGTGCTTTTTCCAGAACCGCTTCGTCCTAAAATAGCTAATTTTTCTTTTGGCTCGATCTTCAACGTTAGATGTTCTAAAACAGTATGTTCTGCTTGATCATATGAAAAGGAGATATCGTCGATGACTATTTCCGTATTTTTAACTTCTAGGTCTGTGACCTTTACTGTTTCACTAATTTCAGGCAGATCATTCAGACGTTTGATCGAATCTTTGTAAATATTGGTCTCTTGTGCAGCATCTGGCAACGGCGCAAAGGCATCGATCAATGGAAAGACCGTCAATACAAACGCTGCGATCCAATTTGCCGCTCCACCATGATTTCCTGGAAAACGCATGCTCGCCCATGCTAAAATAGCGATCGTGATGCCCCCAAAGATTACTTGAAGAACAAAATCACGGAACCGATTAAATCGTTTGATCTGTTCATCTAATTCACGCAGCTTCGCTTCATCTTTTTCATATGAATGAACGAATTCATGTCCTCTTTGACTGAATACCCAATCTGAGACACCCAAGATATTATCCGTCAATTTCTTATACAATTCATTTTTAGATACTTTTTGCTTTTCCTGTTTCGCGCCATTTACCAGCACAGAAACCAAGGGCAGTAAGAACACAACTACGCCAAGCATCAACAACATGCATAGCCCGAACCACCAGGAAAAAAGACCTAAACCGATAATAATAAAAATGTATAACAACCAGGCGATCACTGTGGGAAAAATCGTCCGCAAGTATAAATTTTGCAAATGATTGATATCTTCTGAAAGCAAGCCAAGAATATCTCCCGTTTGATATTTTGATTTAAAGAAAATCGCATCTTTCTCTAAAACCAAATACAGCTTCAAACGTAAATCAGACGTCATCTTTAAGACCCAGTTATGACTGACCAGACGTTCAATGTATCGAAATACTGGACGACTGATCCCAAAAGCCCGCGTCAAAACGATCGGAATATAGATCATCAAAATATTTTCAGGAAGCGAAGCCGCCCGACTGATCAAATAACCTGAATTGAACATCAAGGCACCCGCACTGAAAAATGTTAAAAAGCCTAGGAACAAAGCAAGATACAACAGTCCTTTGTACTTTTTCAAAAACGGTTTGACCCATTGATCTTTCCTATATAATTCTTTATTCGTTGGGGTATTTTCCATTATTCTGTCCCCCTCATTTGATTCATTAATCGTACATAATAGCCATTTTTTTCTGTTAATTCAGTCAATGTTCCTGCTTCTACAAGCTGCCCTTTATCCATGACCAAAATATAATCCATTTCAGCCATCCAATGTAGACGGTGAGTAGCAAAGAATACCAAATGATCTTCCATCAACGGTAACATTCTTTCTTTTAATTCAACTTCTGTTTCAATATCTAAATGAGCTGTCGGCTCGTCAAACAGCAAAACACGGCGTTCCTGATCTAAAAAGGCTCTCGCTAAGGCGATTCTTTGTGCTTGACCGCCACTTAAAACTCTGCCGCTTTCACCGATCATTGTATGAATACCCTGAGCCAAGCTCGAAACTAGTGCTTGCAGTCCAACTAATTCAATTGCGGCTGCAACTTGCTCATCCGAAGCATCCGGAGTATAAAAGCGGACATTGTTTGCCAGCGTATCCTGAAAAATATACGGTGTTTGAGGAATATAAACCACTTGTTTTTGCCATTCTTTTTGCTGAAAATGAGGGAGTTTCTGTCCATCGATCTGAATTTCCGTTGTCGCCGTGTCAGGCTCTAAAAAACCACTTAAAACATTGATCAATGTTGATTTGCCCGAACCACTAGCACCAATGATCCCAATTTTTTGATACCCTTTTGCACTAAAATTCAGGGCTTTTAAGGCTGGTTGAGGCGCTTCTTCATAGCTATAAGTCAATTGTTCAACTGATAGCTCGCTTAACGCCGTCCAGTCCTCTAAGGACAAAGTATCTGTTTCTTCGACTTCTTTTAAATCCAACACTGCCTGGATCGCTTGGAAAGAATTTTTTCCATCTAATGTTGCATGATAATCACTGGCAAAGTCACGGACAGGTAAAAAGAATTCCGGTGCTAAAATCAAGGTCGTCAAGGCAGGAAAAAGTAGAATACCGCCTTCCAACAAACTTAAACCTAAAAAAACCGCAACAACTGCAACGGACAATGTAGTGAAAAAGTCCAAAGCAAAGGTAGATAAAATGGCAATTTTAAGTGTACTCATTGTCGCACGTCTAAAACGCTCACTCGTATTGTAAATGCTGCCGGCGTATTTTTCACTCAACCCGAATAATTTTAGTGTATCGATCCCTCTCAATGAGTCGATAAAATGATTCGACAACAATTGAAAGGCTTTATACTGTTTATCAGCTTTACTTTGTGCCGCATACCCTAAAATGATCATAAAAATAATAATCATTGGAAAAACGACCAGCAAAACCACTCCAGAACGAATGTCCAGAGTAAAAATAAAAATCAAGATCAACCAGGGAATGATCATCATATTCATGATTTTCATCAAAATCAAATGAAGATAATTTTCTGCCTGACTGATTCCTTCAAGTGCCATCGTGACCATATTACCAGTCCCATTTTTTTGAACGACTGTTGGTCCTAAACGAAAGATTTTTTGCAGCAACTGTTCTCTCAATTCACGTGAACGATCATAGCTGAAATGATCCAGTTTTTTTTCTCGTACATAGGTTATAACATGTCTGCCCGTATAAAATAAAAAGAAAAGAAGGATCGCGGACAACTGATCATGAAGCTTGCCGCCTTCCCAAAGTCCAACAACTGCTTTAGCTAAGTAAAATGCCTGCCCGATTATAAAGACTGCTTGCAGGAAAGAAAAACCTGCAAGCAAAATCATCGTCTGTTTAATTTTAGGCATCTTTAAGATGGCTTTATCGATCATCCTTCATACCCCAAAGCAGCGATTGCCGGATGTTTGATTCGTTTTCTAAAGATATAGTATGACCAAGCAGTATAAGCCAATACAAATGGTAAAATCGTCAATGACAACCAAGTCATTGTTTTTAACGTATACGGGCTGCTTGATGCGTCTTTGATCAAGATATCGTAATAACCTTCACTGCCGATCATCACACGTGGGAATAAACCGCTAAACAATAAAGCAACCAACACAACAAGTGTTAATCCGCTGGCAATAAATGCTGCCATTTCTTTTTTCTTAAAGACACTTACATTCGCAACTACTGTCAAAATAACGATTGCTAGAACAAGTACTAGCGTCACAGCAAAATGATTGTCAAAGAAATCTGTTTTGAAGTACAACAATGCTGCAAATACAACTAGTCCAACATATAGCACCCAGTAAAAGAATGAGGCATAATTACGTGCACGTTCTCTAACCGGTCCTTCTGTTTTCAAGGTAATATAGTTTAATCCATGCAAGTAGCATAATAAGGTCAACGCAACACCACCGACTACAGAAAAGACATTGATATAGTCAGTAAAAGTTGCAGACATATTGCCATCGACATCTAAAGGCATTCCTTGGACTAAACTGATAAATAAAATCCCAAAGAAAAACGGTACTATGAAGCTTCCAATTGAAAGTGTCCAGTTCCACATTCTACGTCGTTTCCCATCAGGCATCCGATGACGGAATTCAAATGACACGCCACGAATGATCAAACCAACTAAAATAATGAATAAAATCAAGTAAAAACCGCTAAATAGTGATGCATACCAGTATGGAAATGAGGCAAACATCGCTCCACCTGCTGTTAGTAACCAAACTTCATTACCATCCCAAACAGGTCCGATCGTTTGGATGATTTGTTCTTTTTCTTCTTCATCATGTGCTAATGTTTGAACGGACATTCCGACACCAAAGTCAAACCCTTCAAGAAAGAAGAAGCCTGAAAATAGAATACCGATCAATACAAACCATAGTAACTGCAACGTACTCATCCTTCAAAGACCTCCTTATCGAATGGATCTACTTCAGTCGCATTCGCTTGTGCTAATTTCTTTTCTTCATAATCAGGACCTTTTTTCAGTTCAACAGTGATCAAGTAAACCATCACAGAACCAAGACCTGCAAAAAGAATAAAGTAAATAATATTTGAAGTTAATAACGAAGCGACAGAAACGTTTGGTGAAACACTGTCTTCGATCGTGAACAATCCATAAACAGTCCAAGGATAACGGCCCAACTCTGTGATCAACCAACCTGTCGTATTTGCTAAGAATGGTGCAAATGTACATAAAGCAACGATCCAAACCATCCAGCGTTTTTCATAAAGCGATGGTTTTTTCTTGCGGGTAAAGAAAAGCCCTAATGCTGAAACCAAAAGCATCAATACACCGAAACCGGCCATTACTCTAAAGCTCCAAAATAGTGTATTGACTGGCGGGAAGTAATCTCTATCGCCATATTTTTCAATTAAATCTTTGTTCGCTGTTTCCATTCCATCAACAGAACCAGACAGACTATTATAAGATAAAATACTTAACACATATGGAATTTGGATTCCGAATACTTGTTTATGCTCTGCTTCGTCAGCCCAAGCAATCAACGTCCAGGCCGCAGGATCTCCAGAATCTTCATATGCACCTTCCATTGCTGCAAATTTCATTGGCTGTCCTTCGATCAAAGCTTTCATTTGTAAGTCCCCAGCTAATAATACGCCTAAAGACCCAAACAATGCGATCCACATACCGATACGCATAGATACTTTGTGGAAGCTGACATCACGTTTTTTCAAGATTTGGAATGCTGCTAAACCGGCAACGATCATTCCGCCCATTACGACAGCACCAGCCAATACGTGGCTAAATTCATACCAAACTTTTGGATTGGCGATCACCGCACCAAAATCGATCAATTCTGCCCGGCCATTGTTCAGCGTATATCCCACTGGATGCTGCATGAAACTATTTGCCGCTAAGATCCAGAATGCTGACATCATTGACCCAAATACAACCAACCAAATAAATGTCAAATGTAGTTTTGGATTTACTTTATCCCAAGTAAAGATCCACAATCCTAAGAATGTTGATTCTAAAAAGAATGCAAGCAGTGCTTCGATCGCTAAAGGAGCGCCAAAAATATCTCCTACAAATCGTGAATAATCAGACCAGTTCATACCAAACTGGAACTCTTGAATAATACCTGTGACCACACCTACTGCAAAACTCAATAGAAAAATGTTGCCCCAAAACTTCGCCATTTTACGATAACGCTCATCTTTTTTCACTACATACATCGTTTCCATCACTGCAACAACAAGTGCTAATCCTATCGAAAACGGCACGAAGAAAAAGTGAAAGACTGTGGTCATCGCAAATTGGAACCTAGCTAATGATACAATATCAAACATCAATAATCCCCCTTGTTTTTACTGTCCACACACAAAGAAAGAAGCCGATTCTACTCGAACGAAGAGTCATTTGTACAGTTGGTTGGTTCTGCAAAATGAGATTCAGACCGCGAATAAAATAAACTTACTTATTACTAAATGTGAAAACTGTTTTTATTAAATTTAGAATGATTCCAATTTAGAGTATACTCTTTTATTTAGAAAATTCAAATGTTTCCGTTCATTTCTCATCAAAAGATGTATACTTTTCTTGAAAAAATCAGAAAACGAATGAAACTTCTCATAATCGGAAAAAATATCGTGCTAAAAATGACGATTTCGACCGATAAAAAAACGAATTCAGCTGAGCTGACTGTCAAAATTATTCTCGTCTATCTTAAGATTCCTTCTCATTCCTGCTTTGGATAATCCATGTACTTATATACTTTTTTTATTTTATCTTGCTTTATTTTAGTGATTTTTTCCTCTGAGAAACACTTGATCGCTCCTTGCTTTTCCAGCTCTTCGATCATTGCAGTCAGCTGGTAAAATTCAGTCAACATTTGCTCTTCGTTCGATTCATCCACTCTAGAAGGATGGTGGTCTTTAAAACCAAAACGAATTGCTTTTGATAACGCTTGTTGAACTTCGGCACATTCTTCCATTGCAACTAAAGCTAAGTACTCATTTTTTTTCATCTGCTCACCTCTTTCTTAAGTCTTGTTTCGAAAATGGTCTTGATACATCTGAACAGCTTCTTCTTTTAACACACCACTCACCACTTGTGGACGATTTGGGCTCTTTAAAAAAGTTTTTCACTACCGATCATGATATTAAAACCTGCTATCGTCGCCAACTCATCATGAGAGAAACGATATAACATCCGACCTAAACGACTCCAAACGTAACTTTTTCTACCCAACCAAAGTATAACATGTCTAACAAAAAAAGTGTGAAACAAAACGAAAAATCCGCTTTGTTTCACACTTTAAAATCAATAAACACTGGAAGCAGAGGCACTAATACATTGTGCTTCGATCAGCTCAGCTAACACATACAGTTTCACTGCTGTTCAAGGAACAAAGTAAAGCCAATAAAATTCTAAGTGCTGAAGTGGCAAGAGTTAAAAGCTTCTGTCCCAACCTCTTCAAACTGATTACTGCAATTTCTAGGGTGCAGAGAATCATTCCCTAAGCAAACTTAGCAGCAAATTCACTGAATTGTTTACCCACACTTGCCAAGAAATCTTTTGTGCCCTCATTGTTAGGTTCAAGATTTTCATCAAATAATTTATCAGATTGACCGATGTACACTTCTGGTTGTTGCATTGTCGGCATATCTAAGAAAACTAATGATTGACGTAAAACGTGGTTAGCTAACACTCCAGAAATTCCTGAAATCGATTGTGATGCTACTAACGCTGGTTTACCACCCCAAACGCTTTGACCCCAAGGTCTTGAAGCAACATCCAGTGCATTTTTCAATGCTGCTGTAATACTTCTATTGTGTTCTGGTGTTACAAAGATAAATGCATCTTGAGCCGCTACAGCATTTCTAAATGTTGTATATGCTTCTGGAGAATTTTCATCATAATCTTGGTTGTATAATGGTAAATCTTTGATGTTCAAAAATGTTACTTCTGCATCTGCGGGAAGTCCTTTCACAATCGCTTTAGCCACTGCTTCTGAGTATGAATTCTTTCTAGTTGATCCTACAATTACACCATATTTTGTCATAAGTCTATTCCTCCAAACACTTACTAAAAGTAAGTTTATTTTATATACAGAGTATACCCCCAGTTTCAAAAAAATTCAAGCATAAAAATTTAAATAACGAAATTATTTTTAACTTTTAGATCAAACATACTCATTAGCAGTTTAAATAGCGTATGATCATCTATATAAATAACAATAGTTATCTTTCGATTTATATTTTTATCCATTTACTTAAGAAAAAAAAGACAACAAACATCCATTTTTGAATATCTGTTGTCTATTCTATTACCTACCATTTAATCAGCTAAGGAATAAAGAGCCGCACTTTCAGCATGGATCTTTGTAGTATCGAATAGCTTGACCTTGGTATCTTCTTGCTTGATCAGCAAGCCTATCTCTGTGCAGCCTAAAATAACTCCTTGGGCCCCTTGCTCTGCTAACTGATCGATGATCGTCACATAACGTTCTTTAGATTCTTTTCTGATTTTTCCTAAGCATAATTCTTCATAAATCACTTGATTAACAAATTCAACATCATCCTTAGTAGGAATCATGACTTCTATCCCATGTTCGATCAATTTTTCCTTATAGAAATCCTGTGTCATCGTATATTTAGTTCCCAATAAAGCAATCTTGCTGATTTTATCCCTTTCGATCACTTTTCTTGTTTCCTCTGCAATATGTAAAAGCGGGATCGAAATGACTTGTTCGATCATTGGGGCAACTTTATGCATTGTATTCGTACAAATGACGATACAATCTGCACCGGCATTTTCCAGCCTTTTAGCTTCACGAGCCAAAAGATTTCCACTTTTCTGCCAATCTCCTATCGCCTGAAGATGCTCGATCTCCGCAAAATCTACACTAGATATCAGACACTTTGCTGAATGCAGTCCACCTAATTTTTTTGAGATGATTTGATTGATTGCTTCATAATAGCTGACCG
Organism: Enterococcus sp. 9D6_DIV0238; assembly: GCF_002174455.2. Lineage (NCBI taxonomy): Bacteria > Bacillati > Bacillota > Bacilli > Lactobacillales > Enterococcaceae > Enterococcus > Candidatus Enterococcus dunnyi. Next base: position 1,045,295 of record NZ_CP147246.1, read on the forward strand.
TACTCTCCCAGCTCATTCCACCTAATAAACCAATGATTTTCATTCTCTATTCTCCATTCTTTTTAGAATCAATCGATACTTCCATTCATTGGATGATCTTCATTAAATTGAACTAAGTCCCATAAATTGCCATATAAATCCTTGAATACTGCTACAGTTCCATAATCTGCTTGCTTAGGTTCTCGAACAAATTCGATCCCTTTTTCAAGCACCTTTTGATAATCTCTTAAAAAATCATCCGTACCTAAAAATAGAAAAACTCTACCACCTGACTGATTTCCGATAAACTCCTTTTGAATCGGCTTTGAGGCTTTTGCTAATAAAATAGTCGTCCCTCTTGAGCCTTTTGGTGACACAACGACCCATCTTTTGTCTTGTTTGGGCTAGTAGGTATCTTCGATTAAAATAAAATCTAGCTGCTTTGTATAAAAATCGATCGCTGCATCATAATCCTCGACAACTAATGCAATATGTACAATCGCTTGTTTCATTTTTCTACTCTAATCTACTCTTTTGAGTCTAGCTGTTTATTAATCACCTAGCAAAAAAATCAAAAATAGACACCCAGCAAGCATTAGCGCAACTAATAAAAAATTCACTAATTGTTGTTTTGTTCCACCGACATAATCTGGTGATTCATGTTTATAGGTTGGGTTAACACTTTTGATATTGTAATCTAAGGTACTTCTAGAAAAAACATCCGATGGCAGCATGAACCAGAGCATGACTGCATATACACCACCTATGATATATAATGCGTGAAGCTTTATAAAAAAACTAATAATAAAACCAATCAACACTGGTATCGCTATCAACAAAAAAGAAAACAATACTCTTTTCCTATTCATAAAAAAACCCCTTTTCATTTATGACATTCTTTCTCAACATTTTAAATCCTTTTAATAATCTATTATATCATTAAATTTTTCTTCACGTAATATTCGTTTTCTCTAATTTATAGCTATTACCGTAACAAACTGATTTTTGTATTTTACTTCTAACTTATCCTAGTTAAAAAAAACAAAATAAATTATAATTATGATATATAAAAAAAAGGATGGTTATTAAAAAATGAAAAAGTTTGTTTGTCTTCTTTTAACATGCTTCATCTTTCTTGCTGGAAGTCCTAAAGTAGAAGCCACGACAGTGGAATCAAGTGAATCTTCCAGTGAACCAAGCTTTACTGCTGAGCAGTCAACTGCAATAGAAAGTACGACGCAAGAATCAGATACAACTGCTACTACAGAAAAAGAGGGTATCCAGTTGCATTTTTCAATGCTTTTTGGGGAAAGCTGGACGACCTCAATTGATGAACAACAGCCGCTTCTAGGAATAAAAGCAAGCCTTTCCGATCAACATTTGCAAACGATACCAAATGGAATCACTTATGCACTCGAAACGACTGATGGAAAACAACTGAAAGCAACTAATGGAGAGACACTGCATTTCAAAGAGCACACACTTAAAAATATCTCCTTCACTCTTTCCAATGAACTAGCAGAGAATTATACGATCAAGTATCGTGTTTATTCTGATGAAGAACAATGGTCAGAATGGAAAAACGACGGTCAACTGGCTGAAAAAAGCGACCAAGCAACACATATAAAAACGATCGATGCTCTTTTAGAAAAAAAAAAAGAGAACCAAACTCAGACGTCCACTTCAGAAATAGAAGAAACACCGGTCGAACCAGAAAGAGTTCCTTCCGTCTTCTATGAAAGCCATATCAAAGATCTCGGCTGGCAAGCACCTGTAAAAGATGGCGCCATTTCTGGTACAACAGGAAAAAAACTACGACTAGAAGGGATAAAAATCACTCTTGAACCCTCAGAACTTTCTGGTGGAATTTCTTATAGAACACATGTAAAAGACATCGGCTGGCAAAATTATGTGACAGATGGAGTTATGGCGGGAACAACAGGAAAAAAACTGCAAATAGAAGCTATACAAATGAAGTTAACTGGTGAGTATGCTGAAAAATTCGATGTGTACTATCAAGCTCATTCAGCTCAATTCGGTTGGCTGGACTGGGCAAAAAATGATCAAATCGCTGGAACTACAGGCTTTTCATTTGATATGCAGGCCATTCGAATCAAACTTGTTCCTAAAGATGGAACAGCTCCTGGGGCCACAGATCATCCAGTTATGGTTGCACCCAAGCTCAGTTATCAAACACATGTCCAAAAAATTGGTTGGCAAAACTATGTAAAAAATGGCACTACTTCAGGGACAACAGGTCAGAATTTATCAATCGAAGCATTGAGAGTCAAACTTGAGCAACCTGCGTTAAGCGTCGGAGCTTCTTATAGAGCGCACGTGAAAGACATCGGCTGGCAAAGCTATGTGAATAATGGACTGACTGCAGGGACAACGGGAAAAAAATTACAAGTGGAAGCCGTTCAATTGAAACTGACTGGTGAGTATGCTGAAAAATTTGATATCTATTATCAAGTTCATGCAGCAAATTTTGGATGGCTGGATTGGGCAAAAAATGATCAAATTGCTGGCACTACAGGCTTTTCATTTGGTATCCAAGCCATTCGAATCAAACTTGTCGTCAAAGGTCAGGCAGCGCCTGGAGCAGTGAAGAAACCTGCAATCAAAACGCCTAAATTAATGACCCAAGCTCATGTAGGAGGCATTGGCTGGCAGCCTGCTGATACCAGCGGAAAAATCGTTGGTACAACAGGGAAAAAACGCCAATTGGAAGCTCTTAAGTTTAGTATCCCCAACTCCGATTTAAGCGGATCGATCCAATATAACAGTCATATTAAAAATATTGGCTGGCAAGGATTCGTTGCTAATGGTGCTCTTTCTGGAACTACAGGTAGAAACCTTCAGATCGAGGCTGTTCAACTTCGTCTAACTGGTGACTTAAAAAAATATTATGATATTTATTACCGAGCCCATGTGCAATCGTTTGGTTGGCTAGGCTGGACGAAAAATGGTGAAAAAGCCGGCACTTCTGCTTACGGTTATCGCATGGAAGCACTTGAAGTGAAACTTATCCAAAAGGGAAAATACACTCCTCCACTTTCAAAAAGCTACCAGCAAAATGATTATGCAGATAAACTAAAAAAAGTACAGCATTTATTGAATACAAAATACAACAGCAGCAGCTTAGGTATTTATGTTATGCCGGCTAACGGAACAGGTTCTGCTTCCATCAATCCCAACACTGAGTTTGTTGCAGCAAGCACAGGAAAACTCCCAGGCATTTACTATACACAGAAAAAATTGAATTCTGGTGCAATGAAATTATCACAGCCGCTACTTTACACCCCACAAGTGAATTCATTCAGCGGTGCTTATTCTCCTGCCGGAGCCGGTATCATGCCTAAATATGCTGACTACCAATTTTATACCGTTCAAACAGTACTTAGAAATACAATAAAATATTCCGATAATGTTGGTGCTAATTTCTTAGGTTATTATTCAGCGAATCAATATGATAAACCTTTCCTGAACGAAATAAACGCCCTTACCGGTAGAAACTGGACTAGCTGGACATTAAGAGCCAGCGCTAAACAAAATGCACAACTGATCCAAGCCATTTACAAACTCGGCGGGGTTGCCAACCAATATTTACAAGATACTGTCTATGATGATCAAAGAATCCCTAAATATTTACCTGTGAAAGTCGGACATAAAATTGGTGATGTAGACGACTATCGCCACGATGTTGCGATCGTCTATGCAAAGAAACCGTATATTCTTAGTGTAATGACAAAAAACTATGTCTCTTATGAAACGATCTCGATTCTCTCAAAAGACATTTATGACATCATGAAATAACTCTCAGTGATGTAAAATCAGCAACTATAAGAAGAAACTAAGACAAAAGTATTTAGACCTGTGAACAAAGTCCTTCAATTCTTAGTCTCTTTGATCCTTAGAGATTTGTGTGATCGGAACCAAGTGAAGTAGACATGTGTAACACTGATTATCTGAGATGAGTCTCTGATGAAAAAGCATCAACTCATTCCTCATCGTATTTTACGGCACTTTCAATTTGTTTCCGAAAGAGCCATTTTTTCTCGCTGTATATTCAGGATCAGAGCCCAACACAAAACTAATTTGTAGTTTTGTGTTGGGCTCTTCTTTTTTTATTCTACATAACAAATTCAGCAGTTGCCTACCCTGTTACTTTTCGCTCAACGATTTGATAATATACTTTAGACGTTTGCCAGTACATCAGCAAATAAAGAAAGAAAAAGCTAAATACTGTAAGGAAGCAAACCAGCATGAAAAACTTCCAGTCAGTCAATCCAAATAGAACTAATAATTTTCGCATCAGCGGGAAAGCAAAAGCTAAGTGCAGCGCCGCTAAACCAATCGGGAAAAAGAAAACCATCAAGATCTGACTACGAATCGTCTGCTGCACCTCTTGATGACTCATCCCCACACGTTGCATGATATCGTAACGACCTTGATCCTCTGTTCCTTCTGACATTTGCTTATAGTAGATGATGACTCCTGCTGCCAATGTAAAGGTTAGACCAAAAATGATCCCCATAAAAAGAAAGCCGCCAATAAACGAAAGAGAATCTTCTCTGTCTAAGTCGATTGAAGAAAAATCAAGCTCTGTTGATTGCTGATTTAATAATTCTCGTGCAGCAGTTCCGAATGCTAAACGATTTTCTTTACTTCCTTCAAGATTTGCATAAAGAGAATAGCTTACACCTTTTGCACTTTTTTCAGGTAACGAACTGATCAATGCTGCAATCTGTTCTTTGTCTTTGAAAATCATAAAAAACGTATCGACCAACCCATAATCACTTTGCTGTAAAAAATCGATCTTATCGATCTGTTTCTTGATCTTATATGTGTGATCTGCAATAGAGATCGATGCTTTTTTATAGGTTCCTGTCAACATATAGACAGCAATTTCATTATCTGATAAAGCTATTTGTTCCCCTGTTAATCGATCATATTCTTTCTCAGTGATGAAGGTGAACATGGCCGAATCAACGAATGCTGTCTCCCCCATTTCACCAACAAATCCTTCATAGATGCCTGTTGCTTTCTTAGACAATAGTACACTATTATCTACCTGCAATAATTTATTGTCATGCAATTTAACATCCTGTTCCTCTGCTAGATGGACAAGTTCATTATTGATACTTTCCATCTGTTCTTTAGTGAATTGTTGACCACTTGCCCCTATCGTCATATCAAATGGATTACGATTTTGCAATACATTTTCCATACCAAAATATAAGCTTGCTGTCGTCGCTATCGTCACCAGCACCATCGTACAAAGAATACAAATACTTGCTAGACCAGCCGCATTTTGTTTCATTCGGTAAATCATACTTGAGACGGAAATGAAATGATTCGGTCGATAATAGTAGCGTTTGTTTTTTTTCAAGCTTTTCAAAATTGCAATACTGCTTGCCGTAAATAATGCATAAGTTCCAATAATGACAAGAACCACTGCAATAAAAAAGAGATAGATCGCACTGATCGGAGATTGGATCGTTACAGATATATAGTAACCACTTCCCACACATAGGAGTCCGATGATAGCCGTTAACACTTTCGTTTTAGGTTCTTTTTCCCCAGATTTTGAGCCTTGAAGCAGTTCAATTGGATTAGCTAAACGCAGCTGTATGACATTCCACGAGAAAAGCAGAATATAAATGATAAAAAACAACCCAATGACATAGAGGATACTTTGGAACGAAAAATCATAGATAAACTGCTCTCCGAGTTGGGTTATTTTTTTTAATGCCAAAAAACAGAATTTAGAAAATATAGACCCAATGATCGTCCCACAGACAATAGTAATAAAATAAGATAAAACCGTTTCGCAAAATAGCATATGTCGTAACTCTTTTTTGCCCATCCCTAAAATATTATACAGTCCGAGTTCTTTTTTTCGTTGCTTTAGCAAGAAACTATTCGTGTATAGAGAAAAAATGATCGTAAAAATCAAAATCACATACTGCCCAAAGCCAAAAAGCTGTTTCGCTGATTCAGCTGATGGTAAAGTATTCATCCCTTTGTTTTTTACTAAAACCTGTAAAATCACATTAATTACAACTAAAAAAACCATTGACAGTAAAAAAGGGAGATAGATTTTTCGATTTTTTTTCAAATTGGTCAACGCTAGATCAACATAGAACATCCTCAGACCTCCTTCGTTAATAATGCCGTCATCGTTTCCGAGATCATCGTTAAAAATTGATCATTCGTTTGATGCCCACGGTGCAGCTGGTTGAACACTTGACCATCTTTAATAAACAAAATTCGATTGGCATGACTTGCTGCGACAGAACTATGAGTAACCATCAAAATGGTTTGCCCATCATCATTCAGCTGCTGAAACATCGCTAATAATTGAGCGGAAGTTTTCGAATCTAGTGCGCCGGTCGGTTCATCCGCTAAAATAATATCTGGACTGGTAATGATCGCTCTAGCCGCTGCAACTCGCTGTTTTTGCCCGCCTGACAGTTCATAAGGATGTTTATCCAGTAAACCAACCAGGCCTAGCTTAGCTGCTAAAGGCGCTATCCGCTTTTCCATCTCGGCAACCGAGACCTTTGCCAAAACTAAAGGTAAAAAGATATTGTCCCGTGCTGTAAAAGTATCCAGCAAATTGAAATCTTGAAAGACAAAACCTAGGTGATCTCTACGAAAGGCTGCTGAATCCTTCTCTTTAATAGCTGAAAGACTACTTCCATTCAATAATATTTCTCCAGAGGTCGGTTTGTCTAAGGTGGCTAAGAGATTCAAAAGTGTACTTTTCCCAGAGCCAGATTCGCCCATGATCGCTACGTATTCTCCTTTCTCAACAGAAAAGTTGATCTGCTTCAACGCTTCCACCTGATTACCGCCAAACCTTGTCTGGTAGGTCTTTTTTATATTTTTGACATCCAATAACTTCATTCGCCATTTCCTCCTGTTCATTACTTATATCTATCATAATGCAGGGCAAAAAAAGATACTACTTACAGATAAAAAACCAAACTTACGATATGGTAAGTTTGGTTTTATTATTCAACTTGAAACTGCTCCTGTGGAAAACGGATAAAAACTTTCGTTCCATTACCGATCTCAGATTCGATCGTTAAGACTAATCCAATTTTTTGAGCGATCTGTTCACTCATATAAAGTCCTAGCCCTGTCGCTTTTTGATGTTCCCGTCCATTAAATCCTGTATATCCTTGTTCAAAAACACGGGGTAGATCTTCTGCTAAGATGCCAATACCAGTGTCTTCAATCACTAAAGACTCGCCTTCAAAATAAATTCTGATTTCTCCTTGATTTGGAGTATACTTGATCGCGTTGAACAAAATTTGCTCAAGGATAAAGGTAAACCACTTTTCATCACTGATCACTTTTTTTAGGTTTGAAGCTATCGTGATCGTTAAGTTTTTTTGAATAAAAAAGCTGGCATATTTCTTTACAGTCAAATGGATCAAGTGATCTAGATCAAGTGTTTTTATAACTAAATCATTATTTACATGATTCATTCTTAAATACTGCAACATCATATTCAAATATTCTTCGATCTTAAACAGTTCAGCCTTCATTGTTGAAGAAGGCTCAGGTTGAGCCTGAACAAGAAGATCCAATGCAGCAAGCGGTGTTTTGATTTGATGGCTCCACATACTATAATAATCGATCAATTGGTTGTTTAATTCTTCACTAGTTACTTCCACTTTTTCCTTTTGTGCAACAGCGGTCAAAAAAAGGTCACGATAATCGGCTTCAAGTAAGGACCTACTGCCTTTAGGCAATAAAGAAAGTTGACTGGAATGGAAGTTTGGATTTTTTTTCATACGTAATAATTCTCTATGCACACGACGATAACGAAAAAAACGGCCGATGGAAACAAGAACTAAACAAACAAAGGTAAACGCCGCTCCATCAAAAAATGGTTCTAAAGGAATTTCCCAAAGATAAAACGTGCATAAAAAAATCAGACATAAGAGTAGATACCCGCCATAAAGTAAAATACGCTCTTTTAGAAAAGATCGAAACAACTGAAGCTCGTCGAAAAATTTACTCATTGGTATCCTCCAATAAATAGCCTTTGTTTTTTACCGTTTGGATCGCTTTATCCAAGCCAATAGCTGATAATTTCTTTCTTAAGCGAGTCATATTGACAGCTAATGTATTGCTATCGACAAACTCATCGCCCTCCCAGAGCTTTTCCATGATGTCTTCACGAGGAACGATTTTACCGATATGCTGAAATAACAATAATAATATTTTACTTTCGTTTGGTGTGAGTAAAACGGACTCATTGCGCCGTTTGACAACATTTTCCTGCGGATTTAGTTCATATTCTGTATAGTGATACTCCTGTTGATGTTGACCAAACTGATAGCTACGACGGAGTAAAGCCTGGATTTTCGCCACTAAAACAGAAAGATCAAATGGCTTAGGAATAAAATCATCTCCACCAAGATTCATTGCCATGACCATATTCATATTATCATTAGCAGATGAAAGAAAAACAATTGGGACCTCTGAATCTTTACGAATTTCCTGACACCAATAAAAACCATTATAAAACGGCAATGAAATATCAAGCAAAACAAGATCTGCTTCAAACGCTTGAATCTCTTGATCGACATGCTGAAAATCCACTACACTGCAACAACTAAAGCCCCATTGAGTCAAATGCTCTTCCAGCACTTTTGTGATCACTGGATCATCTTCAACAATGAATATTTTCTGGTTCATACCTATCCTCCGTAATCCTTCTATTCATTTCTATTCCCTATTTTAGCATTATTTCCTATTAATAAAAAATCAGTCTCAGGTCGGGGGCTTTTCCTTGCTCTTTCTGTCATACTTAAGATATCAAATGAAATTCAGGAGGTATATAATGAAAATAAATGGGGCTGCACTTGTTGGGTTATTATTTTTAGATTTGATTTTAGTTGGATTTGGTATTGCGTTGATTGCACTTATTTTCTCTTTGTGGGTCGTCGTCTACTCTTTTATCGCTTCACCGTTTTTAGTCATTGGTGCACATTTCCTGCAGTTACAGGAATTCACGCTTTGGCGCATCGTTTTAGGAGCAATCCTTGCAGCGCTTAGCTTTACTGTGATTTTACCTTTTGCAAAAACTGCTACCAGCAAAGTGAAAGCATTGTTTATCCAGTATTTTGCTTTTCATCAACAAAGTTTGTATAAATAAGCTTTAAAAAAAAATAGGCCTAGAGATCGTTCTTAGAACTTTTCTCTAGGTCTATTTTTATTGGTCAATCATTATTTTGCATCGCAGCTTTTAGCGCTTGAGCTAATGCACTTTCTTCTGGTTCTTCTTTTTGAGCATATTTTTTCATTAGTTTTCGTTCTTCATGTTTGCTCAATTTTTTACTGCGTTCTTTTTTGTCTTGCATTTTTTCAGTGATCGAGCAGTACTTGCATTTGAAATAGGCACCATTTTTCCCTTCAATGATCTCCATTTTACGATGACATTGAGAGCAACGATGATTCGATACCTTAGGATCTTTTCTTCTGCGGTAGTTACACTCTTGATTGGTACACACATAAATTTTTCCATCTTTGGTGTTTTTCTCGCGTAAATTTGAACCACAGTCTGGACATTTCTTTTGTGTGATCGAAAAGTCCTGATATTTGCTTTCACTTTGTTTGATTTCACTGACAAGCTTTTTCGTATCGTGCTCGATTTCTTTCAAGAAAGCGGTACTGCTTTGCTTACCTTTAGCGATCGCTTCAAGTTCTTTTTCCCATTTTTCTGTTAGCTCAGGCGTTACCAACGATGGATTGACTAGCTCAAGTAATTGTTTTCCTTTTGAAGAAACCATCAAGCCGCTTGTTGTACGCTCCATCAATTCAGATTTGATCAGCTTTTCAATGATTTCAGCACGAGTCGCTGGTGTTCCCAAGCTATGCTTTTCCATCAATCCTAGTAAGGTTCCTTCTGTCAACGGTTTTGGCGGACTCGTTAATTCTTTATTGATCGTAAAATTCGGCGGAATCACCATATCCAGCTTCCAATCAACAGATGGTACATTTTCTTCTTTCTCTTGCTTCCAGCCTGCTTCTTCTACTTTGTTTTGACGGAAAATAAATTGTTCTTTGCCAAAACTCACGGTTATTTTTGTTTGTTTTGTTCGGTGCGGTTCTGCGAACATTCCTAGAAAGCGTGTAACGATCATGTTGTAGATTTTTTGTTCATCGCCACTCAACTTCTCATAACGCGGCCGTTGCTCTGTCGGGATCAAAGCGTGGTGATCTGTAACTTTCTCATTTTGAAAGACTTTCGTCAATTTGACCTGAGCGCCATTTTTGATATATGTTTTCACTTCTGGTGCAAAATCGCTGACTGCCTGCAGTCGTTCTTTCATCGTCGCTTTCATATCTGTGGTCAAGTATTTACTGTCTGTTCTTGGATAAGTGACGATTTTATGAAATTCATATAGGCTTTGAACAAGGGACAATGTCTTTTTTGCTGAAAATTGATAACGTTGGTTCGCTTCTCGTTGGATTTCCGTTAAATCATAAGGTAATGGCGCTTGTTCTGTCTTACTTTTTTCTTGAATATCCGTTACTTTCCCTTTGGTTTCACTAAGCTTTTTAACAAATGCTTCTACGTCATTTCGCTCTTTGAAACTGTAAGGATTACTTTGTACTAATTTTGCTTTTTCTTTTTGCACATGTAGGTCTACAGAAAAATAAGTTTGTGGACGGAAGCTTTCGATTTTCTTTTCTTGTTGTCGTACTAATGATAATGTTGGGGTTTGAACTCGTCCTGCTGACAAACTGTCCTGATATTTAACAGTCAATGCTCTTGTCACATTTAAACCGACTAACCAGTCTGCTTTGGCACGAGCTAGTGCAGAGTAATACAAATTGTCATACTCTTTAGCAGGCCGCAATTTCTTAAAACCATCTTTGATCGCTTTGTCTGTTTGAGAAGAGATCCATAGTCTTTTGACTGGTTTATTGAAATGAACATACTCCAAGATCCAGCGTGCAACAAGTTCTCCTTCACGACCAGCATCCGTTGCGATCACGGCTTCGGATACATCTTTGCGATTCGCTAATTGTTTGATCGCTTTTAACTGATGACCTGTTTTAGGCAAAGGCTTGATCCCTAGTTTTTTTGGCACCATCGGCAAAGTTTCCATTTGCCAGCTTTGCCATTCTTTATTGATATCTTCCGGCATTTTTAATCCTAATAAATGACCTAACGCCCAAGTCACGATGACAGTCGGTCCTTCATAATAGCTTTTATTTTTTTGATTTGCTCCTAGAACTTTACTCAAATCTTTGGCAACACTAGGTTTTTCAGCAATGATCAGTTGTTTATTCGCCATTTTTTTCACTCACTTTTCTTTGACTTTTTATATAGATGTCCGTTTAATTTTAAATTTCAATGCCTTCATTTTAACATATTCTTTTCCACCATTGCGATCTTCGGAAATCTTTTTATTGAAATGTTACGAATAAAGCTTTATACTTACTATTAGTAAGTATAAAAAAGGAGAAACTATGATCACAATTGAATTTTTTCACGACGTTATTTGCAGTTTTTGTTTTCCCATGTCTTATCGAATGAGACAAGCTCAAAAGACCGTTCCCGATATAAAAATCATCCACCGTTCCTTTGCCCTCGCTTGGGAGCCTGAACATCTTGCTCAAATGTTTGGTTCTAGAGAGCAAGCGAAGCAGGAAATCCTCTCACATTGGGCCCATGCTAATCAAAATGACGAGCTGCACCGCTTTAATATTAAAGGAATGGAGCAAAAAGACTTTCTTTTCCCAACTTCAAAAAACGGGTTGATCGCTGCTAAAGCTGCGGGTGTGATTGCAGGTCAGGAAGGCTACTGGGAACTTTTCGATGCGTTACAACATGCGCTATTTGTTGAAAATCAAAATATTGAAGATCTGGCAGTCATTTCTGCTCTCGTTCAAGCAAGCTCTTTAGATTTTGAACAATGGCAAAAAGCATTTGATGATCCTGCCACACTCGCTTTAGTTGACGCTGATTTTCAATTAGCCGATCAGTATCAATTATCAGGTGTTCCGGCATTGATCGTTAATGGAAAGTATCTGATAAATGGTGCTCAGCCGCTTGAGCAGATCATTCAGGCGATCCAAACGATCAAAGAAAAAGAAAGTCCTATCATTGAGTTCGTAGACACTGACCAGTCCGCTGGTGCTTCTTGTAATATGGAAGATGGCAAATGGGTCTGCGATTGATCAAAAAAAGAGCCCAAAACAAAACTAAAAACTAGTTTTGCTTTGGGCTCTACTTCTGAATAAAAGACGAGAGAAAGCGACTTATTTCCCAGAACTAAACGCTTTTTATCTCAGCTTCATTTTTAGACTAAACTTGTTTTACAGCACTTTGGTTTTGCACAATCATTATGACGTTCATGAAAATCATCGCCGCTTTCAAACGTAACAGCCTGATGATCTTTTAACAAAGCTAATCCTCTGTACTGCTGTAAATCTTCATCACACTCTTCACACCAACGCTCATCACCGTCATTCCAAAACGCCGCCAAATAATTTACTTTAGTATTTATGTATTCATGAGTTGATGAAAGTTCTTGCCATTTTTTTATGTAGTAACGTTCTGCGTCTTCAAGACAGTCAAAGCTTTTCTCTTCTTCAATATCTTCCTGCCAGTCTTCAAAAAACCACCACGGTTCATTATCACCGTACATGGTAATTACTTGGTACATCCGTTAATCACTCCAATTCTTTCTACAAGTGCTATTCTAGTCACTTAAAAGAAATCTTTCAACTTAAGTGCTTGTGAAATGTTTTTTGTTTAAACGCTCATTTTTCATTTTACCATAAGTCAAAGGAGAATAACGTCAAATTTTTCCTTTTTATCTAATTGCAGACGGAAAAGGCTTTTGCTAAAATAGGAATACTATGGAAAGGATCGTTTATCATGAAAAAACCTGTATTTTGGAATTCAATTGGCCTCTATCTACTTCTTTACAATAATATTTTGATCATTATTAGTCTGATCATGGCGTTGAAAGCTGTTGTTGAAGGGGATGGAACCTTTGGAGCAGATGTTTGGTATCAAATTTTAGTGTTCATCGTTTATATCATCGTGATCGCTGGTCTTTTGACTGGCGGAAAAAAAGGGTATATCTTGGCTTGCTTATTTATTCCTTTTATCTTTTTGATTTATTTTTATCCGCCGATCATGGTGCGGATTTTCCCAAAAATGGTTATGTTAGCTTTTCGTGTAGCAGAATTCGGTTCAATTGTTTATTTGATCGTATCCTCGGAATCTAGAGCCTATTTTCGTAATAGCAGCAGTCAGGATGGGACAAACTCCAAGAAATAAGCGGAAATTATTTCTGCTTCCACCGTTTATTCGTTTTAAAAAGAACTGGGTCGTAACTCTACGAGTTACGACCCAGTTTCTGTCTAAAACTTGATAAAAGTGGTCAAAAATCTGGTTCTTCGACAATTTTTCAAAAGGCAATCATTACAAAAAACGTATTATTTTTCTTTTGCTTCAATTGCTCAAACCTTAACGACTTTTGTCTCAATCTACTATATATATTGTAGAACTTTTTCTTCTTGATAGGCTTGGTCGATCAGACCGCCGCCAAGACATTCCATACCATCATAAAAGACAACGGCTTGTCCAGGTGTGATTGCACGAACTGGCTCTGAAAAAATGACTTTCGCTGTGGTCCCATCACCAGTTAAAACAACTTTGACTGGTACATCTTGTTGACGATAACGGAATTTCGCTGTACATTCAAATTCTTTCGGCATATCCGTATCAACGGTAAAATGAATTTCACTTGCATCTAAATGAGTCGCGTACAAGCGTTCATGATGGAAGCCTTGACCAACATACAATGTATTCGTTTCAAGATCTTTACCGATCACAAACCATGGTTCTTGTGAGCCTTTACCCCCACCGATTCCTAGTCCTTGGCGTTGACCGATCGTATAATACATCAAACCATCGTGTTGGCCTTTAATCTCACCATCTAATGTAACCATGTTTCCTTTTTTAGCTGGCAGATAGTTACTTAAAAATTGTTTGAAGTTTTTTTCTCCGATAAAGCATACACCAGTTGAATCTTTTTTCTTGGCTGTAGCAAGATCAGCTCTTTCAGCGATCGCACGGACTTCTGATTTTTCCATGCCGCCTAATGGAAACATTGTTTTAGAGAGTTGTGCTTGAGACAGTTGACTTAAGAAATAGGTTTGATCTTTATTATTATCGACACCACGAAGCATACGTACCGTGCCGTCTTCTTTACGTTCGACTTGAGCATAGTGACCTGTTGCCACATAATCTGCTCCTAATTGCATTGCATAATCCAAAAATGCTTTGAATTTGATTTCTTTATTGCACATCACATCCGGATTCGGTGTGCGGCCGCAGCGATATTCCGCTAAAAAGTATTCAAACACTCGATCCCAATATTCCTTTTCAAAGTTGACTGAATAATAAGGAATACCAATTTGATCGGCAACTTTTGCTACATCTTTGTAGTCTTCTGTTGCTGTACATACACCATTTTCGTCTGTGTCATCCCAATTTTTCATAAAGATGCCCACGACATCATAGCCCTGCTCTTTTAAAAGCAACGCTGTAACAGATGAATCTACACCGCCGCTCATGCCTACAACAACACGAGTTTTGCTGTTATCTGTCATTTGATCACCATCATTTCAATTTAGATTCTGAAATCATCCACGATTTGAAGGTCGTAACTTTTCAGTGATACTTATTATACTAGGATTTTGAAAGATGTAAAGGTATTGAGCGATTCTTCTCATTTAATTAAGAAATCATCGGATAGCCAAAAAACAGAGCCCTGAACAAAACTGTTTTCTAGTTTTGTCCAAAACTCTGTTTTTTAATACACGGTGACCAATAGTCAGATTCTCCAGTAATTTCGCAACCACCAACAAAACCTAAGCGACTTTTGACTCATCCTCTGCTATAATCTACGCTTTTTCAAATACTCCACGGCTGATCATGCCATCCATCAAGAAATAGAATTTCTCCTGACTCATCGCATGAGCATCACCTTTGAAAATGTTCATTGATTTTAAGCCGTTAGCTGTTGTAACAGACATTTTCAATGTTTTTAAGTCGCTAGCGATCGTAATTTTTAATTTGAAACCTTCTTTACTTTGGGGTGTTGCATCCAATGGACGAACCAATTGAAAATTACCAGAATTTGTTTCAACAAATCCATTATCTTTTAATGTATATTTTTTTGCTTGTTCATTAACTTTGTAATAGACTTCACAGCCTTCTACTGTTGCTTTATCAGCAAATGCCATTTTTCCACCTCATTTATTCATTGTTTCTTCTATTATAATTGTTATAGTCATTTTTTTCTACCACTAATCAGCTTTTCTTTCAGCTCGCTTTAAGTCTTTGGATCGTTTGAATCAAAATATCTGTAAATTCTTCGATTTGTTCTCTATTCGTACCTAAACCAAAACTGATCCTTACTGATTCTTTGATAGCCGGATGGCCTTTCCCATACATTGCTTCCAATACATGAGAAGGTTCGACCGTCCCTGCAGTACAGGCCGATCCAGTAGAAATCGCTACTCCTTGAAGGTCTAAATGCATCAATAATAAGTCACTTGACACTTCAGGAAAACGTACATTCAAAATGTGCGCTAATTTATTTTCAGGTGCACCATTGATTTGATAAGCTACTGCTGCCTGATCTAGTTTTGTTAAAATCAATTTTTGATAGTCAACGTACGCTTCATGACGCCGTTTTTTCTCGTCATCAGTCAAAAGCTCTACAGCTTTACCCAAACCAACGATCCCCGCAACATTTTCTGTCCCTGCTCTACGTTTTTCTTCTTGTTCTCCACCATGTAAAAAAGAAGGAAGAGAAAGAGCATCATTTTTATACAGAAATCCTACCCCTTTAGGTCCATTGATTTTATGTGCTGAAATACTAAGTAGATCGATTCCAAGCTCATGAGGAGCTATTTGTTCTGATCCATATGCTTGAACCGCATCTGTATGAAAAACAGCTGGATGCTCTTTCAATAGAAGACCTATTTCTTTGATTGGTAAGAGATTGCCGATTTCATTGTTGCCGTACATCACAGAAACAAGCGTTGTGTCTTCTCGCAATTCTTGCTTGAGCTTTTCTACAGATAATTGCCCCGTTTCATCGACAGGAAGATATGTCACTTCAAATCCTAGCGTTTCTAGATATTTCATTGTTTCTAATACTGCTGGATGTTCAATTGCTGTTGTGATCAGATGCATTCCCTGCTCTTTTTTAGATAAAGCTGTTTCAATGATTGCTGTATTATCACCTTCAGTGCCGCCACTGTTAAAAATAATTTCATGCGGTTTGACGTGAAGGCTTTCTGCAACCACTTGACGTACATTTTCAATCTTGCGGTGTGCTTGACGGCCGAATGTATGGATACTGGATGGATTGCCGAATGTGTTTGCCATTTCAGCTGCCACTACTTCAATGACACTAGGATGCATCGGAGTTGTTGCCGCATGGTCTAAATAGATCGAAGTCATTGAACTCTTCCTTTCTGAACCACTTTTTATTGGCATTAGTTTAACATAAGTGTTCCCATTCCTCAAAATTTACTGTCATATCGTTTATTTTACAAATCGTTTTTCTTTGCGGTACGTATAAATATTTCCATAAGTGAATACTGCAATGCCCAGCCAAATAAAGCCAAAAGCCATAAATTGCTCTAACGAATACGGCTCGTGGTATATGAACAATGCTGATAAAAGCATCAAGGTCGGTCCTACATATTGGATGAAGCCAAGTATGATATAGGAAATCTTTTTTGCAGCTTCCGCAAAAAGAAGTAGCGGGATCGCTGTGACCACACCTGCACCGACCAATAGCAGATTTGTTGATAGTTCATAATTCATGAAGCCTTGCTTAGAGAAAAAAATCAGATAGATCAACGCAAGCGGCAAAATAACGAAGGTCTCGATCGTCAAGCCTGTGTACGAACTAACAGAAACTCCCTTTTTGATCAGCCCATAAAAACTGAATGTTACCGCCATGATCAACGGAGCCAGCGGCAGTTGACCTGTTTGGATCGTTAATAACACAACTCCAGTCAAAGCCAATCCACAAGCGATCAAGCCCGAACGGCTGAGTTTTTCTTTTAAAATCAAGGTTGCCAGCAGCACGTTGACTAAAGGGTTCATATAATACCCCAAGCTAGCCTGTGTGACATGTCCTTGACTCACCGTATAAATAAATGTAAACCAGTTTAATGAAATCAAAATAGCCGCACAAATAATAGCAAATAATTTCTTCTTCTCTTTTAAAACACTTTTGACTTCAGCTAAAAATAGTGTCCATTTTTTTGTCACAAAAATATAGATCAGCATAAATAAAAACGACCAGACAATTCGATAGCATAAGATATCAAGCGGATCGACCATCGGCATCAGCTTCCAATAAATCGGAATAACGCCCCAAAATATATAAGCAATAAATCCCAGTAGAACGCCTTTTCTTTGTTCTTTCAATCAAACAACTCCCTTTCTTATTCAATAAAAAGAAGCTCAGTATAAACACACAGCTGAACTTCTTTCGTAAAAACAGATAATGATTATTTTTCTTCTAAACGAAACAGCGGACTCATCGGTGTATTTTCATGGATACGCTTCACAGCTTCTCCCATCAATTCCGCACAAGATACAATATTTAGACCTTCAGGACGACGATCCTCTGAGATAAAGACAGAATCTGTCACACAGATCTGTTCGATCGGTGAGTTGTCTAATGTCTGTTTTGCACCTTTTGAAAGTAATCCGTGAGAAGCACAGGCATAAATGCATTTTGCTCCGTTTTCCTTCAATATCTCAGCTGCCGTTGTCAACGTTTCTCCTGTATTTAAGATATCATCAACGAGAATACAGGTTTTTCCTTTGACTTCACCGATGACATAACCTGAACGCACGCCATCAACTTCATCCTGATCGATGATCGCTAATGTTGCATCAAGATATTCAGATAAGCTTCTTGCTCGCTGAACGCCGCTGTTTTTAGGAGAAACTACGACAATATCTTCACCGGTCTTCCCTTGTTTTCGATAGTTATGTGCAAATAACGGCATCGTGAAAAGATTATCTACAGGAATATCAAAGAATCCCTGCACTTGAACTGTATGTAAATCAAGCGTCAGCACTCGTGTTGCTCCTGCTTCTTCTAACAAATTCGCTACTAATTTTGCAGTGATCGGTTCTCTTGGTTTTGCTGTGCGGTCCTGTCTAGCATAGCCATAATAGGGTAAAACAACATTGATTGTTTTCGCACTAGCACGTTTTAATGCATCGATCATGATCAATAACTCCATCAAATGATCGTTTACCGGTAAATTAGTTGATTGAATCAGAAAAACATGATCCCCACGAATACTCTCTTCAATATTGATTTGAATCTCTCCATCACTAAATTGACGAACCGTACTCTTTCCTAATTCAGTCCCGACAACCTCAGCTATTTTCTCAGCTAAAGGACGATTGGCATTCAAACTAAAGATCCGTAATGTTTTATCCTTGTATTTTTGGGTCATGATTTCCTCCGCACTTTCGATATTTTTACTCTGTATTTTTACTCAAAGCTTCATTTTCCATTCTACCATTGATTCGATAAAAAATCATGAATCTTTTTCTTTCTTACTAGAAAATAAGTGTTTTTATATTGTCTCTTTTTTTATTACAGTATACTTACAAAATTGTTCGTTGATTCACACAGAATCAAATTGCGTTTCTTTTCCTCATCAGTAAAATAAGAACTATATTGGAGGTGATTCGCTTATGCGGCATTCAAAACATCACAAAGGATCAAACTCATGGCTGCCTATGCTCGTTATTTTACTACTTTTTGTAGTTGTAGGCTTGGAAATATATTTGCTATTTTTTCAGCATCAATCTCATTCTGTTTCCAAAGATGCTACAAGCGAAACAACACTTCCGTCTACACGATCCTCTGCTTCTCTAACCACAGATGCAAAAAGAAAAGAAAACTTCGATCAGACGGTCGAACCGACTTCAGAGCTTGCTGATAGATTAAATCAACAATTGATCGATAAAAGTTTTGTTGGTACGGCTCTTGTTGTCCATAAGGGTCAGATCATTTTGCAAAAAGGATTTGGTTATGCAAATGTATCTGAAAATACTCCGAATACCTATCAGTCAACCTTTCAAATTGGTTCTATCCAAAAAGCAATGACTTGTGTGTTGATTTTACAGCAAGTCCAATCTGGTCATTTATCCTTAGAGCAAACCTTAGATCAATTTTATCCTACTGTGCCTGGAAGTCATAAAATAACGATTCGACAGCTATTAGCTATGCGTTCTGGTTTGTACCAAAATGAATACCCTACAGAGATGATGTCTGAAGATGACTTTCTGCGTTTTTCGATCAACCATGCACGAATGGGGGATTACGACAAATATAAATATGACGGCGTCAATTATCGAATCTTAGCAGGTGTTTTAGAGCGTGTGACCAATCAAACCTATCGTGAATTGTTTGAGCAAGCCTTCGTTCAAAAAATACAACTGACCCACACTTCTTTTTATGATGATTTCCTAAATTCTTTCAATCGTACTTATGCGTATGAAAAAATCGACGGCAACGATTTGGGAAATGAAATCACGGACAATCAGCTAACCTTTGATCAAGAAGTTGGTACAGGTAATGTAGCAATGACTGTCGGTGATCTTTATCGCTTTTATGCAAACTTATTCGAAGGTCATTTGATCGACCAAACACTCAGCGATAAAGTGTGGACACCCGAAACTGAAACAAAGTATATGGGCGGTCTCTATAATTTTCCTACTTATATCAAAGGACACGGCTCAGAGGCTGGCTTTGAATCTAATGCATTATTTTCTAAAGATCAACAAGACTCGGTGATCCTTCTATCGAATCAGCACCCAAAAGATAAAACAAATTCAGATTTAGCTAATGCGATGTTCAATTTACTTGGCCCTTACAAAGCTTAATTATTTTACTTCCTTTGAGAAACTGTGACACATTTAAAGAGAGGTTGAGACAGAAGTGTCTAATCCCGAGAAATAAGAAAGAATTCACGAAAATTGTTTATCAAATTTTTGTGAATTCTTTCTTATTTCCGACCTTCAAAGCTAAGGGCTTTAGCCCTTAGCTTTTGATGAGATCGGAGTGCAACGTAGTGGGATTGCTTCTGTTCTCACCGTTTATCCGGATTCCAGGTGTCTGGGATTGGGCTCACAGAGTTTTGTCCCAGACCCTTTCATTCTAAATATATGGCGAGACAAAAGCAGCTCCTTCTATTTCTCAGAGCTAAACGCTTTTGTCTCGTTTTTTAGGTTCGCCTAAAAAAAACTTGATTTCATTTTAGCTTTGTCTTATACTAATTTTAAGGCAAACCTAAAAAGGAGGTTTTTTTATGTCTATAACTAACAATAACATTACAGTCCAGCATTTGACTGTCAGCTATCAAGGTCAAAAAGCATTACAAGATATTTCATTACAGCTCTCTTCTGGAAGTATTACCGGTATCATTGGGCCAAATGGCGCTGGTAAATCGACTTTTTTGAAAGGATTGCTCGGTCTGATCAAAACGGAGTCCCGAAACGTTTTGATCGGTGACACACCGATCGACACTCAAAAAAAGCGAATCGCTTATGTAGAGCAACGCAGTGCATTAGATTTATCATTCCCGATCAATGTTCTAGAAGTTGTCCTTTTAGGAACCTACCCTAAATTAGGCTTATTCCACCGTCCTGGTAAGCTGGAAAAAGAAAAAACCTTAGCTGCTTTAAGAACTGTTCAACTGGAAGCTTTTGCCAAACGACAAATCGGCGAGTTGTCCGGCGGTCAGCTGCAACGTGTCTTTATTGCCCGGGTACTGGCTCAAGATGCAGATATCATCGTTTTAGATGAACCTTTCGTCGGGATCGATATGACTAGTGAAAAGGTCATTATGGATATCCTCAAAGCATTGAAAGACGTTGGCAAGACGATCATTATTGTCCATCATGATCTGCATAAAGTTGCTCATTATTTCGATGAAGTGGTCATTTTAAAGAAAGAATTGATTGCTTTCGGACCTGTAGCAACGACTTTTACCAACAGAAATATTCAACTCGCTTATGGCGAATCTATGGGCGATATTATCATCAAAGGAGTGGCTGATGCATGATCACAAATTTTATTGACGGTTTGATCCGTTACCAGTTTTTACAAAACGCACTGATAACCTCGATCATTGTCGGGCTTATCTCAGGAATCATCGGTTCATTTATCGTTTTAAGAGGCATGTCATTGATGGGAGATGCCATTTCTCATGCGGTGTTACCTGGTGTCGCAGCTTCTTATATGTTTGGTGCAAATTATATTTTCGGTGCATCTATCTTTGGTATTTTAGCAGCATTATTGATTGGCTTTATCACACAAAAAAGCCAATTGAAAAATGATACTGCGATCGGTGTAGTCTTCAGCTCCTTTTTCGCACTAGGGATCATCATGATTTCTTTTGCAAAAAGCTCCACTGACCTTTACCATATTCTTTTTGGAAATGTGTTGGCTGTTCGTGATTCAGATATTTTGATCACTGCAGTCGTAGGTATTCTCGTATTGTTATTTGTGGGCGTGTTTTATAAAGAGCTGCAAATTACATCATTTGATCCTACAATGGCGCAAGCATATGGATTGAATGTTCAATTTTTCCACTATGCGTTGATGTTTCTATTAACATTAGTGGCCGTTTCTTCATTACAAACTGTTGGAACGATTTTAGTGATCGCAATGCTGATCACACCCGCAGCTACAGCCTATCTTTTGACAAATCATTTACCGACAATGATCGGGCTTGCTTCTTTGTTCGGCATTTTAAGTTCAATTATCGGCTTGTTCTTTAGTTATTCTTATAACCTAGCATCAGGAGCAACCATCGTTTTAACTGCTGCCGGATTCTTTATTTTAGCTTTTCTATTTTCACCAAAAAAGGGATTATTTTTTGCAAACAAACCGAAGGAGGACCTCTCATTATGAAAAAAATAGGCATAACTATCGCTGCATGTGCAAGTTTATTTTTATTAGCTGCCTGTCAATCGAAATCAGAGACGTCATTAGATGAAAAGAAACTAAATATCGTAGCAACTAACTCGATTCTTGCTGATATGGCAGAAAATGTTGGCGGCGATTTAGTGAATATCCACAGCATTGTCCCCGTTGGAACTGATCCACATGAATACGAACCGCTACCTGAGGACATTGCTAAAGCATCAGAAGCTGATATTCTATTTTTCAATGGATTAAACTTAGAAACTGGCGGAAACGGCTGGTTCAGTAAATTGATGGAAACAGCTCATAAAAAAGAAAATGAAGATTATTTCTCTGTCAGTCAGAATGTCACTCCCATGTATTTAACAAGTGCTGGCCAAGAAAATGAGCAAGATCCTCATGCTTGGTTAGACATCCAAAACGGTATTTCATATGTAGAAACGATTCGAAATACGTTGATCGATAAGGACCCAGAAAATGAAGCAAGTTACAATAAAAAGGCAGACGACTATATCAAAAATCTTGAGACTTTGGATCAAGAAGCAAAAGAGAAATTCGCTGATATACCAAAAGATCAAAAACTATTGGTAACTAGTGAAGGGGCGTTTAAATATTTTTCTAAAGCCTATGGGTTGACGGCTGCCTATATTTGGGAGATCAACACCGAAAGCCAAGGCACACCTGATCAAATGAAGCAGATCATCGATCAAATCCGGCAAACCAAGGTGCCCGTACTTTTCGTCGAAACAAGTGTTGATAAACGTAGTATGGAACGCGTATCAAAAGAGACTAAATTACCAATCTACAGTACCATTTTCACAGATTCTCTTGCCAAAAAGGGAGAAGATGGAGATAGTTACTACACAATGATGAAATGGAACCTGGATAAGATCCATGAAGGCTTGACACAATAAACGATAGAAAGTAGCCGCACCTTTGATGAACGAAGGTACGGCTATTTTTTATCTGATCATCTCCTCAATATTGATGATTCGATCAGCGATATCAGCATAAAATTCTTCTTCATGTGAAACGATGATGATCGTTCCTTGATAGTCTTGAATTGCTTCACGCAGACTTTCCTTTGCAGCTACATCGATGTGATTCGTTGGCTCATCCAGAAAAATCAGATTGCTCGTTTCCATCGTCAATTCACATAATTTTACTTTTGTTTGCTCCCCTCCGCTCAATAAGCGCAGCTTTTGATTTACCAATTTATCTGGCAATCCGCATTTAGCTAAAAATGTCCGAATTTCTTTGACCGTCTTTTTAGGAAAACGATCGCTTAAATAAGCTAATGGAGTCAAATAATCATTTTTCCATGTTAAGTCTTGAGAAAAATAGGCTATTTTGGTATTGGCTGGGTATTGAAATTCGCCGCTCAGTGATTTGATTTTTCCTGTCAGTGTCTTGATCAGCGTTGATTTTCCGATTCCATTGAATCCTTTAATCGCAACCTTTTCACCGCTATGAACAGATAAATCGATTGGTGCTAGCAATGGCTTTTCATACCCAATCACTAATTGATCTGTGATCAACGCTAAACTAGCAACGATCGGCTGATAAGGGAAAACGATATGTGGTGTCATTAGACTTCCAGGTGGTGTCAGTCTTTCTAGACGATCTAATTGCTTTTGGCGGCTTTTTGCCAGGGTTGCACGATTTCCTGCTTTGTATTTACGAATATACGCTTCTGCTTTTTCTATTTTTGCCTGCTGGGCGTGATATTGTTTCAAGTAGCTTTCTTTATTCAGCTCTTTTTGGGCAAAGGATTTTTCGACATTTCCGGTATATTTTGTCAGCTTGCCGAATTCAATATCACAAATACAGTTTGTTACAGCATTCAAAAAATGATAATCATGCGACACCAGAATAAACGTACCGTCAAAATTAGTTAAATAGCTGATCAGCCACTGAATATGAGTATCATCCAAATAGTTCGTCGGTTCATCTAAAAGTAGTACATCAGGCTCTTCCAGTAACAGCTTCGCCAAAATCACTTTGGAACGCTGTCCGCCGCTCAGCTCCTTCATCGAACGATCCAACCCGATCGCTTCGATTCCTAATCCGTTCGCCAAATCATTGATGATTGGATCTATTTGATAAAAATCACTTTCATCCAGATGTGTTTGGAGCGTGCCTGCCCGCTCTAATAATTTATCTTCGCCAGTCTCACCATAGATCGAATACAGTTCATTGATTTTAGACTCGATCTCATATAGCGGTTGGTACGCTTGATGTAAAAATTCACTGATCGTACTTTCACCGGTCACCTCCATATACTGATCCAAGTAACCGATTTTGATATTGTTTTGCCAAGTAATTGCGCCATCGTCTGCAAGTATTTCTCCTGTTAAAATTTTTATCAGCGTTGATTTTCCTACACCATTTTGACCAGTAAGTCCCAGATGGTCTCCTTTATTCACACGTAAAGAGGCATCTTCATAAAGTATTTTTTCCCCGAAACGCTGGGTCAGATGTTCGATCGTTAATAAACTCATGTAGTTCATTCCTTTTCCATTTTATTTTGTAAATCACGTGACACGTCCATTCGTTCAGTTTCTGCTATTGAACACCAATGCTCCGTACGTAAGATCTTAGGCAAACAAAAAACAAGCGATCAAAAATAAGTCTCCCTTATCTCATCCCTTGTTTACAATCAACAAAGAGAGTGAGCCAAACGAAACATCCGTTTTGCGCCACTCTCTAAGTCCGAATAAACGGCAAGAAAAAAGTAGCTCCTTCGGAAATAAGCCGAAATTTTCAAAAATTTGAAGAACAATTTTCATAAATTCCTTCTTATTTCTCGGAGCTTAACGCTTTTGTCTTAGCCTCTCATTCACTTTTATTAAAAGTCATGGTCATCGTTTAAAATACAACACGAAATAAGACTAAGACTTAGTCTAAATTTGCTAGTATTCTAACGATGAAGATTTCTTCTATTAAGCTCCGCAACAATGCTTCATCACATTCATTTGTTGGGAGCTGCTTCTTTTGACAAATTTATCTGAAAGAACAAACATTCTTGATCACCTTTCTTTACAGAACATATTTTAGCATATTCATTTTAAAAAGCAAAATAATCATTTGTTTATCCTTTTTAGTAAAAAACGAGCTTGACACCTAA
Organism: Enterococcus sp. 9D6_DIV0238; assembly: GCF_002174455.2. Taxonomy (NCBI): domain Bacteria; kingdom Bacillati; phylum Bacillota; class Bacilli; order Lactobacillales; family Enterococcaceae; genus Enterococcus; species Candidatus Enterococcus dunnyi. The sequence goes on from NZ_CP147246.1 coordinate 1,070,438, forward strand.
CCGAATAAATAACTGGAGCAGAAGCAATCCTCGTAGAAATAAATGCTTCTGCCCAGCCGTTTTTCATTTTATTCAGCGGCATCTAAGTATGATAAAGCATAGCTCACATGAAATTCAGTCGCTAAAGCTAAGCCCGCTTCATCGATATCAAATTTTTCATGATGGTGCCCATATTGAGTATCCGTATTTTCTAAATTGCGTGTACCTACACGTCCATAAACACCGGGAGCTTTGAGCAAGAAGTCCGCAAAATCATCTGCACCCAAGCTCTTTGTATGATCTGTCACGACATTTTCGATGCCCACGATTCCAGCAGCTACCTTTTGAGCCAACTCCGTTGCTGTATCATCATTGATCAATGGACCTGCCGCGTCATGAATCTGAAAAGAAGAAATTTTCGTGCGATGTGCTTCTGCGATTTGATTTGCGATTTCTTCCACACGTTTCAAGACAAATGCACGCGTTTCATGACTAAAGGCTCTCACCGTTCCTTCGATCGTTGCGTGATTTGCAACAATGTTATATCTTGTACCAGCATCCAATACACCGATTCCGATAACGACTGGATCTAAAGGGCTAACTTCTCTAGCTGCGATTTTTTGTAATTCTACGACGATGCTTGCTGCAGATAAAACAGCATCACGACCAACGTTTGGTTGTGCGACATGGCTGCTCAAGCCCTCTACTTCGATTTTAAAAATATCACAAGAAGCATTTGTTGCTCCTTTCGTTGCGACTAATTTACCGACAGGAACACTCGAATCTAAATGGATACCAAAAACCTGATCGACATTCTCAACAAATCCTCCTTCTACAAACTGACAAGCACCTGCTCCGATTTCTTCTGCTGGCTGAAACGCAAGCTTGATTGTTCCGGCAAAGTCTTCTTCACGATTCTTTAAAATTTTTGCGGCGCCTAATAATGCTGCTGCATGGCCGTCGTGACCGCAGGCATGATTTAAGCCAGGATTCTTAGACTGATAAGGTTTTCCAGTGGCGTCTTCCAATTCCAAAGCATCGATATCTGCACGTAGGATAATCGTCTTCCCTTGGCCTTTTTTTCCTTCGATTGTTCCTAATGCACCTGTTTCACCCACTGCTTCAAAAGGAATTCCTAACTTGGTCAGCTCTTCTTTGATTCGTTTGATCGTTTCATATTCTTTTAAACTTGCTTCAGGATATTGATGGAAATGGCGTCTTAAGGCAATGACTTCCTCTGCATTTTGCTTTATTTCTTCTTGGATCGTTTGTTTTGTTGTGACTGTCATAGTGATTTCCTCCTCTTATTTTCTTCCGAATGTTTCCCAAGCTGGGATGCTTGAGCCTTTTGATGTTTCTTCGATCACTTTTTTAGTTTCTTCTTGTTGATAAGTGTCCACTACTTTATTGTATGTTTCGTTGTCTTCATCTTCCTTACGGGCAACGATGATATTTACATATGGTTTTGATGTTTCATCTACTGGTTCTAGGAAAATTGCATCTTTTGCTGGTACAAAACCAGCATCGACAGCCATTCCACTATTGATGACAGAAGCATCGATGTCTTGAAGTGCTCTAGCCGTCTGAGAGGCATCTAGTTCAGTGATTTTTAAATTCAATTTGTTTTCAGTGATGTCATTGACCGTAGGTGTTTGTTTTTTCGCCGGATCTACTTTGATCAAGCCAGCGCTTTGTAAAAGCAGTAAGGCACGTCCGCCATTCGTTGCATCATTTGGAATAGCGATTTCTGCCCCATCTTTCAATTCTTTCACGTCTTTGATTTTTGATGAATAGATTCCCAATGGTGCGCTGACCGTATTGCCGATCGACACTAAATTTGTTTTATGTTCTTCGTTATAGTTATCCAGAAAAATTTGGTGTTGGAATGAGTTCAGGTCGATTTCTTTTTCAGCTAAGGCTGCATTAGGTTGTGTATAATCAGAAAACTCGATCAATTGAAGGTCGATCCCATCTTTTTTCAGCCGCTCTTTAACTGATTCTAAGACTTCATTGTTGGCGCCTACCACGCCTAATTTTACGACTTCAGTTTTTTCACTTTTGGCAGTGCCGGAAGAACATCCTGCTAGGACAACCCCAACTGTTAATGCTAAACCAATGATTTTTACAAATTTTTTCATGCTATTTCCTCTTTTCAAGTAGTTTTTTATTTGCGGTTTTATTAAATAAATGATCAATGAGATGTTTTTCGAATCAACGTATTACTGATAAATTGACTGGCAAATACTAAGACCAAAATAATCAATGTTGCTACGATCGTCACATCCGTTTGAAATCGATTGTATCCTCTAGTAATAGCTAGATTGCCCAAGCCTCCAGCTCCGATTGCACCTGCCATCGCAGTCAAACCGATCAAATTGATAATCGTTACAGAAGAAACACGAATAATACTTGGCAAGCCTTCAATGAGATACACTCTAAAAATGATCCCTAAAGGACTTGTCCCCATTGATTCAGCCGCTTCGATAACCCCAGGGTCGACCTCAAGCAAAGCATTTTCGATTTGTCTGGCAAAAAATGGAATCACTCCTATCACCAGCGGCACTAAAGCAGCCGTTGTACCAATCGTTGTTCCTGTTAAAAAACGAGTGATCGGCTGGATCAGTGCCAGCATAATGATAAAAGGGATGGATCTACATACATTGATAAATTTTTCTAAAATACTGTAAAGAACTGGACTTTTTAATATACCTTTTGGACCAGTTGCTACTAAAATGACCCCAAGTAGAGTCCCTAAAACTCCTGCAATTATTGCCGTCCAAAAAACCATATATAATGTTTCTATTGTACTGCTAATAAATTCTTGCTTTAGTTCGATAACATTTGGAAAATACTGTTGGAAAAAATTCTGCATAACTTCCGCTCCTTCATTATTGCGATACCGCTGGTAATGGTATGACGTTATTTGTTGAACCTGCTTCTTTTAAAATTTTGACTTTTACTTCTTGCTCCTGTAAGAAGTTCAGAGCCTTCTCCCGCTGTGTTTCTTCTCCCGAAAGAATCACGATCAAATTGCCGATCGGAACATTTTGTAAAATCTCGACATTGCCGTAAAGAATATTTGTGACCACATGATATTGACTGTACAGTTGTGCAATCAACGGCTCACTTGTTTGCTCTCCCACATACGAAAATTCTACCAATACTTCATTTCCACCTAAATTTGTCAAGCTAGGATGCTGAACGATCGTCTCTAATGCTTGATCGATATGAGTTGCTGTCCGAATGAAATCCTTCGTCAAGGCTTCTTTTGGCTGGCTGAATACTGAAACAATGTCGTTTTGTTCAATGACTTGCCCAGCCTCCATCACAGCAACTTTATTACAAATTTCTTTAACAACTTGCATTTCATGTGTGATCAAAACGATTGTCAATCCTAGTTCTTTATTCAATTTTTTTAATAGATCAAGAATTTGAATCGTGGTCTTAGGATCGAGCGCACTAGTTGCTTCATCACAAAGTAAAATCTCAGGATCATTGGCTAATGCTCTGGCAATCGCTACCCGCTGTTTTTGACCACCAGAGAGTTGACTCGGGTAGGCGTCTTTCTTGTCTGCCAACCCAACCAGATCCAGTAATTTTTCAATTTTTTCTTTTCGCTGCGTTTTATTTAGACCAGAATATTTCAATGAAAAATCAATGTTCCCAAAAATCGTTCGTTCCTTCATTAAGTTAAAATGTTGGAAGATCATCCCAATTTTCTTGCGTTGTGCTCGTAATTCCTTCGGTGAAAAGGAAAGTATATTTTTTTCATTGATGATCACTTCCCCAGCCGTTGGCCGCTGCAATAGATTGATTACTCGGACCAATGTACTTTTTCCTGCGCCTGAATAACCTACGATTCCAAAAACATCCTCTTTTTCAATAGTTAATGTGACATCTTTTACTGCCTCTATCGCTTTTTTCTTTTGATAAAACGTTACATCAATATGTTTTAATTCGATCATCTTTAATCCTCCTGCAATTCTTTTGGAACAAACCAATAATTTTCTTGGTTATGTTCATTTAAATAGGTTTTAAATTCTTTGGAGTGATAGGCATCAACAACTGCTTTTGCCCAATCGCTCTCTTTATTTTTTTCATCGATCGTTGCGACTAGTTCATATTCTTTTAACACATCTTCTGAAAGCAGGCTTTCTTTTGGATCAAGTTTTGCACTGTAGACGATACTTCCTGGAATAACCGCAAAATCTAGATCTTCTAAACTTCTCGGAATTTGTGCAGAAGTCATTTCTACAAATTCTAGTTCTTTCGGATTGCTTACAATGTCATTTTTTGTTGCTTTGACGGAATCTATACCTTCTTTCAATTCGATCCAACCTGCCTTTTGCAAAAGATTGAACGCTCGAGCTGTGTTAGATGGATCATCTGGGATTCCAACCTTATCTTTCTTCTGAACATCCTCTAACTGACTTTTTCGACCTGGAAATAGACCTGCTGCTACTGTTGGAATCGGTGTGATGCTGATCAGATGAGCATCCTTGTTTTCATTGAAGTTATTGAGATAAGCGGTATGCTGATCTACATTCAAATCGATCGTCCCTTCCGCCAACGCGATGTCTGCCTGAATCAATTCTGTAAACTCATTTTGCTTTATTTGATACCCTTGTTTTTCTAATATTGGTTTCACAGCTTCTAAAAATAATTCACTATATGGACCAGGTGAGGTACCCACTCTAATGATTTTATCTTTCGTTTCAGTAGAGCTACGATTGCTACTACAAGCGGAAACAGTGGTTACACCTATTAGAATCAATAGTGTCATCAACATCCTTTTTTTCATTTAACGTTCCTCCTTTTACTTTTTAGCTAAAAATAGAAAAAGCGTCCTCAAATGCATAAAATTATACATTTGAGGACGCTTTTGCGTGTTACCACCTCTATTTAGTATCCATTCACATAGATACCCTCATCAAGTACGTCAAAATTTTTGAGTATACTTTAGCACTATAACGGGTGCTCCCGTCGCTGTCTTATGAACTATTCACTCGAAGCGCTGCTCAATGGCCATTTTCCAGATTTCATTTATCGCTTGTTTTCAGCTACCCAAGCTCTCTGTTAGATAAAATTTCAGCTGTACTTTCCATCTCATTGCGTTGTCTATAAAATTTTCTTACTGATTCTGCCTTCTCCGCCAAAGAACAAAAAAAGCCCTTTACCAGCCTGTGCTAGTAAAGGGCGAATAATCGCGGTACCACCTTTGTTTTAAAGTAATCTTCATTACTTTTCTTTAATCAAGTCAATCAACTTGCTGCTAGGATAACGGGTGCTGCCCGAAGCTGCTTACTTATCAACAACTTATCCTCAGAGGCCATCTTCAATCCTTCTGCATCTATCTCTTTTCACCAACCGAGACTCTCTATGAAATGCGCCCAAATTTACTCTTCTCTTCAACGGACTGTCTATTTTCTTTTTGTTACATCGTATTCTACTTGAAAAAATCTGAGCTGTCAAATACTTTTTTTATTTACTCAGCAATTGTTTCAGTGGAACTAATTAAGTATTGTTTCAAAACATCTGGAGCCATTTCTTTACCGTATCCACATATGGGACATAACAGGTAATGACTTGATGATGTTGTAAAAAGTGGAATCCAAAACAATGTAAATTTTCGTCCTATTTGTTTTCCCTGCATAATTACCTCGTTGTTACAATGACCACAGTCACATTGAATGACAGTGTCCCCTAAATCTTTTTCGAATCCTCTACTACCCCAAACAATAAACATATTTATTTTCCCCTCCTTATTTTAGTTTATCAATACGAACGAACTAGTGTCAATAAATAATTTAAAATAGCCATTCATTTTTTATTATTTTACATTTCAACAAATTTATACATTTATCTACCAAGGATAAACGTATTGACAAACATTCTAATCTACGGTAATCTGTTATCTGTATTCCAGTAATATTGCCGCCTTAGCTCAGCTGGTAGAGCACCACCATGGTAAGGTGGGGGTCGCCGGTTCAAGCCCGGCAGGTGGCTTTTTTAATAAGTAGTACTCTTTTTTTAGAGTGACTACTTTTTTTATTTCTATATTATGGGAGGCTGTAATCTATGGAAAAGGACCTCACACTCAGTTTTTATGAAACAAGTGATCTACAATTATACAAACAGCTTTGTCAAGATATTCGTGTGATGCGATATATCACAGAAAAAGCCGAGACAGATAATGAAGCCGCAGAAAATTTTCAAAAAATCCTTGATTACAACGCTGCGCACAGTGATCACACTGGCTATTATAAAGTCTATGATCGATCCACTTATATCGGTTTTGCTAAATTATCTTGGGATAAAGAAAAGAAAATCGAAATCGGCTATATGCTTCTGCCTGAGTATTGGGGAATGGGCTATGCGCACCAGATCATTACCGATTTACTTACCAAAATCACGCATTCAGACAGACTTTCTAAAGCTACGGTTTATGCTATTATCGATCCAAATAATGGTGCATCAAAACACCTGCTCCAAAAACATCATTTTGACTCTGTTTGGCTGGGAATTGAAGAAGGGCTCCCTTCAGAGCATTTGATTTGGAAACCATGATTCCTAAATAAAAAAGAGGATGGAACGTAAGGATTCACCTCTGAGAAATAAGAGGGCTTTACCTCTACTTCCACCGTTTATTCGTTTTAAAAAGGGACTGGATCGTAACTCGCAGAGTTATGTTCCAGTCCCTTTAATTTTTAATAAATGGCGATACAAAAGCAGCTCCTTCTTATTGCTGTAAAACACAACGACGAATGTGCTGATGCTTTCTCGTCAAAAACACGTCGCAGATAAACAGTATTGCACAGTACCTACTTCATTTTGTTCCGATCTAATCAGCTAGCAAATCTCTCAGTATCAAAGATACTAAGGATTGAAGGACTTATTTTTCACAGTTAAATGCTTTTGTCTAAGCCTCTTCTATTTATCATACCTTTTTCTCTTAGAGGAGGCAGGAATACCCAGTGCTTCGCGGTATTTAGTCACTGTTCTTCGCGATATGTCAATGTCCTGCTCTTTTAACAAGTCGACGATCTTTTGATCTGACAGTGGTTTTGCTTTATTTTCATTATCTACAAGACGCTGTAATTGCCTTTTTACACTGCTCGTTGACGTCTCTTCTCCAGTGCTTTCATTGGCCAGACCATGAGAAAAAAAGGAACGTAATTCAAAAACACCAAAAGAGGTTTCCAGATATTTTCCATTTACTGCACGGCTGACCGTTGATTCATGAATATCAAGAGTCTCTGCGATTTCTCTGAGCGTCATTGGCACCAACGGGCGATCTTCATTGAAAAAGAAAGCCTGCTGACGTTCGACAATTTCTTTTCCTACTCTTAAAATCGTATCTCCCCGTTGAATAATTGTTTTTTCAAGCCATTCAAATTCATTTTTCTTTTCTTGAATGTATGCCTGGACTTCTTTATCTTCGACTGCCTGCATGCGTTCAAAATATGCCTGTTGAAACTGCAGTTTAGGTGCTCCCTTTTTATTAGAAAGTACCGTTATCTGTCTGTCCTTGGTTCTAATCGTCAAGTCAGGTCGAATATAAATTCCAGAGGTTGATTCAAAAATACTACCGGGTGATGGTGTCAAGGTTTGGATATAATCGAAAATTTTCTGAATATCAGACAAATCGACCTTAAATTTTTTAGCGATCGACGGCCATTTACGATTAGCTAGTTGATCGAACTCCTCTTCGATCACAATGTATGCTAAAGATGGCGCTGCATCATCCCGTTCAATTTGCAGCATCAAACATTCTTGCAAATTTCGTGCACCAACGCCTGCTGGGTCTAATTGCTGAATCAAGGTCAAGGCATCCAACATCTCAATAGCAGTAGCTCCCGTTTGTCGTGCTGCTTCCTCTAAATCAATGGTCAAATAACCATTTAAGTCAATAAATTCCACTAAAAACAATACTAACGTTCTCAAATAAGTATCTCGATAATTCAAATGAATCTGATCGATCAGGAATTCAAAAAGAGAGGTTTGATCGTCAGGAATTTGATTTAAGTAATTATACTCTTCATTTGTATAAGTTCGACTGCCAGAGTTCGTAAAATCACTATGGCTAGTATTCGCTTGTAAATCGATCAATGGATTTTCCAGAGACTTGGTTTCTATATAAGCGTTGAGTTCTTCTGAGTTATACTGTAGGATTTGGATCGACTGCTGCAATTGTTGGGTCATAGCAAGTTTTTGGACTTGCTTTTGCTGTTGGGACAAATGCTGTTCAAATTTCATTAATTTCGTCATCCCCCTTGTAATTTATTAAAATATCAGCTAAACTAATACTCGTGCTTGCGCCCTTAGTGTAGTGGATATCACGTAAGATTCCGGTTCTTGAGACGGGGGTTCGATTCCCTCAGGGCGCGTCTGCTCAACCAAGATTTTCTGCTACAAATAGCATTATAGCACAGTTTATTCTTAGATGGCGTCTCTTCTTTTCATCTTTTAGAATATGACTGTACCTAAGCATCATCATGAAGATGATGTTTTTTTTATCCCCTATAAATAATTCTACACTATTTTTCCCATTTTTTTCTCATATTTCTGATGAATATAGCCAAAATTTGATAAAACGTCCGTTTATTTTTATGTTATGATAAATCTTCAAAATATATTTGTTAGGGTAGGGGTTATATTGGGGAGGCTTCACACACGGTTATTCGTTCTTTCTCTTTTTTTAGTGTTCACAGAATTTATTATTCAGCGTTATTTTACTCAAAGCACCATTTTTGATACAGAATCAGTGTATTTAGTGATTACCTTTATTCAAGGTGGAATTTTTTTCCACTTTCTTCTTTCATTTTTATTACTGATCTACTTAAAATTAACTTCAAAAAAATAGGTGCTTTTTACCAAAAAAGGGCTGGGACATAACTCTACGAGTTACGACCCAGTCCTTTAAAAAATGAATAAAAGGTGGAAGCAGAAGTGTCCGACCTCGATATTTTATCACTGAACCATCGTTTCTAGATCTAAACGAATTTCATGTTGTATTTTTTGAATCTTTTTGATTTCTTCTTTTTCTTCTATGTGATATTTTTGACCCATCGATTGATTGTAAGAGATGATATAGCTTATCGCCCACAATCTGGGATTTTTGATGATTTGATCTGCCAGCGGGTATAATAATGTAAAGTGCAAACGAATTTCTTCAGTGATATCTACTAGTAAAATTGGAGCAACATTGATCAATTCTTTTTCTAAAAAGAGCAAGATTCTCTGATATGCTGCACAATCCAGTGGCGTTCCTACCGTTGCAGGAATAACTGTATAAGTTTGATCATCTCTCCACAAAAATTTTACTTCTTCTTTGACATGCAGTTTGACAAGTTCCTCTAAAATCCATGACCGAACTAAAATATGTACCCGTCCATCAAGTAATAAGTTTTTCCCAAGCCTAATAAAATCATCCTGAGGTAAATTCAGTGATTTTTTGATTACAGACAACTGCTCATAATAATCATATAAATTCAACTGATTTAGTTCTTTTTTTACTTCCGAGATCTTTACGGATTCAAATTGCTGATACTTCAACTCAACATGCTTAACCTTCTTTTTCAGAGAAATAAGTTTTCTCATCTCACCGCTTTGTTCCATCAAAATCCGCTCATTGATGATACTATGCGCTTGAAGGAATAGCTGATTCTTCGTCAGCACATGAATATAGATCTCTAGATAGTCCAGATATTCAAAATAGGACTCACGCATTTCCGAAACCACATACAAGGCTTTCTCATAGTTCTCTGTGTCCAAATACGTATTTGCCAAAACCAGATTCAAAGGGAAATCCTGTTTAATTGCATATGCTTTTTCAAAATAAGAGAGTGCTGCTTCTTTATTTCCGAGTTGGAGTGCTTCTTGCCCCATCTCAATATATCGTTCATAATTTTTTGGAAATGGAATTTTATTCGACAAAAATAACACCACCTTCCTAGTGCTCATTCTTCATGTAGCTATTTCTTTATGCCTAAATAATATCAAAAAATAAATACCATGTACATTTAAAACCAAATATCGTACTCTAAGACATTTATACATGAAAAAAACGGTGATTTTAATATAGATTTCGGATGATGATCGCTGTTTCTGCCGTTCCTTCAGCATTCATTCGTTCAGCTTTTTCAAGCAAAGAATAGCCCACATAAAATTCCTTTGTCAATTCATCCTGAACTTTGAATTCTACGACCTCTTCCACATGAAGTGCATTCGGCTCAACCTCTTGTACACTATCCCAGCCCGTATCGATAAATACCTTCGTATCATCAGTGACCGTTTTATTTGATTCTAGCTCTTCCACCAGTTTTTTCAACTGTGAAAATGTCATTACTTCAACTCTATTATCCATTATTTTACCTCGCTTTCAACTTTTGATTGACTATTTTTCCAAACAACTCCTGTTTTACTTCTCTCCCCCATCATAACCTAAAAACAAGTTTTATTATACTTAAAATTAAAAAGAAGGAAAATAAACATTTCGTTTACTTCCTTCTTTTAAACAATCCTTATTCTTTTGTCAGTTCACCATCTTCAATTCGGTAAACATTGTCGCTCCATTCGATCATCCTTGGATCATGAGTCACCATGATCGTGGCTTTCTTTTTCTCATGTGCTTCTTTCGCTAGAAGTTTAACAACTTCATACGCATGTTCTGTATCCAAACTTGCAGTTGGTTCATCAGCTAAAATCAAACTAGGCTCATTGAACAGTGCTCTGGCGATCGCAACACGTTGCCGTTCCCCGCCGGATAAATCTCTAGGAAATTTTTTCATCAGATCTGCAATGTCCAGTGAGGCCAATAACTCTTCGACACGAGCTTTTTCAGGCTTTTTCTTTTCAATTTTATCTACCAGCGTAAATTGCTTTTCCACAGTCAAAAATGGAATCAAATTGGATGCTTGTAAAATAAAACCGATCTCTTCAAAGCGCAATCTAGAACGTTTCTTTTCATTTAAATGGGTAAAATCTTTGCCATTGATTTGAATGGTTCCGGTACTTGGTGTTTGCAATCCGCCGGCAATCGTTAAAAAGGTGCTTTTACCAGAACCTGAAGGTCCAATAATGCTAACAAATTCCCCTGCCTCAACATTCAGATTGACTCCTTTTAATGCTTCTACTGCAGCATGACCTTTTCCAAAGGTTTTTCTAATATCATTCATCACTAAAATATCAGCCATTTTTTTATCCTCCTATCGCCTTCATCGGATCAACTTTCGTAACGGTTCGAATCGAAAAGACGCCGCCAAACACAGCGACAATTACTAATACTACACTGTATATGAGCAAGTTCATCGTATCTAATTCAAATGGCATTGCTGCAGGTAATATCAAATTGGTCAATAGCGTCAAGATCACACCAATTGCTACGCCGATCACACCCAAAATAAACGTTTGAGCAATGATCGATTGAATAATATAACCATTAGAAATCCCTTGTGCTTTCATCACACCGAACAAACTCGTTTTTTGAAGAGTCATCACATAAATAAAAATACCAATAATGGCTGCAGTAATGACAAACAGAAAATAGATCATTGCGTTCAAAGTCAAATTCTGTTCACTATAACCAGGCAATTTTTCAATAAAATCTTCCATTTTATATTTTGCCAAATGATCATCACTTGCGTGTAACTCGATTTTACTCGTAGGCGTTGATTTTACGACAATGCCATTGATCGGTGTCTGATCTCCCTCGATGATTCTGCCAAATTTGATTTCTTGCCATTGATCGATCGATGTATAGATCAATGGAACAATACTAAAGGTATTTTGTTTTGTTATTCCTACAACTTTTAATGGTTTGTCCAGTTTTCCTATTTTTACGGTATCGCCTAAGTGGATACCCTTATCTACTAAATTTTGTGGAACAATGATTTCCCCAGTCTTATCAAAATAGCGGCCTTCAGTCAATTCTGGCTTGATCGCACTTTTCTCAGTCACGCCAAAAAGAGAAATATTGATTTTGTCTGCTTCTTTATTTTGCCCTGTCTTATTCAACGCTCCAGCATATTGCCCTAAAGGCTCTTTGATTTTTGCATCTACCTGGTCAAGATCAGCGATTACTAAACTGGATGCATTTAAACTTTTATTTGCATCGTCCGATAAAATGATACTTGTAGCTCCCCAATTATCTACACCTTTTCTAACGCCTTGAGCCAATCCATTCGCTAATCCGGATAGCATAAAAGCGACATAGGCTACCAGCACAATGACTCCGACAACCAATGTGTAACGTAATTTGAAATACTTCATTTCTTCTAATCCTAAAAACATCCGATCCACCTCTTTTTTTATCACTTGATAAAAAATTAATTAAAAAAACAAACCAATTTTTTATCGGTTGATAAAAATATTATCATAAAAAAAGGAATAGCACAACTTTTTTATCACATGATAAAAAAATACTATTCCTTACGCAACAACTCCATGCAAGACCATCTGCATCAATTCAGTGATTTGCTCTGAGCGTTCATTCTCTGTTCTCAGTTGATGGACTGTTGAAAATAATAACGATAAGCTCATCAGATAAAATTGGGCTGCCTTTTGAGCAGAAACATGACTATTCAACGTTTCTTTACTTGTTTCAAAAACTTTTTGAAGTGGTTCTAAATAATACTCATTCAAAATATGAAACAATTGCTGTTTGTTCTCCGGCTCCATCTCTGCAGCGCTTTGATGGATAAAAGAAAAAATATCTCGATGGTATACATTCAACAATGCGTTAGTGCAATCGATCAATTGATTTTCAAGTGAATCATTCTTTTGAATGATTTGTTCGATCGCTGTTTTTAGCTGGCTGCCGATCTGCTTGTTGATCTCAACAAACAGAAGCTCCTTGGTTGAGAAGTGGTAGTAAAGAGCAGGTTGTGTGATATTCGCAGCTTTAGCAATATCACGAGTGGATGTATTTTTGTATCCGTTCGTTAAAAAAAGCTCTTTTGCCGTTTCTAGGATCGACTGATGTGTAACATCAAATACTGTTTCTTTTTTCATCCTCATCCCTCCATTTCATCCTGCTTTGACCCTTTTTTCTTTCTAAACTATTTTAAATCAATTTAAAGAAAAAAGATAGTAAGGAAAAACGAACCACTAAAACGGACTACCAAGCAGCCATCTTTGATTGTTTTTGTGACAGTCTACCATCAAATGATTTAAGCAGATTTGTTTTTGACATCTTAGAGCGGTTACATTACATAAAAGAAAAAAAGTGCAATAAAAGTGCATTTTTTGTAAAAAAAGCAACAAACATTTAACCTCCCTTTTACAGACTATTTTTCTAGAGTGTGTTTAAATACTAGTGGCCTTTGATTAGGCGAGTCATCAACTACATACGAAAACATCATGCTAAAGGAGAATTTTTTTGAAAAAAACCACTACCTTGACCAAATTATTCATTGCAGGCATAGCACTATCTACTAGCTTATTTCTTAGTGATCAAGCACAGGCAGAAACCCCTGACCAAAACAAAGCTGCCGCTGAAAAGCTTATTAGTGAATCCTCACAAAAATTGACACAATTAAAAGCAGTAAAGCTAAAATCTGTAGAACAAAAAACTGAAGCGGCGGATCAATTATCGTACATAGGAATGAAAATCCAAAAAACACAAACAGCTATTAAACAATTGCAAGATATCCAAACAATTGGATCAGTTACTGAATCTGCAACAGCAAAAACTACTGATGCTTTGACATTGGATTTTGCTTCTGTGACAGCTCCCAAAGAAGAGACTAATGATCCATTAGATGAAAAAAAAGAACGTCTAGCTGAATTAAACCAGCAACAAAAAGAATTGCAAACAGAGATCAGAGAGCTTACTGAAGAACAATCAGATCTAGCTGATCAGGAAAAACAGCTCTCTAAAAAAATCGAGCAGGCAAAACAACAACAAGCCGAACAAAGTAAGCAAACCGATACACGATCAGCAGTCATAGCAGCAGCTAAAACACATTTAGGTAAACCATATGTTTATGGTGCTGCTGGCCCTGATGCATTTGATTGTTCTGGTCTAGTCCAAGTTGCCTTTGCTTCAATCGGTCACGCTTTAGGCCGAACAACTGTTGACCAAGAAACAGCAGGTACTACGATCGCTGTTTCTGAAGCCCAAGCAGGAGACTTAGTTTTTTGGGGTAGTCACGGCGGAACTTATCATGTTGGTATTTCAACAGGAGACGGTTCCTATATTCATGCACCGGTTCCCGGTGATGTGGTTCAGATCGCAACCGTTGCTTCTTATTCACCAGATTTTGCTGTTCGAGTATTATAATTAGCTGCTCGATCATTGAAGTGAGCCCCTAAAATTAGATCTGAGAAATCTAATTTTGGGGGCTCAAATTCATACTAAGCACTTTTTTATATGTTTTTCCAAAAAAATCTAATTTAAATAATAAAAGACACAATCGCCGAGCTTTTCCTCTCATTTTTTTATACGAAATGCTAAATTCTTGAGAATTATGAGAAAGTATGCTATTTTATGGTTGTGTGTAATTTGATTTGTGTTCCCTCCATCGATCTCGTTGGGGGAATCTTTTTTTTATTCAGCTGACCAGCAAGGGTGAGTTGAATATCGATGCGCTTTTTGCCTCATTTGATTTCTTCGCTCACTCCTTTCCCAATGGGAGCCTTCAGTATTTCGCTGCTTTCCTTGCTCTTTATTTTCTTGATCCCACATATGTCTTTCTCTCATCTCATTTGAATACATAGCGTCCTCATCAAAACGTCCAATCGCTTCAACTGTCGTTGCAAAATTAAACGTCCCCAAAATCACCATGCCCAATAATAATAGACTGCTTTTTTTCATTGTTTGATCCCTCCTATTTTTATTCAGTCTAACTAGTAATTGTGTCGAATATGTGTCGAAAAAAATTCCCCTAATTCCTTGATTATTGACTATAATAGAAAGAAGAAGCAGGAGGAAACATTATGAAAAAAATTTTGATCGTAGATGATCATCAGCAAATCACTGAAGTGTTAAAAGAATATGTTTTAAAAGAGGGGTTCACGCCGGTGATAGTTTCTAATGGACAAGAAGCACTAAATGCCTTTTATAAACATACGATCGAGCTGATTTTACTGGACGTGATGCTTCCAGTTCTCGATGGATTTGAGGTCTGTAAAAAAATCCGTGAAACGTCTAATGTCCCGATCATCATGATCACTGCCAAAGGAGAGGACTATCACCGTATCATGGGGTTGGATATCGGTGCGGATGATTACATCGTCAAACCATTTTCTCCAAGTGAAGTCATGGCTAGGATACGAGCAATTTTACGACGTATCGAACGAACAGAAGAAAACCAACAATCGATGGCCTATTTGACCTATGATAACCTCGCTCTTTATCTAGAGGAAAAGAAAGTCACTATTGAGCAAAAGGAAATTCTATTGACCAAAAGAGAATTAGAACTGCTCTGGCTGCTTTTATCTCACCGGGAAAAAGTTTTCTCACGGGATAACTTATTAGATAGCCTTTGGGGCATCGATTATTATGGTGACGCTAGAACAGTCGATACACATATCAAACGTTTGAGAGCAAAACTGGATGAAGTGCCCCATCCACAGTGGGAAATTGCAACAGTTTGGGGCCAAGGCTATAAATTCGAGGGAAAAAATGAAAAATAAACTAACAAAAAAGCTTATTCTATATTTCTCGTTGACACTACTACTGTTTTCTCTTGTGATCGGTTTTGCCTTTCGTTTCTTGTTCTCAAAGCAGACCATTACGATCCATACAGAAGAAATGACTCGCCGTGCTGCGGTGATCGCAGACAATTTAAGTGACTATTTTTCTGAGCAAGTCTCTGTAGAGAATGACAATAATTCATCTATGCACGGGATGATGGGATCTGGTTCTTCCATGAAAATGGATATGCATTACGCTTCTTTTATCAAATTCATGGATCAATTGGCCATGGATGATCTTTGGATCGTAGATGAACATGCCCAAACGATCACAGTGGGGCATGGGATGCATCAAAAAGAATACAGTGCGCTACCTGAAGATGCACAAAAAGTCATTCAGCAGGTCTATGCAGGAAAAACAGCAACTAGTAATGCTTTTAGTAATTTTATTGGAGAACCAACTGTAACAGTGGGCGAACCAATCAAAGATACAAACGGGAATGTGCTGGCCGTTGTCCTACTCCACTCCGCTGTATCAAGCGTGCATAAAGAAGAAAGAAAAGGCTATATGCTGCTTTTGGCCAGTATCTTGATCGCATGGATCATCGGTCTCTTGCTTTCTGTCATCCTTTCAAAAAAATTCATCGCACCGATCAACAAAATGAGTGCTTTTACAGATGAGTTAGTGATCGAAACATATCAAAAGCCATTGATAATCTCAGAAAAAGATGAAATCGGTCAGCTTGGAGAAAAATTGAACATCTTACGAGAACGCCTCTTAACTGCTAAAAATCAGCGGGAAAACAGGGAGCAGGCTCAAAAAGATTTTTTATCTACTGTTTCACATGAATTACGCACACCTGTAACCGTTATTCGCGGCTCACTTGAATCATTAGCCGATGGTCTTGTCACACAGCCAGAAAAAGTAAACGAGTATCATCAGCAATTATTGAACGAAGCTATTGTCTTAGAGCGATTGATCAACGATTTACTCGAGTTGTCCCGTTTAGAAAATCCTGAATTCTCGATCACGATGGAAGCTGTACCGATCAATGATGTATTATCAGACAGCTTACGCAGCCTACGAATGAAAGCGGCTGAGAAAGAACAAACCTTGACACTTAAAACAATCTTAGATCGACCCGTGATCATTCAAGGAGACTATGGCCGTATTCGCCAGCTCTTGATCATTTTAATAGAAAACGCTCTTAAGTTTGCACCTGCTCAAACAACGATCACCGTCGACACCGAACGCAAAAAAGATTCATTGATGCTTAGTATCCATAATTTTGACCCAGTGATTTCTCAAAAAGAACAGGAACAGATTTTCACCCGTTTTCATCGTTCGCAATCGAAGCAGCAGTTTGATGGAACTGGGTTAGGTTTAGCTATCGCCAAAGAAATCGCGGACCGTCATCAATTTAAACTAAGTGTTCACAGCACAACAGAAGCAGGAACAACATTTTATTTAAAGATTCCATTAAAATAAAGTCGTTGAGGCAAAACTCTGCGAGTCAAATCCCTGACACCTGTAATTCGGATAAACAGTGAGAACAGAAGCAATTCCTTAGAAAATAAGAAAGAATTCACAAAAATTTGGAAAACAATTTTCGTGAATTCTTTCTTATTTCTCGTGATTAAACACTTCTGTCTCAACCTCTACTTCTTAATAAGCGATGGTCAAAAGTTGGTTTCTTCTTATTTTTCAGAGCTAAACGTTTTTGTCTCAGCCCTTTTATTCCACAGTTACGCTCTTTGCTAAATTACGCGGTTTATCAACATCATATCCTCTTTGTAACGTAGCAAAATAGGCAATCAATTGTGTCGGAACAATGCTGACTAAAGAAGTCAGTAATGGATGGACATCCGGTAAAATCACTTGATCTGTCTCCTTAGCTAACGAAGCTAAAGAAATCACAAAATTGTGTGCTCCGCGGCTTTCGACTTCTTTCAAATTCCCTCTTGTATGAGCAGCTGTTTTCTCGTCTGTAATCACACCAAAAACTGGCGTTCCTTCTTCGATCAATGCGATCGTCCCATGCTTTAATTCACCCGCAGCAAAGCCTTCTGCCTGAATATAAGAAATTTCTTTTAATTTTAGTGCCGCTTCCATTGAAACATAATAGTCCGTACCGCGACCAATATAAAAAGCATTTCTTGTAACAGCTAAATAGTCTTCTACTAACTGGCTGATCGTAATTTTATCATCGATGATCGTTTCCATCACGGACGCAATCACACTTAGCTCATGCGCAACATCAAAAGCTTTTGAAACAGGACTTGCTTTCTTATCGCCGATCGCTTTAGCTAGTACCGCTAAAACTGCGATTTGAGCTGTATAAGCTTTAGTAGATGCAACAGCGATCTCAGGACCTGCATGCAGCAGTAAGGTATACATAGCCTCCCTAGACAGCGTAGACCCTGGAACATTTGTGAGTGTTAAGGATGGAAAACCTAAATCATTGATTTGAACCAATACTTGCCGACTATCAGCTGTTTCCCCACTTTGACTTAAAAAGATAAAGAACGGATTGTCTGAAAGCAATGGCATATTATAACTAAATTCGCTCGACAAATGAACTTCTACTGGGATGCCCGCAACCTTTTCAATGATCGTTTTCCCGACCCAACCAGCATGATAACTAGTCCCGCAAGCAACGACATAGACACGGTCGCTTTCTGTGATTTTTTCAATGATCGTTTGATCGATCGTTGTTCTGCCAACTTGATCAGTATACTCCAGAATGATCCTGCGCATAACAGCCGGTTGATCATCGATTTCTTTTAGCATGTAATAAGGATAGGTTCCTTTTTCAATATCACTTAAATCCAGTTGAGCTTCATAAGAATCACGACAAACGATCGTTCCTGTTTCATCTTCGATCTCGATTTTATCTGCTTTGACCGTGACTAACTCGCCATCAGCGATTTCTACAAAGCGATTGGTTTGACTAAGCATCGCCATAGCATCACTGCAGATTACATTGAATTCTTCTCCTAAACCGATCAATAGCGGGCTTTTATTCTTTGCGACATAAATCGTCTCTGGATCATTTTTGTTGATCAACGCAAAAGCATAAGAGCCTTTAATAACAGCCAATGCTTTTTTAAACGCTTCTTTTGTATTTGGCGCTTCTTTCGAAAAATGAGCGATTAAATGGACAACGATTTCTGTGTCTGTTTCACCAGCTAGTTGTTCTCCTTGAAGAAATTCCTGTTTGATTTCTTCAAAATTTTCGATCACACCATTATGCACCAAAATAAATTGATGATCCCCAGCTGTATGAGGATGAGCATTCCGCTCACTTGGCTTACCATGAGTCGCCCAGCGCGTATGACCGATTCCAACGGTGCCTTGAACTTCCTGGCCGATTCGAGCACGAAGATCAGCGATTCGACCAAGTGATTTCACTAGGTGATCCTGCTCATTTACTCCTGTGACAAAAATCCCAGCTGAATCATATCCTCTATATTCTAACTTCTCTAGTCCTTGAACTAAAATATCCGTTGCATTTTCTTTTCCGACAATTCCCACAATTCCACACATAATGTCTATTTCCTACTTTCTCATTTGTCTTAGGTCATGATCAAAAAACAGTCGATAGGACATCAATGAGTTCCTGTTTGTCTCATTTTCTGTGATGATTAGACTATTTTTGATCGATCATTATATGTTTCTATTCTGCTTAGCTGAATCTTTGTTATAATTTTGCAATTATTTTTTATTTCCAGCTTGTAGAGTGCAGCCCCTAGAGCTATCCGCCGAATGTTTCGATAAGCTCTCTCCTCGTCACCTGAAACAACAGGCCTGGCGCTATTCCTATATTGGTCTAACTATCCTCCTTAAATATATTCCAATAGAAACTGCATTAATAATATATCTAAACTAATGTCCCTGTCAACTTTTAATTATAAAAAGAAAATTGGTATACATAAAAACCTTTACGAAAAAGGAATCTATGTATACCAATCATATACAAAATTATGATTTATTCACTGGTCCCAACGGTCAAAATATCTTGGATCGGTATCGGAACAGATTGTTTTCTTAAATAATAATCATAGGCCTCAGCTGTCGTCATTTCCCGCCAATCCGATGGCATCTTTTCATAATCTTCTGGTGTCCAGTATTGGACACCTAACACTTGATCCTCAGTGTCATCTCGTGTGTTTCGGATATAGGTACTTTCCGCTGGAAAACCATCACCCATAACTTTTGTGAAGCCGATTCGACGATTAGCTGGGATATTATTAAAATGAATATAAGCATTATCGATGAAAACCAAATCATGCATAAGCGGATCTGCTACATTTTCACTATGATACTCTACACCATATGAGTAATAACCGTCCCATTTTTTCCAGTCAAAAATATTATTTGCTACAAAAATATGAGAAAGCTCAGAGATCTTTCCATCAGAAATAGTTTCTCCTAACCCATATTCTGCTGTTGCGTAAAAAATCATTCCTGTATTTCTTAAATAATTATTGACGATCGTAATGTTTCGACCAGACTTAAATTTGATTCCTCCAGCGGGACCATTATGCCAGCCTCTCAAATGGTTATTTGCAAAGTAAATATCTTGTGCTCCTCTTAAATAAATGGCGTGGTCTTGTCCTATGACATCTAAGCCATAGTCATCATGGCACGAGTAAAATAAATTATTCTCGATCGCCGTCTTCTTCAAATTATTAAATGAATTGATTCCGGTAACGATAAAATATTGTTCGTTAGCCAAAACAACTTCTTTTTTAAGAATGGCACTTTGTAATCGTTGAATCGTTTGATTCGTCGATTTTGGACTGAATTCTTTTACTGCATCCAGCTCATTCAACTTTACTCCAAATAGATTATTATTGATCTCGACATTTTCCGTCCATTGATAGCGACTAGCTGTCGCATAACCGCCTATATAGATTGTTCGACCCCAATCTCTTGCGGCTCCAATATGGTTTTGATCTCTCAAAAAAATATTGTTGTTGATTTTAGCACCATTAGTTTTGTTGACACTGACCATAAATTTGCTTGAAGGATGATAAAAAACATTATTTTCGATACGTAGTTGGTCTACTAATTGAGTATAAATAGAAATATCATCTAAAAATAAATTTGTAATAGCTATATTTTGTCGATTCGGGTACTGATTTTTCGGACATTCAAATCCAACTTCTGTATTCGTTTCATTTTTGAGGATTGTTGTACCAGCAGGGTCACCACTAATTCTGACATTGCTGTACAAAGGAATCGTTTTATTGATGATATACTCACCTTCAGGCAAGTACAGCCAGCGATTCTTTGCAGTCGCCACTTCTAAACACTTGTTCAATTTTTCAGATTGATCTACTGGAGTATCCGCACTCAATGCATCCTCGCCAAAAATAGCACTGTCTGTAGCATCTAAACTCTCTTCTTGAACAAATTCTAAACTACTCTCCTGTGCCCACACTGGACGGCTTAAACAAACACTACTTAAAAAAACAAAGCTCCCAACAAAAAAATAAATGAACAACCAATCTTTCATTTTGAACTTATTAGACAAAAAAATACGTCCTTTCTCCCATTAGCAATTTTATTAAAAAGGGTTATAAAATCTTCCCCCATTAACCTTAAATAAAGCAAAACTTAAAGCTGTCAGGATCAGCGCCAACCCGATTACAACAATATCAGCGAAATGAAACGGTTGTTGCGCATACCAAGTTCTTTTTTTCTTTTCACCAAAGCGGCGTAATTCCATCGCTGTACTAATGGTTTCAATTCGATCTAAACTGGATAAGATCAAAGGGAAAACGATTTGTGCTGTCCCTTTCAACCGTTGGCTCAATTTGCCTTTTTTAGACATCTCAAAACCACGCGCCTGCTGCGCTAATGAAATATTGATAAAATCTTCCTGGATATCTGGAATGTAGCGAATCGCTAAGGCAACTGCGTAACTGATTTTATAACTAACTCCGATTCGATTTAAACTAGAGGCAAATTCACTCGGATTTGTCGTCAAAAGAAAAATCAGAACAAGCGGAATCGTACAAAAATATTTTAAGACTAAATTGAACTCATAAAATAATTGCTCCTGCGTGATCGTAAAGCGTCCAAATCCTTGCCAAATCAATGTTTTAGAGCCATAAAGCTCAACACCATATTCTGGAGAAAATAGATACACCGCAATAATATTGAGTAATGAAAAAACGAAAATAAACTTAACGACAAAGGAAATTTGATGCCATTTGATATGCGAAAATTTGAATAAAATGAGTGAAAATACCGTCATCCCAAGTAAAAAACGCGTATCATAGGTTGTCATGCACGCTACGGACAACAAAATCAAGAAAATCAATTTTGCCGTACCGTTTATTTTATGAACCACTGTATCATCAGGAATATACCCTAGCATTTGATGTTCATTCATGTAAAACGGACCTCCTGATCATATGTCATAAAATTTTTGGTAAATAAAAATGGATCAGCTAACTTTAGATGCTTAGCAAAGGTAAACAAACTCGTCTCTTTCAACGAGGCCTGCTCTACTAATTGAACATTTGTCAATACGTTGATAGGGGTCGTATCTGCAAGTATCTTCCCATCAGACAACACCAATGTACGTTCGGTATATTCTAACATCAGATGCATATCATGCGTAATCATTGCGATAGTCATGCCCATGTGATTCAGCTTTTTCAAGAAGCTCATCATTTCTGTATAATGCTTAAAATCTTGCCCTGCTGTTGGTTCATCTAAAATGATCATTTCTGGTTCTAAAACTAAAATCGATGCGATCGTCACTCGTTTTTTCTGACCAAAGCTAAGTGCTGATATCGGCCATTTTCGAAATGAATATAGTCCACAGATTTTTAAAACTTTTTCAACCTGCTGATTGATTTCAGCTTCTGGCAGCCCTTTTAATACTAAGCCTAATGCAACTTCTTCAAAAACCATCTTTTTAGAAATCATCTGATTTGGATTTTGCATGACAAAACCAATTTTATCCGCCCGTTCTTTGATCGAAAATTGCGTAAAGTCTTCATTCTGCCAATGCATCTTTCCAGTTTGAGGTGTAATAAAACCGCAAATAGCTTTACTCAATGTGGATTTCCCAGCACCATTTTTCCCAACGATACTAAACATTTCCCCTTTATTGATCGTCACCGAAACATCGTCTAGCACTAAACGGCCATTTTTTTGATATTGATACGTTATATTTTCTAACGTCAACAGCGGTTCTGTTTTCTTTTGTTCAGATTCCTGTGATTGCTCTTTCATCCAATTTTCCATTTGTTCTTTTAATTGAGGAGCTTGAACCTTCTCATTATCTGATAAATGTTCGACAGTGGTCAGATCTACACCAGCATATTTCATTGCTGTTACATACAGCGGCTCACGAATTCCTTTTTCTATAAGGATATTCGTTTTCAGGAGTTCATCTGCCGGCAAATCAGCGACGATCCGTCCATCATCAAAAACGATCACACGATCTACTGAACGATATAGGACATCTTCTAATCGATGCTCAATGATAACGACCGTGGTCTTGACTTTTTTATGAAGATCATCGATCAATGCAATCGTCTCTTTTCCGGCTTTGGGATCAAGATTTGCCAAAGGCTCATCAAATAATAAGATCGGCGCTTCATTGATCAAAACCCCTGCCATCGATACCCGCTGCTTTTGTCCGCCGGATAAATCCTGTGGTCGATGATGTAAAAAATCACTGATTTCAACCACTTCTGTCCATTTCTTGACTTCTTGTTTCATCGTTTCTTGCGAGACTGCATCATTTTCTAGTGCAAAAGCCACATCTTCGCCCACAGTCAAACCGATAAATTGACCATCTGTATCTTGAAGGACAGTTCCGACATCAAATGATAAGTCAAATAAACTGGTTTGAGTCAATTCTTTCTCATTGATCTTCACACTTCCAGTAATTTCTCCTTCATAGCTGTATGGAATCAAGCCGTTGATACACTGAGCAAATGTCGATTTTCCGCTACCGCTGTGCCCTAAGATCAAGACTTTTTCTCCCTCATAAATTGTTAAATCGATAGTATGTAATGTAGGTTCAGCTTGGCTATGATACTGGAAGCTGAAGTTATCAAACGTGATCAGTGGTTTTTTCATGGATGCCGCTCCTTTTTTCTATGTAAAAAAGACAAGAAAAGACGATTAGCTAAAATAGCCGTTTTTTCTTGTCCTTCATTTCTATTTTACTACATAACTAATCTTTTGTTAAACTCCCTTTTTTTGTTCGGGTTGCAGCATAAGCTGCCATCAACAATGTACCGATAATTCCAACAGCAATGATATTTAGGACTACTGCAATAACACCTTGTGTATAAACTTTACTAGCAGGCTCACTGTAGATCAAAACATCTAATGTCGGAGCGATTAATCCCCAAACTACAGCATTTCCAACTACTTGATATATATTAAAATGAATAATGTCTCTTTTCGTGAATTCGCCATGCTGTAGATCGATCTTTCTTCCTGCAAAACCATAGATAACACCAATGATCCCTGAGCAAACGATCCAGCTCCACCAAGCACTGCCGTAAGTTGTGAAATCCTTCAATGTGTGTCCGATCAATCCGATCAGCCCACCTGCTACTGGTCCAAAAATAGCTGAAATCAATGCTAAAAACGGATAGGCAGTCTCAAGGTTCGTATTTGGAAAACCTGTTGGAATCACTACAAAACGTCCCAAAATAACAAAAACAGCCGAACCGATACCAATTGCTACGATCGTTTTTACTGAAAAATCTTTTTTCATTTTGTTCACTCCTATTCAAAAATAATCTTTGGTGCTTTTCTCAATTGGATCGTCCAGTCTGTCCCAGTTCCAATATGATATAACTTCGAAAATGAATCTTGGTTAACAGCTACTCCGATATTGACCAATGAGTTGACATACACCAACGGTTCCCCGATATTGACATCTGCAAATGATTTTGCAAATTTCATAATATTTTGATACACTTTTTTCTTTTTATGATAGATCGTCACTTGCAGCTGATCTCCATGACTGATTGCTGCTTCCTTTAGAAATGCTAATGGAATATTCGTCCATAGTGACCCAAAACGAATGTCCAGTACATCGATACTACCTTCTAATATATGCTCATTTTGTGTTGCTTCGATCAATGGCAACGTGGTGATCGAAGCTGTATCAACAACACTGCCTAATTCTTCAAAAGAGATCTCATTACTAGCAAGACGCGCACCGTTATACGCATAGATATCTCTACCATGAAATGTGTGACTTTCTTCTGAGTGCGGTAAGCGACTAGTTACTTCATCGATTGCACGAATTTCTTCGATTCCTTGATAGTGTAAAATGTGTGTTAACGAGCCATTATCCGGTGTGATGATGTAATGTCCTGAACTTGTTTTCGCAACGATACTTCTGCGGGCGCTGCCGACACCTGGATCGACCACCGAAACAAAAACAGTTCCTTTCGGCCAGTATTTGACAGTTTGATACAACCGATAAGAAGCTGCCCAAATATCATATGGGGGAATCTCGTGGGTCAAATCTTCAATGGTGATTTCATCGCTGACCATATGTGCCACGCCGTACATCGCACTAACTGCACCATCACCAAGACCAAAATCTGTTTGTAAAACTAAATATTTTCCCATCTCATTACCCCTTTCATGTCTAAAATCACAAATAACTGTTGCATTGAAAAAATAGACCTAACTAGTCTATCAATTCTCAAATAATACTACCTTTTTATCCCAAATCTGTCAACGAAATTATCGAACGATCTTCCTGAAATATAAATAATCATTCGCTTTTAAATCATAAAAAAAGACAAAATAATAACTTGAGTTGTTATCACTTTGTCTCTTTTTTTTTATTGTTTCTATCTAACTATTCTACACCGATTTCAGCTTTCACGACGTCAGCGATCTGATCCACATAATAATCTACTTTTTCTTGTGTTGGTGCTTCAGCCATCACACGTAGTAGTGGTTCAGTTCCTGAAGGTCGAACTAAAATACGTCCGTCACCATTCATTTCTTGTTCCATCTGTTCAACGATTGCTTTGATTGCAGGTACATCCATTGCGCCATGTTTATCTGTCACACGGATATTTACTAATTTTTGTGGATAAACAGTCACTTCTGCAGCTAGTTCAGATAATTTTTTCCCTGTTTGTTTCATGACGTTCAATAGTTGAATACCAGAAAGCATTCCATCTCCTGTTGTATTGTAATCTAAGAAGATCATATGTCCTGATTGTTCGCCGCCAAAATTATAGTCGTTTTTACGCATTTCTTCTACAACATAGCGGTCACCAACTTGTGTGATGACATCTTTCATTCCGGCAGCCTCAACAGCTTTACGGAAGCCTAAATTACTCATCACAGTGGTTACGATCGTATCTTTTTTCAAACGATTTTTTTCTGCCAAATATTTTGCACAGATAAACATGATTTTATCTCCATCAATGATATTCCCAAGCTCATCCACTGCAATAATGCGGTCACCATCACCATCAAATGCTAAACCTACATCCGCATTTTTTTCAACAACCATTTCTGCTAATTTTTCGGGATGTGTTGAGCCAACACCATCATTGATATTCAAGCCATTTGGACTAGTCCCCATAGTAAAGAACTCTGTTTCTAAATCTGCAAATAAACGGTTAACTGAAGTTGCAGTCGCTCCATTGGCAGCATCGATACAAACAGTGATTCCTGATAAATCGCCCGGAATCGTTTGAACTAGAAATTGTGAATATTTCAATAAGCCTTCTGGAAATTCATCTAACGAACCCAGACCTTCTGCAGAAGGTCGAGGCAATGTATCTTCTTGTGCGTCAAGTAATGCTTCGATTTCCAACTCTTGATCATCGACTAACTTAAAGCCATCTGAACCAAAGAATTTGATTCCATTATCCTCAGCAGGATTATGAGAAGCAGAAATCATGACTCCAGCAGATGCTTTTTGCAGTCTTGTTAGATAAGCAACACCTGGTGTTGAGATGACGCCTAATTGGAATACTTCAATTCCTACTGACAACAATCCAGCAATCAACGCTTGTTCCAATAATTGTCCGGAAATACGTGTATCGCGACCAACCAATACTCTTGGACGACGTGTAGAATCTTCATGCTGACTAAGTACATATCCGCCAAAGCGGCCCAATTTAAACGCTAATTCTGGTGTCAATTCTTTATTTGCAATTCCTCGAACACCATCTGTTCCAAAATATTTACCCATCTTAACTCTCCTTCTACTCTATAAAGGTCTGTTTATTCTTTTGATACAAGCCCAAACAAATCCTTTTATCATGTTGATTCAGTAGTATCATTTTCTTTTGGTGCATCATTCGTTGTCGTTTCTGTGACTGGCTCACTGGATGATGATGAAGAACTAGACGAACTGACAGATCCGCTTGAAGGCGTAGAGTCAGGTACTTGCTGACTTTGATATCCTCCCGCTGACCCTTGACTGCCATTCGTTTCCGAATAGCTGACACTGCTGTCTGTAAAAATCGGATTGATCGTTACTTCTACTTCCTCCGGTGAAACAATATACTCTGAACTTGTAGGTATCTTGACTTTCTTCTTAGTAGAAGATCTTATATTGCTGATATCTACAGGAACTTCAATTGCATCGATCGAATCTAAAACAGAATTAGATCCTCTGATCTCCGCTTTCAACTTTGAAAGACTAAACGTATAATTCGCTACTCCTGACGGCGGTGATCCTGTTGGAGCCACTGACAAGCCTACCTCTTTTGAAGGCAAGGACAATTCAACCACTACTCTGACCTGCGGCGCTGGATTTTCAATACTCAATACTTGTCCTTTATTGTCGAGAGCCTGAACATTCACCGTTTGTTTGATCGTATCAACAGATTGCTTCACATTCGATAATGGAGCAACCACTCGTTCGATTGCTTTTGCCGTTTCTTCACCTGTCGTAATATCGACTTTTTTAGGACTGATCGTCGTTTTTTCTACAGTATACCCTTCTGCTTCGATGGACTCAGGCAACTGTACCTGTACATCAAATGATTGAGTCACTTTCTTCTCCACAGTCACAGTGATTGTTTTAGGCTCGATCTCCGCAGTGACGGCTGTGCTCAATCCTTTGACTCTCAACTGGATCTCAGAAGTTCCGAGTGAGGTCTTGGTCAAATCGGCAACTACTTGAAAATTCCGAGTATCTTCATTTGATTCACGGTTTAACTGGATTCTATTGGCACTGCTTAAATGAACATTGACTGTTTCTTCATACCCCGAAACAAAGTACTTGTCTTGATCGTATTCCAGCTGAACGGGAATATTGTAGAGCATTTCATCATATACTTGATTCGTATTGACTAAAACAGAGGAATTGTTTGACGCATTTGCATTGAAAAATAGTAGTAATGCAAATAATAATGCAAGTAATGCAGAAAACCAATTGCTTTGAGAGGGTCGTTTCATTTCTTTTTCGCCCCTTTCGTTACACCATCGATAAAGTGCTGCAAAAGATTCTTTTTATCTTTGTTTCCTTCTTCTGGTACTAATTCTGCTCGAAGAATTTTAAGATATTCTTCCTGAGTCAAACGCGGAATCAGATCATTGTTCAACGTCAAGCTAACATCGCCTGTTTCTTCTGACACGATGATCGTTACCGCATCGCTGACTTCGCTGATTCCGACTGCTGCTCTGTGACGTGTCCCAAATTCTTTAGGGATCAAATTACTTTCTGACAACGGCAAGTAGGCACTTGCAACAGCAATTTTGCCCTGCTTTACAATCACCGCACCATCATGTAACGGTGTATTAGGAATAAAAATGTTGATCAGCAATTCTCCTGAGATATCTGCATCTAGATCGATCCCTGTTTCGATATATTCGTCTAATCCTGTATTTCGCTCGACGGTGATCAGCGCACCGATTTTCCGTTTTGACATATACTGGATCGCTTTGTCAAAAGCCAAGATCATCTTCTCGTCTTCTTGCTGCTCAGATTTTGTTGCTCTAAAAAAAGAACTTCGACCTAAATGCTCCAGCCCACGCCGGACTTCTGGTTGAAAAATAACGACAGCAGCAATCACACCATACATGATTACTTGATTCATCAACCATGATAATGTATGTAGTCCAATGATCTCACTTAGTATCCGAATGACTATAAAGACAGCGACTCCTTTAAGCAGCTGAACAGCTTTGGTTCCTCGAACGAGCATAATCAGCTTATAGACAAGATACCATACAACTAAGATATCAATAATATTGATAATATAATCACGGGATAAGAAATCAGATGATATCAATTGCTGCCAATAATTTAAATCGACTAATCGACTAAGTTGAAAAGACATCATAAACCTCACTTCTCTCTGAAGATTTCTTTATTAGTATACCACACTCTTTTATTCGGTTACAGAATGGAGAATAAAAGATAGAAAAAAATTATGAAATGAAATGTAAAATAACACGTTAATAAATAACTACGTCCTTCGTTAGCTCAGATTTTTTTACATAGGCACTGACAACTAAATGACTTGTTGATAAACCTGCAAAAATACTGGCAGCTAAAAGATTAGTCACATTAGCTAAAGAAAACGTAACTAAAATAAAAATAGAACTTTTCAGCAAAAATAGTGCTGCGCCTTCTAAACGTTTGTCAGAACCCGGTGCACACCACCTGCTCCAAATCAAACAAACCAAAATAGGAGCTGCTAGTCCTAACAAAACTTGCACCATTTTTCCTGCTTGAAATGTAAATCCCCAGTATCCCAAAATAAAAACTGACAACACTTCAAGAAAGAAAGCAAACACCGCGTTCATCACTTGAAAGGGTTTCATCTATTCACTCCTTCTTTTGACCAATAGCAGCAATGAGGTTGAAAAAGTCGATTATGTTTAGAGTGCGAAACAAAACTGATTTTTAGTTTTGCTCCGCACTCGCTCCATTGATTATTCTTCTGATTTAGTTCGTTTTGCTGCCCGTTCTGCTCGTCTAGCAGCACGTCTAGCTTCCGCTTCCGGATCAACAACACGTTCTTTTTTGACCCGCGGAGCCTTTTCTGCAACTACGTCTATATCTGTCTTTTCTAGTTTTGCCCTGATTTTTTCTTCTTGCCCAGCCATTCGCGCATAATTATAAAACCGATTCTTCGCATCATCTACTGTCTTATCGAATAGCTTACCAGCAAATTCCGGCTGAGTGGATTCTAAAGAAGAGAAACGAACTTGTTTACGCATAAATTCTTTCATTTCAGCAAAATTCGGCTTTTTATAATCTAGCGTCATTGGATTTTTTCCAGCTTCTCTAAGTTCAGGATTATAACGATAAAGTGACCAATAGCCAGAGTTGACTGCTTCTTTCGCTTCTTGTAAAGTCTTGCTCATACCGCCCGCTAAGCCATGAGTGATACAAGGTGTGTAGGCAATGATGATCGAAGGTCCAGGGAAGCGTTCAGCTTCTTCAAACGCTTTGATCGTCTGCATTTGGTTTGCTCCTGATGCGATTTGCGCCACATAGACATTGCCGTAGGTCATCGCCATCATCCCTAAATCTTTTTTAGAAACGTATTTCCCGCTGGCTGAAAACTTAGCAATCGCAGATGCCGGTGTGGCTTTTGAGGTTTGTCCACCAGTATTGGAATATACCTCATTATCTAAAACCAACATATTTACATCTGCTCCACTAGCTAATACATGATCGATCCCGCCGTAACCAATGTCATAGGCCCAGCCGTCGCCGCCAATCATCCACTGACTATTTTTCACAAATAGATCATGATCCGCATACACTGCTTCTAAAGCAGGCTGATTCGTTTTTTCATCCAGTAATGCTGCTTTAAGTTTCGCTGCACGCTGCTGAGTTCCTTCACCAGTATGCATATGTTCGATCCAGTCTTCCATCAACAGTTTTAATTCAGGAGAAGCAAAAGGCATCGCTTCTGTCATCTTCAAGGCTAAATGTTCACGGCGTGTTTGATTCGCCAATAGCATTCCATAGCCAAATTCCGCATTATCTTCCAATAAAGAGTTAGACCAAGCAGGTCCTTGTCCTTCATCATTTGTCGTATAAGGTGACACAGGAGCTGCACCGCCCCAAATGGAAGAACAGCCTGTTGCATTTGCGATCATCATCCGGTCGCCAAACATTTGTGTTAATAATTTTACGTATGGCGTTTCACCACAGCCTGAACAAGCACCTGAAAATTCTAATAATGGTTTATTGAATTGAGTCCCTAACACTGTATTTGGTTTAGCAGGATTTTCTTTTTGTTTCAAGGTCATCGAAAACGCCCAGTTCATCGCTTGTTCTTTTTGCTCTTCGTATGGTTTCATAACCAAAGCTTTTCCTTTAGCAGGGCAAGCATCTACACACAAACCACAACCAGTACAGTCCTCTACTGAAACTTGGATTCGGTACTTCAAGCCGTCTTTACCGCGCATTTCTCTTACGATATATCCTTCTGGCGCTTCGTCCATCTCTTCATCATCTGCCAAAAATGGACGAATCGCTGCATGAGGACACACAAATGCACATTCATTACACATTGTGCAACGATCACTGATCCATTCTGGAACTTCAACCGCAATACCGCGTTTTTCAACAGCCGTTGTTCCAAGCGGCATCCGGCCATCAGTCATATCATTTTTGATAAATGCTCCAACTGGTAGCTCATTTCCTTCTTGACGATTGATCGGCTCAACAATTTCATGAACATAATCCGTCACATTCGCTTTACGGACTTTCGGTTTCACTTCTACTGTTTTCCATGCCTCCGGTACTTCAACTTTATGCAATAGTTCTACTGTACGTTCGATCGCCTGCACATTTTTTTCAACGACAGCCATTGATTTTCTAGCATAACTTTTGTGGGCTTCTTCTTTTAAAATCGGCAGCACTTCGTCAAACGGCATAATGTCAGCAAGCTTGAAAAAAGCTGTCTCCATCGCTGTATTGATGCGACCGCCTAAACCTACTTCACTCGCTAATTTAACCGCATTGATTGTATAGAAGTTGATTCCATTTTCAGCGAGATATTTTTTTAGCTTGTTGGGTAAAAAGCGTTCTAATTGTTCATCATTCCAAACGGTATTTAGTAAAAACGTACCGCCTTTTTTCAATCCTTTGACAAGATCGTACGTATGCAAATAAGCCGCTGTATGACAAGCCACAAAATCAGCATGTTCGATCAAGTAAGTCGAACGGATCGGCGTTTCACCAAAACGTAAATGAGAGACGGTCAGCCCGCCGGATTTTTTAGAATCGTAGTAAAAGAAGCCTTGTGCATATTTATCAGTATGATCACCGATGATCTTGATTGCAGATTTATTAGCTCCAACAGTACCGTCTGAACCAAAGCCCCAGAATTTTGCTTGGTATGTTTTCGGGTTCGTTAAATCAAGTGCTTCACCACAATCCAAAGAAGTATATGTTACATCATCAACGATTCCGATCGTAAAGCGTGATTTTGCTGCTTTCTTTTCTTTTTTAAGCTCGTCATAAATCGCGACGATTTGGTTGGGCAAGACATCTTTTGACCCTAATCCGTAACGTCCCCCGATGATCATTGGACGTAACTCTGATTCATACATTGCACTTTGAACATCTAATAATAATGGTTCTCCGCCAGCACCTGGTTCTTTCGTACGGTCCATCACTGCAATAGCTTTAACGGTTTTGGGCATTTTTTCTAAAAAGTTCTCAACTGGAAACGGACGATATAAATGAATATTTAAAAAGCCGACTTTTCGTCCTTGCTTAGCTAAGTAATCGATCGTCTGTTCGATTGCTTGAGCAGCAGAACCCATCGATACAATGACTTCTTCAGCGTCTTCTGCACCATAATAAGTGACTAAATCATAGTCTGTTCCTCTTAAAGTATTGATTTCATCCATATATTGCTTCACGATCGTTGGAATTTCTTCATAGTAACGGTTGATCGTTTCACGTTGTTGGAAATGGATATCTGGATTTTGATTTGTTCCGCTGACAGAAGGATGATTTGGGTTCATGCTTCTACTGCGGAATTCTTTGACTTTTTCCTGATTTAATAAAGGCGCCAGCTCATCATATTCCAGCACTTCGATTTTTTGAATTTCATGACTTGTTCTGAAGCCATCGAAAAAATTAATAAACGGTACGCTTGATTCGACTGAAGCCAAATGAGCAACGGCCGATAAATCCATCACTTCCTGCACACTGCTCTCACACAACATGGCAAATCCAGTTTGGCGGGCAGCCATCACATCCCCATGATCGCCAAAAATATTCAATGCATTCGTTGTTACAGCTCGACTGGCAACATGAAATACTGACGGCAGTAATTCTCCAGCGATTTTGTACATATTCGGGATCATCAATAATAAGCCTTGTGAAGCTGTATATGTCGTTGTCAAAGCACCTGTCTTCAATGAGCCGTGTACGACTCCTGCTGCTCCAGCTTCTGACTGCATTTCAACAATTTTGACTGGTTGACCAAAGATATTTTCTTTGCCTTCTGCTGACCATTGATCAACTAATTCAGCCATTGTTGAACTAGGTGTGATCGGGTAAATGGCTGCTAGTTCTGTAAAAGCATACGATATGTAAGCAGCTGCTGTATTTCCATCCATCGTCTTCATTTTTCGCATTATGATCGTCATCATCCTTCTATTATATAAGTAGAATAGTTGCACGCATATTCTTGTTTATTATAACGGAAACGAAATGATTTTGAAACGGTTTGTCGAACTTTTTCACAAACTTTTACACATTTCTTACTTTTCACATGGAAAGGTTTGACTATTTTTAGTTAAAAATAGAAAAAGGACTTCACAAACTCTACTTTTGGCGTAAGTAAAATTTGGGAATATCCTTTAAAATGATTACTTTACTTTTTTCTTAAATCGACAACCTTTTTCAGCTAAGCGGCGAATCACTTGATAAAACCAGTCATCTTTTGGCGAAATCCAATTCTTTTTGATCTGCATCCGCTGAGTTGGATCAAAATAATGAGGTGGCATACCATCTAATCGATTATGGCTTTTGGTCGGTTCATACCGAGGGCGTTCGCCGTAATTGAAAGATTCACCGTTGGCGATCGGCATTTGCTGGTAAGCTGTTTCTTGTGTTCTCGTCGTCCACTGGCTGATCAACTCTCCTGCTTCATCAATAATAAATTCACTATGATAATCAGCAGATAAAATTTTTCGATAGAAGCCGCGCTTTCTGATTTTTTTGAGCAATCCTCTTTTTGTTAAGACTCGTTGCCCGCTATGAATATCATCTGCTGTCACATCTATATCTAAAAGTGCTCGATTGTGATACTGCGGATCTGCGTAAAACCATCCATCCTTTAGAATCATTTTGATTGCTGCTTCATCGGTGGGTAGATTATGCTTCTGACGATATTCTTTTACATATAACACGTTGTGTTTGTCTAATCGATGGCGAAATTGATGCAGCATGGTCTCATCAGGATAATTTTTTTTGATAGTTGATCGGTCTATCTTTTTATCTGAGTCTTTGATTTCCAATCCATTTGGATACGCTTTTTGAACAGTTTTTGCAAAAATATCTAAAAAAGAAAAGCCTGGCGCTAGATCTGGATCAACTGCATACTCTGTCAGAGAAAATGCCAAATCATTATTATCATCCAGAAAACCACCCAATTGTTTTATAACCAAATGAACTTTTTCTTTATTAGATAAGTTACTATGAATAAATAATTGTTCGTATAAAGGAGACCCAATAAGAAAAAGTTGCTTCTCACTCTCTTCAAGTAAGTGTTCAAATACTATCGGTTTTTCATCTATTCTTTTTTTTAGATATTCTGCATAGCAATTTAGTGCATCCCTATCCCAACCATGATCGACTTGTTTATTACATTGGATTTTGAGCGTAAGAGTATAGACAGTTCTGTCAGTCAGTGAAAGAGTTTTAGGGATGTGATCGTCAGTGATAGTTGTTAATAATTCCTTTTTCACCTTCATCTATCTCCCTTCTTTCTGATTAGTATACCATTCGTCTGATCAAAATGACGGTCTTATAGTTTCCGATTCATAAAACAACCTTATCATAGCTCCCTTTTAGGCAACGATCGATAAGGTTGTTTTTTATTTCTCTCTTATTTATTGGTCCGTTTTCTTATCCAACGCATCATTTACTGCATCATTCCACTTATCTTTATTCCAGCTGGCAATTTTTTTAACAACATTCCCTGCATTATTTGGATCAGGGTAATAATATTCTGCTGTGATATTTCTACGGTGCTGATCGATCGGAATATCCAATAAAATAGATTTTTCTGCAGTCGCTAGTTGTGGGGTATATGTTTTATACTTGTCCCCATCTATTTTGATGATGATCTTATTGACATTGCGGTAATAGGCTGTCAGTCGTTTGTTCACCACTGAAAGTCGAACATAGGCATTACCGTCTTCGATAATAGGATCAGGATCTGTCGGCTTCGTGTTTTCCGGCATCGGACTGACCATTACCACTTCTGCAGCTAATACACGCTGATTTTCAGGAATAAAGTCTCCCGGCACAAAAGGAATTTCCTCTGGAGAGCGACCTTGTGCTTTGACCGATAAGCTAAAGGATGGAGAACCTTCTGGAATCCTCGTCACGATGCTGCTAAATGAAAAAAGAATTTCGTCTTCTATCGATAGATTGACTTTATCCGTCTCCGTCGTGAGCATTCTAGTTACCGGATCATACGTTGCACTGACTTCTACTGCTTTATCTTCTGAATCTGAGATTTTCTTTTTCTTGAAGGTAAAATTTAGTTCCTCCTCAGCTAGATCTTCTGGTATCACTATTTGGGCAAAAACGTTCTGAACAACCTTTCTAGAATTTGACAGATTGTCTTCACTTCTAATTTTCCCCGTA
Organism: Enterococcus sp. 9D6_DIV0238; assembly: GCF_002174455.2. Taxonomy (NCBI): domain Bacteria; kingdom Bacillati; phylum Bacillota; class Bacilli; order Lactobacillales; family Enterococcaceae; genus Enterococcus; species Candidatus Enterococcus dunnyi. The sequence goes on from NZ_CP147246.1 coordinate 1,105,888, forward strand.
TAAGTCAAACGACTGCCAACTCTAGTAATATCGATCTCTTGATTGGTTACAGAATCTTTCACTTTCGTGCTTGATTTTACGGAATCAGGAAAAATAACCAAACCTTCCGGAATAATATCTTCCACAGTCAAAAGTGTCGCCGGCTTAAAGCGCTCGTCCTTCTTACTGGTTTTCACTGCATCATGATACCCTTTGTAGCTTTCATATCCACGTGCTGTCGGCATCACATTCCCCCACAAATCATTTGGCTCTTTAGTATGAGTCAAAAGGTTGTCTTTGTCTTGCAGCTCACCAATGTCACTGCGGTCTTTTGCATATAGTTCAATTTGGCTTCCAGCTGGTAAATAGCCCGGTAAATTTATCGTCCAGTCAACGATCGAATCACCTTTTTGTTTCCCTTCACTGGTGATTTTTGTGATACTTTCTTTTGCAAACTGATCATTGATTTTAGGATAAAGATAAATTTCATCCATTATTTTTTCTTCCCGCTCGTCATACAGCTCGATCGTGCCTTTGATTTGTTTCGTTGCGTTCGTGATTTTGCTCGAACTTTCTGCTAATGGATCTTTTGTAACTGTTAATTTTTGAGGTGGAGTTACATCGACTGTTGTGACCGGTTTAACCAAAATCGTCTCTTTTTCTTCACTGGCTTCACCGACCTCATTTTTTCTCCCACGATGGGCACCGATCACTTCAACGGTATCTCCTGTACGTAAAAAATCATCGCGGTCCAACACAAAAATACCGCCTCTAGCTTCGTCTTCGTCCCATTGCTTGACACCTGGCAAATCATTATTGATTCCTTTCGTAGACAAAACTTCTTCTGAGAGGATCTTTCCGTCCCTTTTCACCTGCACCGTGACCCAAACTTCATCTTCCCAAGCATCACGCATCTCATCCCCATAGCCTACTTTGACACTCACATGACCATAGATTGTTTTATCTGCATTCGTCGGAACTCTAAGTTCATCCACTGTCGGAGCTGAGCCGTTCCCGCTCATCCGACTATAGCGATTCGCTCCTTTATAAGTTGATGTATTAAACTCATTAGGATAATCCGTACTCACGATTCTTTCAAAATGTGAGCCGGTCAATTTATAGGAGATCGGCGCCCAATAGGCATCTGGGTCTTTATCTAAATCAACATTATTTTTGATTTCCCACACTGAAAGATAGGATTTGTTTGCTTCAAAAGTTCCTGAATTTGTGCCGCTGGAAAATACTTGTCCTCCATTTGACCGATTGTTTCTTAAATCATAAAAACGTGGCTGATCGATCTCAAAGCTGGCTGTGCCTGCTGATTGAACGATTCCGCTCGTTTGACTATTCGTAGTACCTTCTGCTCTAAAGATCGTTTCCTTTCCAATCAAAAAACGTAAATTTCCATATTGTGTCCATAGTGCTGGACCTAAATCTGCTTTGATATAGACCTCACTGCCTTTTCCTTCCATCGCAAAAACTGAGGTTCTTCCACTTCCATCTACAGGAAATTGCACGCCTTGTTTCCCTGCTAGATCACCGCCATTTGTCGGACGTCCGCCGCTAGATTTATCTGCTTGATTATTGATCGACAAATTCCCTCCAGCTTGCACTAAAAATTGATTATTCTGTCCATATAATCGAACACCTGAAGCTTCACCGTATCTTTTATCGATCGTTACCTTCCCTTTATTCTTGATTAGAAACGTTTGGCCGCCGACCAGACGAAAACGTAGAACAGCACCAATGTTGTTCCCTTCTCCTTCTGAGATCAAATTTAATTCCGAACCTTCTCCATCTACATGAAAATTACTATCTGTGACTTGATTGATCATCGCCGGCTGCGCTCTTTGTTTATTGTTAGTCAGCCCTAAGCTATGAACATTGATCTTTGCACCAGCGGTTACTTGTGTAAGTGATTTTGTAGTAGCAGAGCTATTATTAGAGGCACCACACAAGGAAATCGTTGCACCGATCGCTCCCGTTTCATTCCCATTAGAGGTTGCATTGACGACAGTTTCTTGATCTCGTGCTTCAAAATAGACTCGATTACGACTACCTTCTACATTCGCATAAATCGCCTGACGCTTTCTGCTGTGGATATTTAAAACTGACCCTTTTTCAGCGACAAATGTTGTGTTGATACTATTATTTTGAGGATAGAGGCGAATCGTCGTTCGTTCACCTGTGAGATCAACCTTCGCACCATCTGTGATCAAGATCTCTGTAGCATTGATCACATCATCCGTTCTTGTTCCTGACACCCAATTTACTATACCTTTCATGACCAAAGAAGCTCGCGGAATATTGATAAAAGAACCAATTTCTCCCCGATAAGTATTCGAGACATTTTCAATCAACACTACCCATTCATTATCATTAGAAAGTAAGTTATCACTTTGGATCAGTCCGCTTGAATTTCGAATGTCAACTTTCATGTTCACGAAAGCAAATGTTCGCGGTGTTTTTGTTCGTTCCAATCGAAAGGTTCTGTTAGCATTGGAAGTCGCTGTAGAAGAAAACGTAAAGTTTTTACCATCGATTCGTAATGACCGATTGATTTTAGGCAGTTCAGCAGTACCGGATATATTTGCGCCAAATTCAATATCATCGATCGAAGAGTCCTTTAGCGCATCGATCAACTCTTGATAATTATAGACGATCTTTTTTTTACTTGGATTGAAATTTTGAAGCTGTGTCATTAACGGCAAGTGAAACATATCATAGTTGGTATTCGTTTTTGCAACAGCGCCGGTTGTTGCATAAAGGTTATCTCTAGATGCTAACGCTGTATTTCGGCTCTTTTTTTGCTTTTCTTTTGGCAAAGAATAGTTGATTTTCGTCGATTTTATTTTGCGACCTTCTCGATAAATTTCAATGGTATCTTGGCTATCTTGAGCAATTGGGATCGGCAGTTTAAAGGTTCTTGTTTTATCAGACTTCTCAATTTCAATCTTTACACCATCAGATGCGGCGTTTTCTCCTGAGAGTATCTTTAGCCCCTCGATATCCAGCCCTTCCAGTGATTCTGGTGAAATCACTTGATCCTGTTTTGATTTGAGCACTATCGTTTCTTTCTTTGGCTCTTTTATCTCTACTTCCAGCAGCACTCCGATTTGCTCTTTTAGTTCCGGCTGGATATATTTTTCAACCTTTAAATGATATTTATTTTTCCCAAAATCTCGAATAAACCAATAGCCCTGATACACTAAAAAAGAAATAAGCATCAGAAAAATGATACTTCCAATACCGTATATTCGTTTCTTTTTTCTTACTCCTTTTTTCATAGATCGAGTCCTCCTTGAACGTTCTAGATCATTCCTTTTCTTCTTCGACATTCAGATAATACAAATTAAACAATAACGTCGATTCAAATGTGCTTTGCTCCCCTTCTTCTGAACCAAATGTGTAACTATAGTCTGTTACTTTGATGAATCGTTGATCATTTTCTAATGCTTGGATAAATTGAAAGAGCTCATTTTTCCCTGCTGCACTATAATCCAAAACGATTTTACTGGAATAAACCTTTTTCGTTGGATCACTTGATGAAGAAAACAATAGGGTATCTTCTGCGGTGATTTGTTTCAGCTGAATTTTATTCTTTGCCACCTTTTGTTCGAGTCCGCTTAGGTATTCTTGAATTTGGATGCCTTTAGAAAAACGCGGAAGCTCTTTAACGATAGCTGAATCAAGTAGATTTTTCTTGCCGGATAATGTTTGACTAGTTTGTCTAAGTGCGGCAACTTCACTTTCCAACCCCTGAATATCTTTTTGAATCTTACCTACTTCAGCTTGTTTGGCTGAAATACCAGTAAACCAAACAGTTATGATCATGAGCGCTAGAAGAAAAAACAAAACAATAGTGATTACAATATGCTTTTTAGTAAAAATGATTGTTTTCATTCCTGCTCTCCTCCACGTTTGATTGCCGGTAACTTTTCCTTCAAGGCTTGAATCTGAATCACTGATTTATATTCTTGAGATGCCTCTTCCTCAGCAGACGAAGAAATGAAAATCGCTTGATGTACCCAATCGATTTTATTTAATGCTTCTGTCAATGCACCAATATTCGCTAATTTTTGACCTTTGATCGATAAATCAATTTGAATCACTTCTTGTCCATCATCTGTTTTCAAGACATTTGCTTGAGCTGCTTCCTCTTCTTCCATACCTTCATTGAGCGGAACAATGATTTGATAGTTTTCGATCACTTGTTGATACTTGATAACAGTTTCATCCAAGCGTTTGGCCATTTCAGCAAATTGAACCTGCGCTCCTTTTAGTTCTGTCAAATACGTCTGTACCTCTTCTGATTGTTCCTTCTTTTGCTTAGAGATCATTCCCGTCAGCTTCGCTTTTTCTACCTGTTTACTTTGAGCGGCCTGCTGCAGCGTCTTTACTTGCTGTTGAGAAACGAGATACACCGTCGTCAACCCACCTCCAGCAACTAAGAGCAATAAAAGAAAAACAAAGAGTATCAGTAATGTTGCTTGATTTTTATAAAATTTATCAGGCAATAGATTAATATTCATCGCTTCTTAAACTCCTTTCATCGCAAGTCCAGCAGCTAATAAATAAGGTGAAGGAATGCTAAATCTTTTTTCTGTGTTGACTGCGATCACAGGAATTTCCACCCTCTTTTCGATAGAAGAAAGTACATTTTTAAATAAAAGCGGATTTTCTCCTACTAGGTAAATTTTGTCTAATTTTTTACCGTTGGATAGCGTACTTGTGTAGTAGTACAAAATATTTTTTGTGATGTCTGCCAACTCCCCAAGTTCCTCGATTTCTTTCTGCTTATTAAACTCAGCTTGGTAAGTGTCATCGTCATTTGCAATATACTTCCAGTTTGCACTATTGTACTCTTCATATTGACTATAAATCGGAATATGGTTTTCAAAAATAGTAAATGTTGCCACACCACAATCTACCTCGATCAAAAGTAAAACATCTGTCCACTTGATATTTCGATTGATTGCTCTAGTATAAGCAACGGAATTTAGATCTACAGCACTTGGAATACCACCGGCACGCTGGATCTCGTCACCGACTTCAGTCAATGTTTTCTCTGATGTTGCAACAAAATAAATTTCACCATCAACGACCATTCGATCACGTTTTACCGTCTTGGTGTTCTTTTTAGCAGCCTTCTTTTTCACTTGCTTTTTTTGTCTAGCATTTTGCTTTTCAAATATCAATAGATCAAAGATCGGCTGTTCAAAGGGGACAGAAATTGATTCACCTAGTTCCAGGAACAAAAATTGTTTGACCTCTTTTTCATTACGCATCCCATTGTCAGGAATACTACGAATCAATAGCTCATGATTGAACGCTGAAAATATCACATGAGGATTTTTGATATGATGCTCTTTAAATAGCTGTTTCAACCCTTCATATAACAAGTGTTTATTCGCAAATTTTCCATTTTTGAAGATACTAGCTTTTAAAACCAGCTCTCCTTTTTTATGGATCACAACTGGATTTGTACTTTTTAATATTACAAAACGGATCACATTTTTTTTAATATCTAAGCCGACAATCGTTTTTAACCCTTTTTTTAAAATGATCTTTCCCTCCATTTCAAGCTATTTATCCTACTTCTAAAAATCTAACCGAAAAGTATTGACCAGAGATATTGAAGCTGTCCCGTTGCATAGGAGTAGACAACCCACGTTCCTAAAGCGATAAACGGACCAAACGGGATATGTCTTCTTAATTTTTTTCGAACGATCATCTCACCGATTGCGTAGATCAACGCGAATACACTCGCTAAAACCAAAGTGATCATGACATAGATCGGACCAATGAATATCCCTAGAACAGCGAACAATTTAATGTCTCCGCCAGCCATCCCGCCTTTACTTAAAAGAGCAAGCAGATATAAACAGCCAAAACCAGCAACAAAGCCAGCAATCGGAAACCACCAAGGATTCAATTGCTGCAGAAATACTCGTTCAATAATGGCAAGAATAAAAAAGGGCAACAACACTTTGTTTGGTATTTTCTGAGCTGTGATATCTGTAACAGTAATGATCAGCAATAATGATAGTAAGGTCCACGCAACTAATGTCTCATTCGTCGTCCGCAATAAAAAGGCAGATAGAGAAAATAGGGTTCCTGAAAGCAACTCAAACCCAAGATAGACAGCACCGATTTTCTGATGGCAATGGCGGCATTTCCCTCGTAAAAAAACATAAGAAAAGATGGGGATCAATTCTAAAAAAGTCAACGAATGATCGCAATTCTCACAGTGTGAACGTTTTTTGATGATATCTTCTCCTCGCGGAAGCCGTTGACCGATCAGTAGAAAAAAAGATCCCAAACAAGACCCTAGAATGAAGATGAATATGTAAAAGAATAGGTAATCGTATGTGGATGGTGTAATGTTCATAATATTCTCCTTTATATATCAAGCAAAGCTTTGGCTTTGCTTGATATATATTACTATTGAATTATGGTGCTGCTGTTTCTGCTCCTGTAAGACCATCTTTCCAAAGTTGATCCCTTGTCAGCTCAGCAACTTCTTTTTCGTTCACATGATCAAGTTTTTTACTTCCTTTTGACCCCGCAGTTAGCGTATCCGCTGCTACAGTGATCAATATATTACCTTTGCTAGTTGTATGGAATGTTACGTCAGTTCCTGTCTTCAAAAAACCAATCTGAGTAATGTAGTTTTTAGTTTCAAGATCAGCCGCTGTTACTGCAGGGCTCTTTTTACCAATGGCATCGTCTCCTGTTTCAGACATTTGATATAAATTAGCTGAACTCATTAATGACTGCACATTTGAAATTCCTGCATCCTCTCTATTTTTTTGAATAACATTGGAAATCGCTACTGCACCAATCCCAGCAATAATCGCCATGATTACCACAACTGCAAGTAACTCTACTAACGAAAGTCCTCGCTCATCCTTCATTACATTTTTTAACATTTTTGTTTCCCCTTTCTGTGTACATTCCATATGTACGGTTGTTTTTTTATATGATCAACATAGATTACCGGTATTATCTATGTGTAATCCTTTGATTAGCCTTGAACAGCGTCATACATCGAGAACATTGGCAACATGATGGCTGCAACGATCAATCCAACGATCACACAAATAATGATGATCGTGATCGGTTCCATGATCAGCTTGATCCGTTCTCCCAGCATTTCTACTTCTTCTTCAAACATATTACTCAGCTTTTTCAACATGCTTTCTAAAGAACCTGTTGATTCTCCGACAATCGTCATTTGCGTAACTAACGGCGGAATGATTTTATCTTGGCTGAATACACCACTCATCGAGCCGCCTCGTTCAACCTCTGCCTGACATCTGAAAATCAACTGTTTGATATATAAGTTATCCACCGCATCCGCTGACATTTCTAACGCTTTAGAAATAGAAACGGAACTTTCTAATAAGGTCGATAATGTACTTAACATCACATTCAAATTACTTTTTTGAACGAGCTCACCAAAAATCGGCATCCGTAAAAGAAAGCTATGCCATTTGAACTTTATTTCATTGTTTCTCATCGCTAGCTTAAAGCCAACAAAACCTGATACGATCATAACTAGTAGCAACCAGCCTTTACTTGTCAAAAAATTACTTAAGCCAATCGTTACTTTGGTGATTGCCGGTAGTTCTGCGTCCAAGCTTTCAAAAACAGTCACAAACATCGGCACAATACTTACGATCAGAAAAATCCCCACACATAAGGAAAGGACCAACATAATAATTGGATAAATCATCGCCGTGATCACTCCACCTCTTGCTTTCGCTTTTTTCTCATAATAAGTACTCATCCGAACGAGTGTTGCATCTAAAGTTCCCGACATTTCAGCTGCTCGTACAATACTGATCAGCATAGAAGGAAAGGCATTTGGATGCTTGCTATAACAATTAGAAAGAGAATCTCCGCCACGAATGTCTTCACAAATCTGCAGCAAAATCTTTTTCAAGTTTTTATTTTGTTCTTGCTCAGCTAACATTTCACAAGCAGCTGTGATCGAAATACCACAATCGATCAGCGTCGCAAATTTTTGCAAATATTCCGCCAGTAACTTTACGCTGACTCGATTAAATAGCTCAATTTCTTTTGTCGCAAAGGTTTCTTCCTGCTCCACTAAAATCGTAGAGCGCAGACCTTTTTTCTTTAATACCTGACTCGCTTCATAGGAGCTTTCCGCTCTTAAGCGTCCTTTTTTGATACCACCAGACATTGATTGTGCTTCGTAGGAAAAAATCGCCATTGCCTATTCCTCCTCGCCCAGTAACGCTTCAGCAGCATCAACATCGACTTTGCCGGCAGACACCAAACGGTTGATACAACTTTCCATCGTATACATACCGTCACTTTTACCGATCTGCAGCATATTACCGATTTGATGGGTTTTATTTCCACGGATCAAATTAGCGATCGATTTATTATTTACAAGCATTTCCGTTGCCGCTACCCGACCATCGTTAGCTCGTGTGGGCAATAGTCGTTGAGCCAAGATCCCAACTAAAGCTCCGGCTAGCTGTGTCCGAATTTGTGACTGCTGTTCAGGTGAAAATACGTCAACGATCCGTTCAATGGTTGCTGCAGCACTAGTCGTATGAAGAGTGCCTAAAACCAAGTGTCCTGTTTCAGCAGCTGTCAATGCAATCGAGATCGTATCAAAATCACGCAACTCACCAACGAGAATAATATCTGGATCTTGCCGTAAGGAGGCTCTCAATCCGTTTGAAAATGACTCTGTATCTACACCGACTTCACGTTGATCGATAACACTCATATTATGATTGTGAACATACTCGATCGGATCTTCTAATGTGATGATGTGGGTTTTCTTCGTTCGATTCAGATAGTCGATCATTGAAGCAAGAGTCGTTGATTTTCCCGAACCCGTCGGCCCCGTCACTAAGAATAGTCCTTGTTTTTTTTGGATCATGCTTTTTAAAACGGAAGGAACACCTAAAGAACTTAATTCTGGGATCTTGGTAGCAATGATCCGTAAAGCAATCGAAACATTCCCTTTTTGTTTGAAGATATTGACACGAAAACGACTGGCATTTTTCACTTCATAAGCTAAATCGACTTCGCCATTTTCTTTAAATTCGGTCCATTGATCTGAATTACACATCACACGTCCATACATAGAAATTGTTTTATTCGTTAAAACTTCTTCGGAAGCTACTTCATTCAATTCACCATTCAATCTAAAAATCGGAGGCAGCCCAACCGTTAAATGAATATCAGATACTTTCTGACGAACAGATTCACGTAACAACTCATCGAACTGCTCTTTAAATGGTCTCAACTTAGGATTTATTCCCCGTCCGCCTTTTTCTTTTTTCATCGCTGAATGCAGCGGCAACTCTATTTCCACTTCCTGACTCATCATTTCCTCCTTATGCCACACATTTATTCACTAGATGTTGCTTTCAAGACTTCTGCAATTGTTGTATACCCTCTAACGACTTTATCCAGGCCATCGTCTAAAAGCTTTTTCATACCGTTTTTCTTTGCTACTTTTTCTAACTCATTAGCTTCTCCATTTCTAGAAATCACCAATCGAGCATCCGGCGTTACAATAAATAATTCCTGAATAGCCATACGGCCTTTAAATCCTGTCATGTTGCACTTTTTACATCCTGTACTGCTGTACAGTGTATCTGTGTACAGATGATGCTTCTCTAAAAATTCGATTTCCTCTAAACTGGCTGGTTCAGCTACTTTACAGCTTGAGCAGAGCGTCCGCACAAGCCGCTGAGACAAAACACCTGTCAATGCATTCGCTACTAGAAAAGAGTCCACACCCATATCGATCAGACGACTAACTGTAGCGATCGAATCATTCGTATGCAATGTACTTAAAACTAAGTGCCCTGTCATCGATGCCCGAATGGCGATTTCTGCTGTTTCACCATCCCGAATTTCTCCAACCATGACGACATTTGGATCTTGACGTAAAATCGAACGTAAGCCCGCCGCAAAGTCTAATCCGATATCGCTGTTGACTAAAACTTGATTCACACCGTCCAGCTGATACTCCACTGGATCTTCCACAGTAATAATATTTACATTTGGCGTATTCAGCTCATTCAATGCTGCGTATAATGTAGAGGATTTCCCCGATCCAGTTGGACCTGTCACTAAGAAAATCCCGTGAGGTTGTTTCAGTAAATGCTTGATGCCTTTTAAAACGTCTGGATCGAAATTAAACTCATCCAGTCCTCTTAGCCCCGAAGACATATCGATGATCCGAATAACAATTTTTTCACCATAGATCGTTGGTAAAACGGATACCCGCAAATCGACCATCCGTCTGCCATTTGGAATACGTGCTCGGCCATCTTGAGGCAGCCTCGTTTCAGTGATATCTAAAGAAGACATGATCTTTATTCTAGAAGTCACTGCTGACTGAACATTCTTCGGTAATTGATTTAGATCCAACAATTCTCCATCTACGCGAATCCGAACATTCAAGCTCTTTTTCTGAGGATCAAAATGGATATCACTGGCCTTTTTATCAACAGCAGTCTGCAGCAAAGAATTGACCAGCTTTATAATGGGAGAGTCATCCTCTAGAACCGAATTCACTTGGGCTGCTTCTCCCGGCAAATCATCTGAAGCATCCTGCAGCCACTCTTCCAGCATCATATCTTCTGGATAATGGTCGGTGATCATCTGATCGATATCTGCACTTAAAGAAAAATAGGGTAAAATAGATAAGCCCGTCAGTAAACGCAGCTCATTGATCACGTCATAATCCATTGGATTGACCATGGCCACTACTAAGCGTCCTTTTTTCTTCTTAACTGGAAATAACTGATTTTTTTGAGCAAATTTTTTCGATACTAAATCAAGCACAGCAGAATCTCGTTCCACATTAAACAAGTCCATGATACGAATACCTGTTTGTCGACTTTTCAATGACATCAACTGCTCTTCGCTCAAATAATCTCCCTCGATCAAAAGACGTTCTACTGTCATTTTGGGAGATAGTTGTGCTGAGACTTCATTGGCTTGCTTTTTTGTCAGCATTTTATATTGGACTGCCAGGACTAAAAGCTCAGCTTTGTCAAGACCGCTTGCTGATGTAGCAGAATGACGATCAACTTGTTCTGCTGTTCGAACTTTTCTTCTACGTTTTCTTCGTTCTTCCATTTCCCTAGCCTCCTCTTGATCAGTTCATTTATTTTAGTTCACTATAGTCAAAAACACGCTGTGCGACCCAATCCGCATTGGGATTCTTAGGCACAGTTGGTGAAACAATGGTGACTTCTCCATTGACTGCATCTTGTTCGTCTGATTTTACGTTCAGTGGAATATCTTCAAGCCCTTCCAACATGCTTTTTAGCTCAACGGTGTCATCCGCTGTGGCTGTTTTTAAAATTAGTTTTCCTTTGATCGTAGGCTTTGTTTTATTAAATCCCTTTTCAATAAAGGTCGGATCAAAAAGGGCTAAATTCGGCAACAGTTCCATAGCCACTACCGTATCTTCCTCCATTTCTAAATTGAACGGTTCTACACCGACTGTTCCAAGATTCAGCTTGCTTTTATCACTTAAACGGATCGTATTCCACCACTTTTTATCGTTATAATAGGAGCCTTTTTTTTGTCCGTCTGACCTTCGTCTCATCTTAGGTGCATCAATGAAACTCACTCCATTTTCAACCGTTAGCGCTGTTTTGCTTCCAGACAATTCCAATAACGCAGGCTGACGTGGCTTAGATGTGTAATCTCCCTGATCAGCGTAAGCAAAATCAGATTCCCCTCCGTCTTTCATCGCAGCACTGGTCAGCATAAAATGACCATTTTTCACTTGGATTTTTCTTGTATCATTTGATCCGGAGTTTACAGACACACCATCTATTTTTATCGTGTTATCAGTAGGCGTTAAATGTACCTGTGAACCAGCAATCACTAGCCCTCCGTTCATGAATTCTGACCAGTATTTATCTTGTGGATTGTTCTTTTTAGAGTCTCCAGCGTATTCGGTAAAATTACTATTTGTTGTGCTTTTATCTAATAAAATCGTTCCTCTTGCTAAAAAGAATCCATTCGTTTTTTCATTTTTCCCTGTATGGTTGATCAAGAGATTAGGTGTTTTGATTTCCTGGAGATCATTGTCTATGTATAGACCTGCATCATTACTTTCCACTGGCATATGAATGTAAATGCCTGTATCAGCGGTAACATTGAGCTCTTTGATCAGATTTTTCCCAGCAGAGGGATCTGTTTCACTTCCTAGATACAGTAAGTTGTTTGTGCTAAGTTGAGCATTCGATTTGCCACGTAAGAGCACTCCTTGATTCAAGAAGAATGAGCCATCGAAAGTAACTTCGTTAGAGATCGGTTTTGCATTTAAAAAATCTAGCAGCTGCTGATCCTTATAATCCACTAGAAAATTGTTTGAACGACCAAAAGTCGAAGCTGTTCTATGATCAAAATCATCATAGGGAAAATCCAACGGTTGTTTTTGGTAACGATAGATCCGATCCATCTTACGAATCCAAGTATCTGCTGAAAGGTATTTATCGCCACTTGTCAACGGAGCTTCATAATAAACATACCGCCATGAGTCCAGTTGCTGTTCTTCATCAATTTGAAGCTTTTTCTCCCACTGAAACTCATAAACATAATCCGCCTTTGCCACCGTTCGTTTTTCCTGACCATTTTTCCCTGTCTGTTTCACTTTTACCTTTAAAGAAAAAGTAGTTTTAGTATTCGTGATTCCCTTTGTATCGCTAGAAGCTTGAGCTTTCAACCAGCCATTTTCACCAGTATCATCATCTGAGATAAATTTATATACTTCATCTGTCGCGGTAACAGTTGGTGTTTTATCTATTAGCACTTCATAAGAAAAATCTTGGTTTTTACCAATGTTTTCTTGTTTTATCTGATTTTCCAATTCATCTGCAACTTCCAGCATCGTTTTTTTTAAATTTGCCGCATCTTCTTGTTTATTCCGACCTTTTCCAAGTTCTGTGTTTTCGGAAACTTTGGTCTGGATCAACTGGTTTACTTTAAACGAAGCTTCCTGCAGCGCATATTCTTTGATATCCTTCATTTTTGTGATTTGATCGACTGCACTGATTTGCAAAAAGTTATTCCTTGCATGGATGAAAATCCCCATCATCACGAGGCTGACCAAAATGATCGCTCCTAATGTATAAAGCAACGCATATCCTGTTTCATCATGTTTTATTTGTTTACCAGCGCCCTTCACCGGGAATCTCTCCTCTCGCTTTCATCTCATCTCGATAGGTCAACTCTGCTTTTCTTACATATAAAATCTTAGCAGCCTCTTTTTCCTCGATTCCTTGTGCTCCTGAAAGATTGATATCCTCTCCACCCGCTTCAAGATAATCGCTAAAATCGATCTGGTCTTTATAAAAAAGAATCGTCACACTCGTTTGAATCGTAAAGGTATCACGGTAATTTGGTGTTTCAAATTGTGTTTTTAGCGATTCGTTCTTATTTTTTTTCTGAAACACTTTGATTTTGTAGTCCTTATTTTTCAATTGATACGTTTTGCCTGCACTTTTTTCAGCATCTAAAACATCAGTGATCCCTATTTTGTTTTTCCCAGCATCTATCCAGTCGATCGATTTTAAATCCGCTCGTTCAGGATCGAATACAGTAATGACTTGCTGGTCTAGCCAAGAGCTCTTTCCTGTTGTACCATTTGTAGTGAACTTGCCAAGATAACCAGCTTTTTCGTAAAGACCTTTTTTATTCATGATTCCATTCATTTGTACGATCATATCATTAGCTATTTGTTGGAATTCAACTTGCTGCCCTTGAATCGTAAAGGCTTTGCCAAGACTGTTGATGATCATGCCAAAAAAAAGAATCACAATCGAAAAAATCGCTAATGTCGCAATCATTTCTACTAAGCTCAGCCCTTTTTCATCTTTGAGAAGCTTTTTCATGCACGTATCATCTCCCATCAATAATCGACTACCCAATTAAAAACAGTATCTGTCATAAACGCCCCCGTCTTTCCATCATAAATCTCTAGATTCAGCTCGATCCCATCTTTACGAAGATCCTTTGTTCCCTCCTTGTAGTTCACTTTGCAAAGGACAACAAAAAAATGATTTGTCTGATTTCCTATGTACTTACCCAAATAATGTGCTTCTTCTTTGATCGATCCATCAGAATTTTTCCAACGGTCAGGCAGCTCTGCTTCCTTTTCTGAATAGTGATAGTCTACTTTTCTTTCTATATTCTCTTTTCCTGCTTCTACTCTCCCTGTATAATCGATCTTTTCTTCACCATATAAGGGAATCTGCTTGCTACCATCATCTTTCATTTGAATACCTGAGTTATCAAGAATCAAATATGCCCTTCTTGATTTTTGTTGATCCGTCAAATGACGTTCATCTCTTATACTAAAAACATAAGGATTCAAGCCAGCTAGATCCTGCGTTTGACCACGATACCCCATCCATTCTTTTAACTCATCTCGAACATACTGAGCTTCTTTCTTTTTTTCGTTCAATTCTATCAATTGCTGATTTCTGATGAGCATTGATGCCAATAGCATAAAAGTTGTTCCCAAGATGACAACTGAGACCAAAACTTCTGCAAGAGTCAGTCCCTCTTCATTTTCCAGCATCAACAACTCCCCCTTTATTAACGATATCTCGCGAAATTATTTCCATTACATCCAAATTATTAAATGTTCGAAGTTACTATACTACAAAAATAACACCGTTTCAACATAAAATAACGATATACCCGAAATAAAAAAAGGGCCCATATAAATATAAATAACCACAAATGACACAACAGATTTTTTCAAACAAAAAAATATCTTCATTTTAATCAAAATAATAGACTTTTATTCAAATTTTCCATCATAAAAAGCCTTTTATTTTTCTGATAGAACTATAAATTTTATATAATTATCAAAAAACAAGAATTTTTAAAAAACTTAAAATTAATATTAAATAACAAATAATTGTTTATTCGATCGAATTCATTCGAAAATAAACAAAAATAAGGCTGAAATAAAAGCTAATGATTAGCTTTTATTTCAGCCTTTTAACTGTTAAACAGTATCAATAATTTTTAGTACAACTCTAAATATTGTTCTCTTTCCCATTCAGAGACTGTTTGACGAAACGCAGCCCATTCCATTCGCTTAGCTTCAACAAAATTCGCATAAATGTGGTTACCTAAAGCATCGATCATCACTTCATCTTTACGTAATTCTTTGATGGCATTATGCAACGTTGATGGTAGATCATGAATTTGCGCTTCATTACGCTCTTCTTCATTCATCACATAGATGTTACGATCCACAGCATCAGGTGGCGTGATTTCATTTTTGATTCCGTTCAACCCAGCTTGTAAAAGAACTGCCATCGATAAGTAAGGATTTGCAGAAGGGTCAACTGAACGTAATTCTAAACGAGTAGATAAACCGCGCGATTCTGGTACACGGACAAGCGGCGAACGGTTTCGACCACTCCAAGCCACGTACACAGGCGCTTCATAACCAGGCACTAAACGTTTATATGAATTCACAGTCGGATTGCAGACCGCTGTGTACGCACGTGCATGTTTCAGCAGTCCACCAAGAAAGTGATACGCGGTTTGACTTAGCTGCATTGGTCCATTTTCATCATAAAAGACATTTTCCTCGCCTTTAAACAACGACATATTACAATGCATTCCCGAACCACTGATTCCATAAAGCGGTTTAGGCATAAATGTCGCATGCAGTCCATGCTTACGAGCAATTGTTTTTACAACTAACTTGAATGTTTGGATGTTGTCACACGCTTCGATCACATCTGCATATTTAAAGTCGATTTCATGTTGACCTGGCGCTACTTCATGATGAGAGGCTTCAACTTCAAAACCTAAGCTTTCAAGCTCAAGCACAATGTCTCTACGGCAATTCTCACCTAAATCGGTGGGAGCAAAATCAAAATAACCTCCGCGGTCATTTAGATCTGTCGTGATCTTTCCATCTTCATCCAATTTAAATAAGAAAAATTCTGGCTCAGGACCTAAATTGAAAGACGTAAATCCAAGCTCTTTCATATCTTCAAGTGCACGTTTTAAGTTTCCACGAGGATCTCCAGCAAAAGGTTCTCCACTCGGATTATAAATATCACAGATCAAACGAGCAACCTTCCCGTGATCGCTCTCCCACGGAAAAATCATCCATGTAGATAAGTCTGGATATAAATACATATCACTTTCTTCGATCCGTACAAAACCTTCAATAGAAGAGCCATCAAACATCATTTTGTTGCTTAACACTTTGTCTAATTGACTCACTGGAACTTCCACATTTTTGATCGTTCCCATAATGTCTGTGAACATTAATCGTAAAAATCGAACATTTTCTTCATCGGCGATACGTTTGATATCTTCTACTGTGTTTTGTTTCTTCGTCATTGTCTTCCTTCACGTCCTTCATTTTTTTGTAAAATACAGCGATTATAACTTTGGTCCTCTGGATTGGAATGGATTTTGTTGAGTAAGTCCCCCTTGAGAAATAAGTTCATCATATAAAATCTTCCGAACATCCTCATCTGTCAACGGTCTGTTCGACTCTTGGGCATGTATTTGTTCTTCCAGCTTCATTTCATAGACACGTTTGATCCCTGCCATATTTAGACCGTCAGACAAGTAATCTTTGATTTCAAGCAAAACATCAATATCATTCAGTGAATACATACGGCGATTTCCTTCGCTTCTTTCCGGATGAATCAAATCTTGCTCTTCATAATAACGGATTTGACGTGCTGATAAATCGGTCAGCTTCATAACTGTACCAATTGGAAAAACCGACATCGATCTTCTCAGTTCCTTCTCTCTCATATCCACCCCCCTCTCTTAGATAGGTATAGAATATCAATACTTTTTTCTCTTGTCAATGATTTATGTAAGGTTTTCTAACATAAAATAAAAAAAGGCTCCTTGAGGATACCTTTCTTGCATCAAAGTAAAATCGATCTTTATTAAAACTATGGTAAAAAAAGAACAAACAGAAGATTGATAGCTGGTAAAAAGCAAGCATAAACCGATATCTTCCATTCAGCTTCTTTACCTTTCGTTTTCAAAAGTTGTTGATATAGCAAATATAAATTAATAATCAAGAAAACAGAGGCACACATAAAAACTCTAGCCCCCGATGCATACATCGTAGGCGAAAACCACATGATCATTGAGGAAAAGACTGCGGCGCAATAACTTAACCCTAGAAAAATTTTTTGCTCAGATACAGTAATTGAACAGACAATGACCAACAGGAAAAACAATCCCCATAGTACAAATGGTGCCACAGCTCCTAGTACACTACCATGAAACAAGTTTCCTTGCTTGATTTCTAAAAGTAAATCGATTTTGGTAATCGCTTGAAAATTCGTAAATCGATCAGGAAATGTATGAACTAACAATAATAAGAACGCTGTATAAACTCCTGTAACTTTAATTAACATCCTCTTAGCATCGATGAGCGCAGAAACAATAAACAGAACAATAAATAGCAATAATAACTTCGTTTGCCAGCCCTCAAACAACCATGAGCTCCCTCTGAGAACCTTTGTAAAAATAGACAAATCATGATAATCTGGCATCCACATTTTCACTTCTTGCTGCAAGCGTAAGTCATTTCCAGGGGCAGAAAGCATGAAAATAGCACCGCCAATGAAAAATGAAGTCGGAAGGAAAAGAAGGTAATTCTCTTTTTGTTTTCGTAGAAAAATTGCTACATGATAAATCAAGACAACCCCAATAACACAAGCAATCAATTGTTCATTTGATAAAGAAAACAGAAATGCTGGTAACAAATAAGGCCAAACAGTCGTTTGTTTTCTTCTAAAAAAGTTATCTGCATAAGGAATCAATGCAAATAAACCTAAAGACAGCGGCCATAGATAATTGGTCGCTCCAGTGATCCAAAATAATGCATCCTTCATCACAAAAACGTTCATAAATCCTAAAGAAAAAAACGCTACTAAAAAGTTCACTCGAGTGACCTTTTCACTGAATAGTCGAACTAATGAATAACTATATAAAAACCAAGCACAAGCACTAATGAAATGATGCACAAACAGAGGGACTAAGAAAATAAAATACAGTGTTGTTTCTGGGAATAATCGCGCCGACCATTCTTCATATCGCCACTGAAGATAGCTGAACAAATCATATTCTCTAGGAGCCGTCATAAACCATCCGTCATCTGTTTTTACATCGATCTTAAAATTTGTGAGGTACAAAAAAACCAAAAGGAACAAGCCGCCATAAAAAAATAGATTCTTTTTATTTTTCTTGATAAAATCAACCAACATACTATACCACCTTAACCCAAACTTTTAATCAGTATATCATTTCACTTCCAAAATAACTACACCAGTTCAAAAAAAGTTACATACAAAACAGAAATCGTTTTGTATGTAACTTTTTCCTCTTTACTCTTCTTCAGCCCTTAGCCACTTGGAAGCTTTTTTAGCAAAGCCCTTGACATGATAGACATTTTTTTCTTCATCAAAATTCTCTGATAGCAACAATGTATGACGAGTCACTTCACTTAATTGTTGTCCTTGGTCAGAGCGTATATCAAACTCATAGGGAAGCAGTAACTCCATCATTTTTTCTCTGACAACGCGAGTTAAATCTTCTTTGCCGCGTGTACTTTTAGCAGAAATCAGTACATTAGGAAATAAAGTCGGCGTAAAATCGTTCGGATCGATTTGGTCGCTCTTATTATAAACCGTTAAAACTGGGATCTGCTCTAGATCAAGGTCATTTAACAGCTCAACGACTGTTTGTTCATGCTGTAGACGATCTTCCGCACTCGCGTCAACAACGTGCAGCAAGAGATCCATACTACGGCTTTCTTCTAACGTTGATTGAAACGCTTCGATCAACTGCGTCGGCAAATCTTGAATGAATCCTACCGTATCAGTAATCGTCACGATCATTCCTTGTGGAAGCTGCCATTTTTTAGTTAATGGATCAAGCGTTGCAAACAACTGATCTTCCGAGTAAGTACCAGCTGTCGTTAATAAGTTCAAAATCGTCGACTTGCCGGCATTCGTATAGCCGATCAAACCAATTTGAAACAAATCTGAAGATTGACGCTTTTGCCTACTTCTTTCACGATGAGCGGTCACTTCTTTCAGCTCACGCTTGATTGCTGTTATCTTGTTACGGATATGTCGTCGGTCTGATTCTAGCTTTGTTTCCCCTGGTCCTCTCGTTCCGATTCCTCCGCCTAAACGAGATAACTGTTTTCCTTGCCCGATCAATCTTGGCAATAAGTAGTTTAGTTGAGCAAGCTCAACCTGCAGCTTTCCTTCTTTTGAACGGGCCCGCATCGCAAAGATATCAAGAATCAGTTGTACACGATCGATCACTTTTACCCCAAGCGCTTCAACGATCAGTTGATTCTGTCTCGGTGTTAATTCATGGTTGAAAATAACCAAATCAGCTTCATAAGCATCAACCAGCTGAAGTAACTCTTCTATTTTTCCTTTTCCAATGACCGTCTTTTGATCGATTTTGGGACGTTTTTGGATCAAAGAAAAGACAACTTCACCTTCTGCTGTTTTTGTTAAGTTTTTCAATTCTTTCATTGAACCTTCAAAACGAGTATAATTTTCTTCGGTTTCTACACCAACTAATATAACTTTTTCTATATTTTTTTCCATTTCTTATCCTTCCGAAGAGCCTAGCCAGTCAACTATCGCTTGTTCCAGCTCCACCTGTGTTTCTGGATGCTGAACTAAATCCCACCAATTAGCATTCATACGATTTTTAAACCATGTCAACTGCCTTTTCGCATATCTTCTTGAGTTTTGTTTCACTTGGGCAACTGCGTCTTCTAAGTCTTCCTTTCCCTCAAAATAAGGGAAAAATTCTTTGTAACCAATTCCTTGGATCGATTGCTGTGGTTGTTCCTCATAAAGTTGGGCTGCTTCTTTTAAAAGACCAGAATCAAGCATGAGCTCTACCCGCTGATTGATACGCTCATATAACAATGTACGATCCGTTTCTAAGCCCACTAAAAAATAGTCATATAAAGGGTTAGGTGTTTCTCTTGGTGTCAAGATACTGTATCCTGTTTTATCAAATACTTCGAGTGCCCGAATGATTTTTTTTTGATTATTGTAATGGATGCTCTCAGCTGCTTTAGGGTCTTTTTTCTGAAGCAATGCCCATAATTTTTCATTTCCATTTTCTTTAGCGAATCGTTCATAGCTTTCTCGAATTTCAGTTGACTCATCTTTAGCACCTAATTCAAAATCATACAGCAACGCTTGGATATACAATCCTGTTCCTCCCACAACGATCGGTAACTTGCCTTTTTTGATGATCTCATCGATCATTCGACGTCCTTCTTTTTGAAAATCAGCAACCGAATATGTTTCTGACCACTCACGGCAATCGATCAAGTAATGAGGTACTCCAGCCCGCTCTTCCTTTGTTGCTTTAGCCGTTCCAATATCCAAGCCTTTATACACTTGCATTGAATCTCCACTGATAATTTCACCATCCAATTGTTTTGCCAATTGAATACTTAGAGCTGTTTTACCAACTGCTGTTGGGCCTGCTATAACTAATACTTTTTTCAATTTCTTCATCCTTTAGCTTGTACTTCTTTACGCACCTGCAGTGCGATTTCTGGAAAATCTGTATGGATTCCTGACAATCGAGACTCGATACATCGTTTCATTTTTTCTTTATCATTCACAGTCCAGGGTCGAATCGCTTTAGGGAAATCGCTCAACTCTTCTATATGCTCAAGTACCCATTCAATATTTGGATGGATCCCCTCGATAAATGATGATTTCACTGCTTGATTTTTTTTATGCTCAGAGGCTTTGAATATCAGCGCGATCGATCGATTTTTTTCAAGCGTCCAAACCTTTTCCAGACTAGGATAATGAAAACTTGAATACATATAATCAAACATCCACGATCGGCTTTGCATCAGCTGAACAAGCTGCGATTCGATTCCTTCGTACTGGATTTGATCCGTTTTTATTTCGATATTCAATAAACCGTAAAATTTCTCTTCTTCAAGCAACTGTAAGACTTCTTCTAGCGTTGGAATCTTCTGTTCAACTGGAAACGGCTTAAACCATAGACCAGCATCCAGCTGTTTTAGCTCCGCAAGAGTTAGATCGACTACGAGGCCAGAACCATTCGTTGTACGATCAACCGTTTCATCATGAATCACGACTAGCTGTTTGTCCTTTGATAAATGAACATCGAGCTCTATACCATCTGCTCCCACACGAACCGCTTCTTTGAATGCGATTAATGTATTTTCCGGATGCGTTCCTTTGCTCCCTCGGTGAGCGATTATCTTGGTCACAACGATCCCTCCAGTCGCACTCATTGTATCATTCCTACTAATGAGTATCAAACAATAAAAAAAGACAGACGAGCATTTTTGCCACCTGTCTTCATTCACTTACTATTCTTGATTTCTTCCTATAAATCGCTTTTTTCTTGAGCTAGTTCATAAGAAACATATTTTTCAAGCCCAGCTTTGATCGTATGCTTCGGCTCATAACCAATCGCTTTTATTTTTGAAATGTCTGCTAAAGAGTACTTTATATCTCCAGAACGTTCCGGTTGATTTTGAACAGGCAACTCGCTAGCTAAAAGCTCATCTAACGTTGCAACTAAATCATTAAGGTTGATTGCTGTCCCTGTACCAACATTATAGACTTCACCTAAAGAAGCATTTGATGTAGCGACTAAATCTAACGCCTGAACAACATCCTCAATGAAAACAAAATCTCTCGATTGTGATCCGTCACCAAACATAGTAAATGATGTCTCTTCTTTATTTAGAAGCTTTTTGTACCGATCCATAATAATCGATATCACTCCAGAATAAGGTGATTCTGGATTCTGTTTTGGGCCATAGACATTAAAGAAACGGACTGCGCTTGTTGGGATTTGATATAAATGATAATAATCTACCACATATTTCTCCGCTGCAAACTTATCGATTGCATAGGGTGTCAATGGACGGATCACTGATTCTTCTGCTTTAGGTAAAGTAGGCTCATCTCCATAAACTGCTGCTGAGGAAGTAAAGACCAAACGCTTCAAATCAGCTTGATGGGCTCTGATCAATTCTAATAATTGAAATACACTGTCAAAATTTACCTGATGTGTTTCAACTGGTCGTTCAACAGAATCAGCGACACTAGCAACTGCTGCTAAATGAAAAATGTAATCGAATTGGTTTGTTTTCAACAGCTCCTCCATCAATGAAAAATCTGTAACAGAACCTTCAATAAAACGAATATTATCAGAGTGATCTAAATTATTTTTATTTCCCATCGATAAATCGTCTACAACGATCACCTGATGATTTTTAGAATAAAAATTTGCTAAGGTCGAGCCGATGAATCCAGCACCACCTGTAATCAATATATTGTTCATTTATCTGTAACTCCTAGCTTTTAGATAGAATATAATTATACGATGTTCTTAACGTTCTTAGTTTATCATTCTTTTTGAGTATGGTCTACTTTAATTAAAAAAGACTAGTGGATGATCACTGATCCATCCACTAGTCTTGAAATGCATAGCTACTCTAAGAGATCATTCATTAAAAAGCTTATTGTTTTTCTTTTGCTACTTCTACGACTGATTTCTTTTCTTTCTTCGCTTGTTTGAGCAATTCAACGATCTCATTATTATGCATTTTATCTGGATCGATTCCTGCAGCTCTAAGTGATTCACGAGCAGCTTCGATCTCATCATCATCAATTGTTTCAATATCTAGTTCTTTTAGATAGTCCTTAAGAGACTGTCCGCTTTTTTTGATTTTCTCTACCATAGTTTGTACTTCCTGATCTGTAAACTGCGTACTGTCAAATCCTGCCTGTTCAATTTCTGAGCGATATTTCCCCAATTTTTCCATGCTCATCGTAATTTGTTCATAGCTATATGAAACATCTGTTTCATCGGAATGATCGATCACGCTTGATTTACTATACACATCAGCCGCTTGAGTTGATTTCGTTGTAGAAGCTTTGGTCTCAGCTTCTTTTTGATTATTCAATTGTATAAAAACAATGATGCCTACTAATAGGATGAGCGCAGAAATTAAAAAGAAAGCTTTTCTATTTTTCATAAATGCCCCTCTATTCTATTTATCAATCGCAACAGCCATTTTGTTTGGACTGTATGAAAGAGCTACCGTTCCTTCACTGACCCACATTGTTCCGTAGATCGGATCCGTAACATGGAAACTATTTCCATCAAATCCAGTGATCAACCAAACGTGTAAATTGGCAACTTTTAAAGAACCATAATAGGTTCCATCAATGATTGGTGCTGCTAAATATGGGTAGGTTCCCCAAACAACCAAAGGATTCCCTTTCATCAACTCTTCTTTGAATTGAGCCGTACCAACGCCACTGATATCTCTTGAATTTGGTGCATATCTTTTTGCATAAGGTGTAAATGCTCTCGGGTATATCGTATGGAAGCCGTATTTATCTGTTGGATGTCCGTTGAAGCCTTCATGCGGATTGCCCCAAGAAGGAACTTTCGGTACTGCTTCTGTGACCTGATGAATATTTTGCCCACGGGTCGCTCCCAGATAAGCTAATGCCATATAAAGCGAAAATTCTTCACACCCATTTGGATAGCCCATTGCCATTTGATTATAATAAGGAACATCCATAAATGTCTTTTGGTTTTTACTTGTCGCAGCAACAATGTTTTTATGTGCTGTCACATAGCCATAAGGTGTCTCTAAAATCGGGTAACCATTTTTATCAAGCACTCGTTTTTTCACATCGATGACTGTACCAGCAGAAATATCATTTCCTCTATTTAACGAACGGTCTGTATAGTAATGTTTCGTTTTTAACTCGATTCGTTTAGGGGCATCCATGTAATAGTTGCCCATACCGGCTGGTGCCTTTTTGTAGTTGTTTGAAACTGCCGGACCATTCAACATCTTTCTGACTAGAACGATATCAAAAGCTTCCATTCGAAAACGGTAACCAGATGTCCCACTAATTCCTCCATTTTTATTCCAGCCTAACCAGCCAAAATACTCAGCATGTGTCCGATAATACACATCGAAATGTTTTGCTAACTCACCAGTCAAGCGAATGTCATAAGCTTCTACTCGTTTAGATTCCCCTGTCGTTCCGCTTAATTGGTTATTCGACACATAATTTTGCCAACCTTTGTCCTGTACATGTGTTCTATATTCAACGCCGCCTGACACAGGGGCATTTTCAATTTTTACTTTGATTGCTTCTACTCGTTTGCTTTGACCCATCGAGCCATTTGTTTGCCCATTTTTGCTTGGTGTTTGCCAGCCTTTGTCTTGCACATGGCTTTGGTAAATAATATTCGGCTGTTTATATTGTACAAAATAACGGGTCACTGAACCAGGTGCGACCGTTCCTTTTTTCACCAATTGGATTTCAACCGATTCTAACTGATAACTAAATCCCGCTGTACCAGAGTTTTGACCATTACTTGCCCAATCCAGCCAGCCAAAGTTTCTAGCATGTACGCGGTAGTAAACATCAAAGTGCTGAGCTAACTCACCAGTCAAACGAATGCTTAATGCTTCCATCCGCTTAGATTGTTTCACTGTTCCAGTCACCGCATTGTTCGCAACATAATCCTGCCAGCCAATATCCTGAACATGACTGCGATATTCAATACCGCCTGACACAGGAAGATTGTCGACTGTGAGTTTCATTGCTTCCATCCGTTTAGATTGACCTGTAGTTCCACTCAATTGTCCATTAGATTTCACGCCTTGCCAACCGATGTCCTGTATATGGCTTTGGTATTTTATATTTGGTTTTTTATACTGAACAAAAGGACGTGTTGTTTTCCCAGGTGCAGCTTGACCCTTCTCTACCAGTTGAATCTGAATGCCTTTGATCTCATAAGAAAAACCAGTCGTTCCAGAATTTTGACCGTTCACAGACCAATCCAGCCAACCAAAATTTTGGGCCTGCACTCTGTAATAAACATCATAAGTTTCTTTAAGCATCCCAGTCAGTTGAATTTGAATCGCTTCCATTCTTTTTCCGGAAACACCGCTGATACTATTGGCGTCAGTAAAGTTTTGCCAACCGACCTCTGCTACATGTGCACGATATTGGATGCTGCCTTGTTCCGGCTCTCCTCCAGTAAGTGCTACCTTTAACGCTTCTATCCGACCAGCTGAAAAAATGGCTTGTGTGCCATTTGTTTGTTCTGGCTGCCAGCCTGATTTTTCATTATAGATCGAATAGCTGACTGTAAGAGGTGCTGTGCTTTTTTCTAGTTGACTGCTTCCCTCTACTGAATCCTGAGTTTCAGTACTTCCACTTTCTTCGACACTACTCATTTGAGTTGTACTTGTATCTGTAGACTCCATAATTCGCTCTGTATCACTAGTTGATACAGCATGTGATTCTTCCACTGTATTCATTGAACCCGTCTGTTCCTGCGAAAAGACCATAGACGGCATAAAAATAACAGGAGCTATCATACCGACAAATAAATACCCTAGTTTCTTTTTCAACTTTTCCACCCCTCATCTTTCAATAAAATAATTGTAACAAAGTTAACTCTTTTTGTCCATCAAAGTAATTATTACTTTAAGTAATTTTATGCAATCTAAAAATACAATTTTACACTCTTTTTTTGCAATAAAAAATAGCAGAGAACTGATTTTTTAAATCAGCTCTCTGCCATTTGAAAAAGAATAAATAACATTTTTATGTCCCCTTCAATAATCCACGGAACTCATTAAAGCTTTGAAGCATCTTTTTATGATTCACTAATAGATAAAGTAAATAACATACTCCATACACAGCTGTACTGATAAAACTACCGCCGAAAAACAGGTTACTTAAGATAAACAAAACAGTCATTGATGTCTCTAAAAGTAGAGATTTGATTATAGGAATGTTCATCGATTTGCACAAAAACAACTCTGCAAAGTTACATCTAAAGGCTAAACTGATCAAAATAAGACCCACCGCCCAAGTCAGGTTGCCGAAGCCAAAAATAATGATGACTGACAAAATAAGCGATAACGATAATGTCGTTAAGTTAACGAACAAAATCGTCTTTTCTTTTCTCAAAGCTTTTAGGTAGGTATTGATCAATAATGACATTCGTCCTTCGTAAATAATGATCGGGAACAAGATCCCCATAAACTTCAAGCTCTCAGCATATTCAGGCAGCCATGCAGCCAAAATATATTTTGCAGGAACATAGAATAGTAAAATCCCGTACGTAATCGGAACAAATAAATTTCTTAGCGTAACAAAGAGGTTCGGTAATTTTTCTTGGTTCGTTCTTCTGAGCAATGGAAACATAACAACGCCAACTGCATTGACGAAGGTCAAAAACATATTAGAAATACTCAATGTGAAAGACAATTTCCCAAATGTTTCGATCGTCCATTTTTTTTCAACAAAAAAACGAATCGTTCCGATGATCAACATACTTGCAATACTACTGATCATCAATTTACTACCAATGTTGATATTATCGATGATTTCAGGTAAGACTTTTCTTAAGCGAATCATTTTCAAGCTGAGCATATCTCTAATACGATACATTCCCCAGATCGTCATGATCAGTCTAGACAGGATATCCATCGTAATCAACCAGAAAAAGTTCCGCCCGCCCATAAGCAGGTAAACTCCGATGAACATGACATACAAATACCGATCTGTTCTAGATAATTGCGCATATTCTTTGATACGGTTTGTTGATTGGAAAATAAAGAGAATAAATGTTTTCGAAATAGTGATCAAAGAGACGACCGCAGTTAATATCAAAATAAGTGATTTATTGCTTGGTGGTAAAAAGAAAAAGGCCCACACGATCACTAAAGATGAAAGAATAACCTCAAATATAGCTAAATACCAAAATTGAGAGCCTAAATTTCTCTTATCCAGATCTTCGTATTCTTCCCCGCCAATCTTCAAATAAATCCCATCGATCCAGCCTAAATGGAAAAAACCAACATAAGATGAGTAGAAAACATACAGTTGCCAATAGCTATATTCTCTGACACCTAATAATTTTGGAACAAATAAATTTAGTAAGACAGAGATCCCTAACGTAGCAAAGTTAGCTGCAACTGTATAATATAGATTTTTTATGACTGACTTAGCTTTTTCATTCATAATACATTCCTCTTATTTTCTCTCATTTAGTCCAAACGATCAATAAAATCAACTATCGTTCTTATTTTACATTACACATCCAAAGTTCTAATTTATCTCTTAAAAAAATTAGCAAACCAACCACTGAATTGATAGTTTTGTGTGACACTTTCTGGAAGTGGAACCATAGGAACTTCAAGGAAAGCAGCTAGTTCTTCTAGATTTGTTTCAGACAAAATGAACATATTTTCCCATCGATAAAAGTCCAGGTTCTGTACACTTGGATTATTCGTGATCAATTTTTTATTAAGAAACAATGCTTCTAATGGTCTAAGGGAAATCCCTTGCTGATCACTTTGAACAATATCTAAAATAGCTCCTGTATTGCCCTCATAATTGATCAATTCACTGTACGGCAATGCTTCTTTATAAGCATAATCTGTTCGAGAATTTTTAGATGAATCGACAACATAAATCAACGGTTTCAATTGCTTGCTGATAAAGTACTGCTCCAGTTCTAATAAAAGCGGTAATCGGTTCTTATCTACACCAATAAAACAAACATCTGAATGATAGCTGTCATCTGTTTTTGTAACAGTCAGCTTTGTCCGATCAATAAATTGATTATTCGGATGCATCCCATATTTTTCACAGTCTTTTTCATCAAACGACCATAGTTCACAATTTAAGTCCGAATAAAGAGAAACAGGTGTATCTCTAATCACAGGATTACTATACCAGACAACAATCCGTATTTCAGGATACTTTCGGTTCAAATATTTAATCAATGGACGAGAAAAAAAGTGTGAATTCACCAAAATAAAATCGATCTCTTTCAACTTTTTTTTCCAGTTTCCATAAAAGAAAGACGCCAATTGTAAATTCAACTTTTTATCTAGATAATTGAGCAGTTTGATTATAAATGTCCGTCGTTCAAAATATTTCTCTACGTGGATACCTAATTTTTGTGCATCCGTTGAAAATAAAACCGATTTCTCATCCAGCGTAATGATCATCATACGACTATAGTCCATTGATCTCAGACTCCTTTGTTTTGCTTATTTCCAATAAAAAGTATAAGGATGATGGGTCACTCGCTCTGATTCAGGCGGCAATTCCATGTAGTCTCCATAACGCAGCGTCAAAAACTTTTTGCGGTCTTTGATTGCACGAACTGTTTTACCAGCAAAGATAATATCTTCGTATTCTTTAAACCAATCCGTCGGGAAAATTCCCCATTCTTCATCAATAAATTCGATATAACCGCAAATCTCTGCTTCCTCAAAAGGATACTTGTGTATTTCATCCATAAGTAAACTTCTCCAATGAGCATAATTTCCCTGCTTCAATAACTTACGATACTTTGGATAGTATAAAACTCTTTTCCCATATGCCTTCCATCTCGTTTTGGAGATTGCATAAGAAGCATTCAACGTTGCTAACATATTATCTAGATACAACATGCAACGCTCTCCAAAAGCTTTTCTTTCAGCTTGATCCGCTGGAAAACCATCTATTGGAAAAATGTCTACAAAAACACCTAGTTCTGGATCTTCACTATGATAAAATTGTTTTGTTTTCATACAAGTTCTTTTGTCGATCAATTTTGCAAATGGATAGCGATATTCAGTACGTGTCTCTAGACTTAACAGCAAATACGTTTCGTCTTTCGCTAAAATCTTTATCAGACGGTCATAATTTGGACGCGTCAGCACAATATCTAGGTCATCATCCCAAGGAATATACCCTTGATGTCTTTCTGCTCCAATCAAGCTTCCATAATAAACAGAATACTCAATGTCATTCTTTCGGCAAATCTGATCGATATACACAAGCATCTCGACACCAATTTCCTGTATTTCATTAATACTCAATTCTTTCATAGCTCTAATTCACTCGTTTCCTGCTCATTTTTTGAGTTCAATCTACCGATATAAAGGAAGAATACTAATGCACCTAATCGATTCACTAATACAATATCCGGGATCAAGCATGCAGATATCAAAATCGTCAAGACGATCAAGCTATAAAATAAGTATTCAAGATAATTAGTTCTATTCATCTTGAAAAGAGTAACTAATGCTTTGATCATGTTATATAAAACAAACAATGTAAATGGAATCGTCCCTAAAAGTCCTGTCGTCGCCAATAAGAAAAATAGAAAATTATGTGGGGTTTGCTCTTTTATTGCAATCCAAGTATTTGGTAAATTTTTCTGAGCATAGTGAAGTAAACCTTTTGGAGATGGCCCAATCAATGGCTTAGTCTCAAATATTTCAACCGCGCTTTTCCATAGCTTAAATCGGCTATTAGAAATATCTGAATCCTCTCCTGTGTCAGGTCGATCCAAAGAAATATCATCTTTTCCATCGTTTGTCTTGATCACGATCACCTTGCTGACAGCTTCAGCAGTAACAACTGAAACTTTTTGAGTGACCGTCATCGTCAAAGAAAGAACCACAACAGCAACTAATGCAAGACCTGTTGAAAGCAAGAGACGTTTGAAAAGCGCCATCGTCTTTTTATTATAATAAAAATAGAAAAAGACCCAGACAACCACAACTGCCATACTTTCGATCATTGCAGTTCTTGAACCTGAAAGGACAACGAAAAAGAAAGATACGATTAGATTAGTAATCAAAAAACCTCTATATAGCTTTGACTGTGCCTTTTTGAAAAGGTGTATAGAAAAACAAAAAGAAACAACAGAAATGGTTGCAGCATAGTTCGGATCTACAAATACACCATACAAGCGATTTTCAAAAAAGCCCATCCGAATCCCATAATACAATTTATCTAAAGGCATCGTATACTGGAATTGTACAAAAAACATTCCTAATGAAATAACTAATAAAACAAACCATGTAAACACTAAAACTTTTTCTACTAGTGAAAATAAATCTTTACGGTTTTTCTTCCCAAGTTCGTAAGCCACAAAGAAAAGAAGTACTTCCCATATAATCAATTTAAAATTAGCAACTAAACCTGTCGGTGCATTTGCGATGGAAGTAATGACCAACGCCAAGGTAAAGATCAGCAATAAGAAACTTGGCTTCTCACGTCTTTTGATCCAATCAAACCCGTTACGAATGAATAATAATCCCCCAGCTAATGAAATAACAGAAAAAATAATACTGTCAAATTTTGATGGAATCAGACTATAGGTACTGATCATGCGTATGATCAACATAAATTCCCAAACGAGAATAAAAGGTATTTCTACCTTATCAAGAACTTCATTAGCTTTTTTTATCATTAACCCTATCTCCTTAACTCAATTAAGATCTACTTGTTTATTTTCCTTACCATTCTACTCTCAAAACGTGATAAGAGCTTGTATAGGTATGGATGTATTTTTAAAGCGAACATCGCTATTTTTCTCGATTTAGTAAAATATTGATTTTTAAGTACAAAAGTAAAATTGCTACGTAAAAATTTGATGATTTGTCTTTGTGTCTCCATATCCTCATTTGTTAGAGGACTATTCATCATTTTATCCAAGACAGTAAAATAAGCCCAGCAAACCCTAGTATGAGCAACATTGACTAATTCTGGATACTTAGCTACAACACGTGCTTCATTATCTTCCCATGCTTTGATCATATCCAAGTCTTTATGTGTAAAGTGATTACTGGAAATACTATTTTCCCGGTGAAAGTAACAATATTTTTGACTAGTGTCGATGACTACTTTTTTAGTTTCTTCAAGCACATCTAAAATAACTGCTGCATCTTCTGTGATCATACCGACTGGATAACGAACATGATCAAATATTTCTCTTTTATATAGCTTATTTGTTGCACTGATCGTACTTAGCTTTCCTTCAAACATTATTTTTGCTGCGCCGACCATATCTGTTACGATATATTTTTTCTCTTTGATCACAGGTTCTTTCCCCGCATAAACATCCAAAAAACCAACTGTTGCTAAATCAGCATCTTCTCTTTTTAGATTATTATATAAAAGTTCATACATATCTTCCATGATATAATCATCACTATCAACAAAGCCTAGGTAACGACCTTTAGCTACTTCGATCCCAGTATTTCTTGCTGCGCTTAAGCCGCCATTTTCTTGATGGATAACAGTGATCCGTTGATCGGCTTTCGCATATTCATCACACATCTCACCGCTTCTGTCCGGCGAACCGTCATCGACCAAAATCAGTTCAAAATCTTGGAATGTTTGAGCTAAAATGGATTTTACACACTTATCTAGATATTGCTCTACTTTATATACCGGAACAATAATACTTATCTCAGGCACTACTTTTTCACTCCTCGGTTTTCATAATTCTTATGACTTGCTCTAAGCCTTCTTCTAAGGAATAAATCGGCTGCCACCCCAATCGTTCTATCTTATCAGTAGCTAGAATCGCCTGCGTTGCTTTAGAATAACCCGCAGCTTCTGTTTGATCTGGGATTTCAAAGATCACTTTTCTACCAACGAGCGCAGCCAGCTTTTCTGCCAACTCTTTTAGTGTTAAGTCAAATTGGCTATTGGCAATATTGTACGCTTCGCCAGATTTACCTTCTAGAAGTAAATACAATAATGCGTATGCTGCATCAGCAACATAACAATAAGAATAATACTGTGTTCCTGCACTCTTTAAAACGATATCTTCGTCGTTCACAGCGTTTCGAATAAACTGAGAAGAAGCTTTGGAATCTTCTTTCAGCATCGTTGGACCAAAAATGCGACATAATCTAGGAATCACTACATCGACATCATACTGCTGAATATATGCTTGGCACAGTGCTTCACTTGCTCGTTTCCCTTCCGGATAACCAGCCCTTAACGTATTACTGTCTATATAGCCACAATATTGCTCATCAAATTTCTCTACGTCGCCCCTATTTTCTCCGTATATCTCAACAGTGGAAAGAAACAATACCCGTTCAACAGAATGCTTCGCTGCATAGTTCAGCACCTGTTCTGTTCCTTTGATATTCGTCATGATCGTATTGATCGGATCTTCTACGTAGGCTTTTGGATGTGTATTACTTGCACCATGAATAATGAAATCATACGTAATATCAGAGACTAACGGTTCTAAAACATCTCCTGCCACTAGATGAAAGTGGCGATCACCTAGATATTTGACAAACCTTGACTCCAGCTTTCCTAAATTTCTTCCCATCGCATAAACTGAGATGTTGAGAGCTTGTTTCTTATTCAAAGCCATTAAGCAGTCGATCAAAAACGTTCCGATCATACCTGAAGCCCCGATAATCAGAATCGATTTATTTTTTAATTTGTTCCATGCCAATTGTTCCTGAATAACTTTTTCGATATCTTTTTGATAATCAAGATTATTTGAAAACATAGTGTTCTCCTATTCTTCTTTCATTCGAAGATAGCCTTTGAATAATTGCAGGTCATCTTGTGTCGTTAGTTTGATATTCTTATCAGAACCCACAGCAAAATAAAGAGTTTCTCCTAAATCGACCATCATTGTATTAGCATACGATGATTCTGAGATACCAATGCCTTCTTTGAAGGCTTTTTCATAAGCCCAAGCAAGCTTATCGAATTGGTATGCTTGAGGTGTAGACACTCTTCTCAATGTTTCTCTATTAATATATTGTTTCGTTGTTTCTTCTGTCTCTTTCACAAAAATTTGTTCGTTATAAGGCAGTGAAGTCACTGCATTACCGAATTCTTTACATTTTACGATAACATCAGATAATACGATCTCATCGACTAATGGACGAATCCCGTCGTGGATCACAATCGTATCCTCTTTTTCAGAGTGTGCTTTTAAGAAATCTACACCATTTCTAATGGATTCCTGACCGCTGTTGCCGCCTTCAATGATCCACTCCAGTTTATCGATATGATACTCTTTTGCATATGCTGATAGGGTATCCTCCCAGCCTTTCTTACAAACGACCAGGATTTGGTCGATCATCGGATGCTTTTGGAAAGATTCCAAAGTATAAATAATAATCGGTTTATCCTCAACCATAATAAATTGTTTTGGAATATCCTGTCCCATTCTTTTACCGACACCACCGGCAATAATCAAAGCTGTAATCATCAATTATTCCTCCTTCAAGTGATCCACACAATAGTAGATTCCTTTATATTTTTTATAAGTGTTCTCTGTATCAATGTACACTGCATCATGATGAGAAATACGATCTTTTTCATCCGGCAACTCCATATAATTACCGAATACTTGAGTCAAATAATGATCATACCCGATTGGTACCGGCATCGTTGTATCTTCAAAAGGCAAGTACACTGCCTTTTCAAAGTCTGTTCTCTTATACAAATTCCCCATGTAACGCGGACCTACACAAAGCTCAGTCACATATTCAGACGTAGAAAAATCATATTTTGACATCTGTTTGCTGGCAAATGACCAGATTCTATAGCGACCTTTTTTAGTAGGAACCAGTTTTAGGAGGACTTTACTGCCAAACGCCATGACTCCACCATGTTTTTCCGGAATCACTTGTGAGCAAAACAACGCATAGATCAATGCCCATAGCTTTTGAATCTTTCTCTTGACCGCTCCGTCTGGTGCGCCGTCTAGTGGAAAAATATCGATCGGCAAACCGTGAGGCATATCCAAATCCTGCTGATAAGGTTTGATAAAGGTTGTTTCCGCTGCTCGGATCGTTGTAAAGGAATTATGGTCAATGAAGGTTTTAGATGGTTTCATCAATGGATATTTTTCTACATCCGCATGTACTTGCCATAAGTCAGATAATTTCTCATAATCCTTACGCGGCATAAAAAAATCCAAATCGTCATCCCATGGTATAAAGCCTTGATTTCTGACTGTTCCGATACAGCCGCCACCACAAAAATAACACAACAAATCGTGTTCATTGCAGAAGCTGACAAAGTAGTTTGCCATTTCTAAATTGACCCTTTGGATTCTTTTGATTTGCTCTGTGTCTTCTATCTTATTCATCGTTCAATACTAAACTCCTCAAAGTACCTGTTTTCAGAATACATCTGGTCTATTTTCTCACATCTGATAAAAACTTTCAACAACTTACCAGTGTTCTTAATACAACTGTAAACAAGCCAAAGCACTTCAAGTATCAAGGAAAACAAAAAACACCACATAACTAATCGTTATGTGATGTGTTCTTTCTGATTAAGAAACGACATACTATTTTCTAAGCATTCGTTTGTAAAATTTCCCCCGTAGCTGTGTAGGCATTAGACAAATAACAATATGGATCGCTGATACTGAAACGAAATCAGTAAAGCTGCCTAGTCCTTCTTGATAGATCCTCTTTCTTGCTTTTAGACCAGGCATCAGGTATTTTAGGCCGCCGCGACGATTATACATGTCATTTCCCGTACGTGCGTAAACTAAAAACTCTGGTAAATTCTGACCTTCATAACCGGCTTTCAATAATCTGACCCACAAGTAATAATCTTCAAATCCTTGTAAAGGAAGATAATTTCCGACAGCAATGACCGCTTCTTTTTTATACATAACGGTCATATGATTAAAGGGATTTCTTTTTTTGGAAAACTGGCGAATCTCTTCGTTCGTTAGAGGCATGTTCTTTCTCGCCAGCTCATTTTCGATCGTATCTTCAAATTCAATGATGTTTGAACCTATGATAGCTAATTCACTGTTTTTCAAAAAAGTATTATATTGTATTTCTAAACGAGTATTGGCCATGATATCATCCGTATCCATTCGGGCGATCAAGTCATTACGGCAGTTCTTCACACCAATCGCTAATGCTGTGCCCAAACCTTGATTTTTCTCTAGCGAAATGATAGTCAATCGACCAGCTAACCGATCACGGTAATGCTGGATCTGCTCATATAATTCATCTGTCAGAGGTCCATCTTCGACCAAAAGAATCTCATCCGGCTGAACGGATTGAGCAAGCGTACTTTCCATCGTTTGGGTAAAATATTCCGGTTTTTCTTTCTTGTAGACAGACATCAACACGCTAACAGGTATAGTTTGCATTTTATTCACTCACTTCATTTAAATAGCTCAATTTTATTTTCACTTAAGAATGACAGATCTTTTGTACTGCGTTCAACCTCTTCTACACCTTGAGAAGAAACTTTATCAAATAAAATCTTGATCGTTTGCAACAAGATTTTCAGATCCAGCAGTAATGAATAGTTTTTGATATACAATAGATCAAAATTTAATTTACTATTATAATCTGATGCATATTTCCCATACACCTGTGCATATCCAGTGATTCCCGCTCTGACATTGTGTCGTAAGTAATACTGAGGATTCTCACTATTGAATTGATCCACGAAAAAAGGTCTTTCTGGTCTTGGGCCGACAATCGCCATATCTCCTCTGATCACATTGATCAATTGAGGCAGCTCGTCGATCCTTAAGGCTCGTAAGTATTTACCAACAGCTGTTACACGAGCATCATTACTTGTTGATAAAACTGGACCAGATTTAGCTTCTGCTGTTGCAGACATTGTTCTAAATTTTAAAATTGGAAATTCTTTTTGATCCAATGTGATTCTTGTTTGCTTGTAAATCACAGGACCAGGAGATGTTACTTTCACTAAGATCGCTGCAATCAGCATCAAAGGAGAAGCAATAACTAACAACACAAATGAAAGAATGATATCAAATAGACGCTTCATGAAGTTGTCTTCTCCTTTGATTCTAAAATCAGACACCTCAATGATACTTTCATCTTCAAAATTCATCATGTTCGGTTTTAACATAATTAGATTTTCAAAGCTGGTATTTAAAAATAGCTTCTTTTCCGCTTTTGTTACGAGTTTATAGATTTTAAATTTTTCGTTCTCATCGATATGGCTAGAAATATAAACGATATCGATTTCATCAAGCTGTTTGACCAAATTTTCATAATAATGATCAACGATCACTTTGGTCACCTGATGCTTTTTATTTTTATGACTGATAAAGTTCTGTGCTGCAGAAACAACACTTTCCTCGGTTCCTATAATCACGACTTTTTTGATCGAGCTGACTTTTAAATATAAGAAATAAACCAGAATCCGCCACAGGCTCAACAATATAATACCGACGATAAATGTGTACACAAGGACCGATCTCGGAAATGTGAACCAACGACCTGCAAATGTGATCGTCATGATAAACAAAATCGTCAAGAATTGACCGATCACGGTGACAAAAACAATATCATTGATCGTTCGATTATAGAACACATACGCACCTAATAGCATATTTAAAAAGATAAAAAACAGCGAAATATAGATAGCAGATTTCTCATAGGATACAAAATTATATGAAGGAATGTTAGATCCAAATTTAATCCAAAATCCAACCAATACCGAAAAATTAAAGACAAGCACGTCAATAATAATAATCGCAATTCGCTTTGCATTATTCCATTCACTTTTAGTTGTCATTTTTACCTTCCTTCCTGAATAAACATTTACCTATTTTTTACTGATAAAAACTTTCCGTTTCATGTTACCACAATGGGGCTAAAAAAAACAATAACCTCTCCCACGTTCTAGGGAGGATTTATCGAATCGATTCCGTTACTTTACTGTTTTTTCTTCACTTTTCTGCAGTGCAAGTCCAACAAAGGAGTACACGATCGGCAACCAGTAGTTTGCAAGCAAGGTATCCTCCATCGTTGCTTGGATACAAATCGCTAAAAAGGCTAAAAACAAACTCACTTGAAGTGCAGAAAGTTTGGTTTTAGCGAATACATTAGTCGCTAATAAGTAAAGCAGCACGCTAAAAATCAATGTATAGCCGATAATGCCATAATTGCTTAAGGTATAGATAAAGCTATTATGCGTTCCCAGCGATTTCCATGAAGCCGTAAAAGGTTCCATTCCTATGAGCATATTTTGAGTGTTGGAAAACCATTTTTCAAAAAATTCAGCCCAAATATTTTCTCTACCAGTGAATAAATTCATCGCATCCGACTCAGCAAACTGATAAAAAATAAACGGACCTGCTACAAAAAATAGTGCAAAACCAGCAAGCAGCAGATAGTTAGTTTTTAATAGTTTCTTAGGAACGATATTGTCGACTAAAATAAAGAAAATCAACGCACCTAGAGAAGCTTTCGACTGACATACCCAAACACCTAAAAGTCCGGCAGCGTATACTGGAATGACCAATAATTTAAAATAGCCGATGTTAAATGACTTGATAATGATCGTCAACATCATCACTGATAAGAAAATCGTCATACCGATCGTATTTGTATTGATCCAAATCGCTTCTAGCTTATTGTCATTTTTCCAAATCAATGCAGGATCGATCAATTTGGGCAACTCGACATACATTCTATAAATCGTCACAAACAGCGCCGTCCCAGAAATACCAGCCAACAGACCTAAATCGATCTTGGTGAACTTCGTTTTTTTAAAGCAAAGCAGTAGTAAAATAATCAAAGGGATCGATGCATTGATAAACCGATTACTATGCCTCATAGAAGACGTCAATGTATAAAATACAAAAATCACTACAGCTAATATTATCAATATCCAATCTGCTTTCGTTAGTGATTTTATTCTCAGTAAAAGAACCAATGCAATGGCTGCTGATAATAGATAGACACTATTAGTATAAATCCAGCCAGTTGTAGGTGTGCTGATCCCAACGACCCACATTAAGTAAGAACCAGCAATCGTAACCAATAGAATCAGGTTACTTATTCTATTTAAGATTTTATCCATCTTGACATCCTTTCAATAAGCGTATGTGGTCAATAACTCACTTTATAAATATACGCATTATTTGTATCTGGTCCGTATAATTGTTTCACTTGGATTTTTTCTGTAGCTAATTCATCGATCGTTTCGTAGGTGACTAGATAACGAATGTTGTATTTCATCAAATCTTCCAAGCTCAATCGTACTTTGAATGCATCTGCATGAAGTAATTCAAATTGAGGTTTTTCTGTGCTGATTTCAACGTAAATGTGAGAGTAACGATTATAAACCTTTTCATATTTCCCATTAGGATCAAGTGGTTTCCATGAATCCAAATTGGGTGTAAAAGCTGTTCCATTAAAATTATGAACTCCTAGCATAGGTAAGAAAGCATGCATCATACGCTCTCCAGCCCACAATTGCCCTGGATCTTCTTTTTCGATTGCCATCACTTTCTGAGCAATTTGTTTATCGTAAACAGGACTAACCCCTTTGCTGACTGGATTGACTGTCGTCCCTCCAACTAATACTGCAGCAAGCAATACTAAAGAAAAAAGGTATTTTCGCTGATTCAATAATAAAACGATCAATAGTCCTGCAACTAGAAGCGTCCAAATAATATCCATCCGGCTTAAATACAATCCTAGATTTCCCTTATAGAGTGAAAAGAAATACAAACCTAGATTAATTACAATGATCGGTACTTGCCATTTAAATGCTAGTTTTTTCTGTTCCCATGCGTATTGAATAAACCAAATACTCAATAAAATCGCTGCAAAGCCAAACGCTAGATTCGCTCTTTCTTCTGGAACATAAGAATACATCGTGATTTTAGCAAGAATTGTTGGAAAACGTAGGCTCATCCAAACTATATTGAATAAACAGAAAACAAATAGCAAAAAGCCGTATAAGTTTTCTTTGATTTTTTTGTAAAATACCCAAGGTGAGACGAATAAAATAACAAAGAAGAAGTGATAAAAACTACTTAATTCAGAGTTGTTTTCATAAACGACATCTTTAAATGACATTTTCCAATTGACTAAAAAGTTGAATAGATCCTTTTTAGCAAAGTCACCACCAAGACTCACTCGGTTCCCCGGATAGATCGTATGCATCACCCGCATCAACGAATCCCATGATGTAACAAGTGAGACACCGACGATGATTCCTGTCATCACTACAGCTAAACTGATAAACAGAGCGTCAAATTTATCTAATTTTACTTTCTTACGAAATTCGAAGAAAAAGCCAAGTAAAAATAATAAGATCAAATAACCGAAAGGCACTTGAAGAGCCGGATACAAGACTAAAATAAATCCGGAGGCACATAATGCAGCTAGTATAGCACACAATAAACGCACCCATTTTTTTTCATGAGCATAGAAATAATTATACATACCTACTAAAAATCCAAAAGTAAAGAACACTAAATCTCCTACTGGAGAAACAAACCACCATTGAATCGCTGCTGAAAATGGAAGCCAGACACTGGTCAATAAAGCTAGATACTTATTACGCTTAGTCAAAATCAAACCCATTTCAAAAGACAGCAGCATCAATCCGATCAGTTTTAATCCCCAATACCAAGACAATCCCCGCTCTTTCCCTAAAAGAACATAGCCCCAAGTAAACGGTTTTGCCAATGTAGCTAAATTCAATGCAGGTGAATTATAACCGATGACCATATCTTGCCCATCTACTGTGATCACTTCATTGTGATTTTTTAATCCTGTTTGTGTTTGTGATAAGCTGTAAGGGGTTTGCACCATCCATTCATCTGATCGAATGGGCCTTGGTTCTCCTACGATCACACTTTCACTATTACCATCTTTAGCATAATCTGAAACATATTGGTCCCACATCGCCAACGAACTGCCATGGATTTTGAAAACCAGCATCAAAATGAATACGAGCAATGCAATGATGAATCGTGCTCTGATGATTTGATCAAGTGCAGTTTGGATCCCTTGTTTGATCGTACTATTTTGCTTATGTTTTGCTTGATGTATCTCCATTTTCTAACTCCATTTCCTAGTCATAACTCACTTTTTATTGCACTAATTTCGATAAGAAAAATTCGGGATCTCTCTAGTCAAGTTTGGATTATAAAACGGATCATTGTCGATCAACCCTGCCCATTTTTGCTCCATCATTGCTTTTTCCTGTTCAAATCGTTTTTTCTTTTTCCCTTTATCGTCATAGCCTCTAGTTTGAGATTCAAAATGATAGAGTTCCGCTTCATGAAGCCAAACATTATCACGGCCAAGCTCTTTGACTTTTAAACATAAGTCTACATCATTGAATGCAACAGTAAAATCTTCGTCAAAACCTGAAACAGCATCAAAATCGCTTTTTTTCATTAATAAGCAAGCTGCCGTCACTGCTAAATAGTCAACATTCAACGCTAATTTTCCAAAGTAACCTAAATCTCCGTGAGGATATCCATAATGTCCATGCCCTGCGATTCCACCAAGTCCTAAAATAACTCCAGCATGCTGGATCGTATTGTTTGGATATAGCAGTTTTGCACCAACACAGCCGACCCGTTCCAACTGTCCAAATGAAACCATCAAAGTCAGCCAGTCTGCATTGATCACTTCTGTATCGTTATTTAGGAATAATAGATATTTTCCCTTAGCATCTTTAGCAGCAATATTGTTGATCTTAGAGAAATTGAACGGAATGTCGATCGTCGTCATTCGAAAACGTTCTTGAAGCGTTTCTTCAAATGACGCATAAAGTTCCTTCATCTTCTCATCTGTGCTGCCATTATCTGCAATAATGATCTCATAATTTTTATAGGTCGTTTTTTCGATGATCGAAGTGACACAACGTTTGACGTCATTATACCCATTTTTAGTAGGAATAATGATCGAAACTAGCTCTTGAGTTTCAATGTCATAATAAACATCATACAAGCCATTGGCACGACCATGCTTTGCATGTCCCTTGATACCGCGACGCGTCAAGGCATCCTGGACGGCTTTCAAGCCAGCTTCAAAAGCATACCCTTTTGTGGACTGATCGACCGCAGTTGATGTCGGCAGCATACGCCAATGGTACAGAACCTTTGGAATATGTTTGATTCGGTCAGCTGATGTTTTTTCGGTAAAACGAAGGACTAAATCATAATCCTGAGATCCTTCATAGCCTTTTCTGAAGCCGCCAATTTCTTCGAGTATCGTTCTGCGGTATACACCTAAATGAGAAATATAATTTGTTCCTAACAGTAGATCCGGTGACCAGTCCGGTTTAAATGACGGATCTGAGCGATTGCCTTCCATATCGATCTTGTCTTCATCACTATAGAGCAAATCAAGCTCTGGATTTTCGTTCAGTGCTTTGACCACTTCATAAAAAGCAATTCTAGGTAACTCATCATCGTTATCTAAAAGAGCGACAAACTCACCTGTTGCAAGCTCAAGAGCAGAATTCGTTGCTTCTGAAATATGTCCATTTTTTTGTCTAAAAAAGACTTTGATCCGTTTATCTGATTCCTGATATTCTGTCAAAAGCTCTTTGACTTTAGGATCAGTAGAAGCGTCATCTGCCATACACAATTCCCAATTCGTATAATCTTGAATCAAAATCGAATCAATGCAACGACGCAGCCATTTTTCCTCAACATTGTAAACGGGCATCGCAATCGAAATTTTCGGCTGATAATCAAAAGCTGCGATTTCCTCCTTGATTTGATCAAAATCAAACTGCTCGTTTCGCTCCAACCAGCTAGGATACGAGGACTGTCTGCGGATTTTTTCGATCTTCACACGCTGGATCGTGCCTTTTAGACCATTTCTTTTTAGATAACTGATTCCTTTATGTACATTAATCATCAATCGAGCCATCTTGTCTTCTGTTCCAGGAATCAATGGATGTTTCTTTCCTAAATCGATCCATTGAGAATACTTTGTTTTATCTTCATTTGATGTAAAACAAATTTCCAGCTTATCTTTCTTTAATAAGCCTTCTAGTTTGATCTCAAATCCAGCTAAAACAGACGTATCCGTTTCATAAATCTGGTTTACATCTTCTCTCAGTACGCGCTTGATATCGTAAGAAGTGACCTGCTCTTGATTGATAACCGAAATTTCCGGACTGGTATTTGTTTTCGTATCCAAAGCCCAACCGGTGATCGTTAAATTATTGGTTTGTTTCTCTCGATAGATACTATCAATAATGACTTTGATCTCATCGCTCATGATTTGTTCTCCTTATAATTTAAAGGTTTGACAGCTATTATTTTTTGGGCTGCTGCCCTTAAAATAAATAATAGCTGTCGTTATCTTTATACTTGAAATACGATTCTATAATCGCTTAGGATTTCTATATTTGTCCATCATTTCTGCTTCAGACCATTTGCTCACTAACTCTTTGAAGTTGCCTTTTTTATCAATACTCTTGATTTTTTCATCTGCCTTAAAAATAGCATATGAACAGTAAATGACCGTTTTATCTAGTTTATTAGCAAATTGCAAGGATAAGTCTGTTCCCATCAGATCTTTCCCTAATCCTTCATCGATTCCTGAAACAGCAAGGTAATCTGCCTTTCTAAACACCATACATCTTTCTGATGCTGCCTGGATATTTCTAGGTAATGCGATTCGGTAGTAATAACCTAAGCTCTTACCTGGCGTTCCTTCTTCTGGATACTGTAGACGTTTTTTCTCTAAATCGATCGACATCCCTACATTTTCGATTCGATAGCGATAATCGACGATTCGACCCATGACGATACCTGAAGACGGTTGCTGTGCCATATTCATCATTTCAAGCAGCCAGTTACTTTTAGTTGGGACAAGACCTGCATCTAAAAGAACAATGTATTCACCTGAGCTTGCTTTGATCAAAGCATCTCTTGTTTGCCCTTCATGATAAACAAGTTTATTGCTTGTTGACTGAACGCTTGACTTTAAGGCTTCCGGTAAGATGATTTCATAATTCTCGTAAATTGTTTTTTCAAGAATTTTTTTCAGATAATCATTGATATCTGCTGTGTCATTTGTGATGATCACTGAAACTTTTGGTACAGTTTCATACGTATAATTGACCTTATATGAGCCATAAAACTCGGCAATCTCAACGTTGGCTTTGATCCCACGGCGGTCCATCGCCGCTTGCAGGGCTTTTTGACCAGCAACATAGGCATATCCTTTACTTTCAGGATTCAAGGCCGTTGACGATTCGATCGCACGCCAATGGTACATCATCCCTGGAATATGTGCGATATTCTC
Organism: Enterococcus sp. 9D6_DIV0238; assembly: GCF_002174455.2. Taxonomy (NCBI): domain Bacteria; kingdom Bacillati; phylum Bacillota; class Bacilli; order Lactobacillales; family Enterococcaceae; genus Enterococcus; species Candidatus Enterococcus dunnyi. The sequence goes on from NZ_CP147246.1 coordinate 1,148,852, forward strand.
TGCATTTTCTGTTGCACGTAACACGAAATCATAATCCTGTGCACCGTTAAATTCTGTATTTAGTCCGCCAGTTTTTTCTAAAACTGAACGTTTGACTACCACAAAATGAGTAATATAATTATGATTCAAAATCAATTCAGGGTTCCATTTAGATTTGTAAAAAGCATTGAAACGTTTGCCGCTTTCAGTAACTTTGTCTTCATCAGTATAAATGAAATCGATCGTTTGATCTTCATTCAGCGCTTTGACTACTTCATATAGTGCTTGCGGCGCAAGCTCATCATCATTATCCATAAAGCCGATATATTCACCCGTTGCGATCGTCAATGCTGAATTGGTCGCTTCAGAGATATGGCCATTTTCTTCACGGTAGATCACTTTGATTCGATCATCTGCATCCGCATATTTTTTTAGTAATGGTTTGATATAAGCACTTGGGGACGCATCATCAGCTAAACAAAGTTCCCAATTTTCATAATATTGGTTTTGAAGAGAAGAAACACAGGCATCCAACCATTTTTCTTCTACATTATAAACTGGCACAGCTACTGAGATTTTTGGCTGATAAGTAAATGTTTTGATTTCCTCTAAAATAGCCGTTGCATCGACAGGTGTTTCTAATTGTTCTTGACGTTTGAAGTACCATTTCATTGATCCAACTAATCCTCTTGTTTGGATCGAACGTAATGCACGTTGAACTTTTCCACCTGGTTGTACCATATTCGGTTTTTCTAAACGATACTGTAATTTTCGGCCATTATTGGCAGCAACATTTAAAATATATGTTGGCTGATCTTCCGGATCTTTGACCTCGATCTCAAAACCGTAATCCTGATCTCCTTTTAATTCAAACATATCGATCACATCACGACGATATTCTGTCGTCACAGCATATTCAATCGCTGATTCAGCCGTCACTTCAAAAGTAACAGGCAGTTTATCTTCTCTAGAATAAGCCCAGCCACGAATGACCGTCTTTTTTTCTTCAACGTGCCGAACGATATCATCGATGTTCAATGAAACGAACGAATCAAATTTGCTGATCGACACTTTTTTATATTTACTCATTTGTTTTCCACGCACCATCGACTTCTTATTTTTTAATTCATTTTGTTCATCTCTTTTTTCAATTGCGTAATCGATCAGCTCATGAACGATCTCAGAAAATTCGCCTTCATATCGGTAATCAAAACTAAGCGTCATTGGTTTACCTGCGATCGTTTTATCGTCGATCTCCATTACTGGTACTTGATCATCTGAAAAGAAGTAGCGATTTTCTTTCACATAAACGGCATTCGTTGCACTTGGTTTGATTTCCACATCAGACGAAGTCATTGAAATATCGACAACAGCTCCTGTCATGCTTGGAAAAATTTTCAACAGTTTAATATTTTTAGGAATATCGATCGTGAATGTTTTATTTTCACCTGTGACATTGTTTATTTGAATGTCAAACTCTGTTTGTTCTTCTTCACCACAATCATATAAAAAATGGATATTTTTACTATAGCTTGAGTTTTCCGGAATGATTCGAATGGGATTATCTACCGCTTTTGCACTAAGTGCATAGAAATACTGATATACTTCGCCGAATGGACGAGCTTTAAAAGCCGCTCGTGCCTCTACCGGTAAGTCTTCATAGGTCGAATCAAGTTCATTATAACCGACTTGATTGATCGTAAAGTCTTCTTTAACGATAAATAAGCCTACCTCTTCAAAGACTTTTTCAAAGCCGCTTTGAACAAAGAAAGACTTGTGGGTGGCGTCCAATAGACCTGTTTCACGCCAATCTAATTTATTATTGAATAGGTCGATCAGGACAGAATTATGCGCCAAGTTAGGGAAGGTAATCAGAATTTGACCTTCCTCGCTCAAGAAAGGTTTCACTTTCTTCAACGCGCTTTTTGGGTCCATCAGATGTTCAAGAACATCCGCGAAGATAATATAGTCAAAGGTTTGTCCTTCAAAATAGTTTATCCAAGCCTCTTCGTCGATGTTGCCGTAAAATCCGTCAGTTGCAAATTCACTTACATGGTCGAAAAGCTCTTTGTCCAGCTCAACGATCGAAACTGAACAATGCTTTTCTTCCATTAAATATTTCGTCATTCGGCCATTTCCTGGTCCGAACTCTAAAACATTACTATTTTCTTTTATTTGAGCGACGATTTTACCAACACTGGTACTCTCATCCACTTCCATCTCAAAATCATACTTCATCTTTAATAGTATCCTTCCATTCATGATCTAAAATGACAATGCCTTCGCCTGCATAGCGACCGCTAATAAACATGTTCAGGTATTTCGTTTTATAAACCAAAGGTACTGTAGCGTGTTCTTCAAAGAAAGCAATATCAAAATAATATTCTCCCGTTAAAAGTGACATTTTGCCATATTCTAAATAAAAAACATTTTTACCTTTCTTCCAAGGGATCTTGATTTCATCCAGTAAGGTATTTAGTCCGCAAACATAATTGTTATCTACAGTTCGAATCGCAACACCGCAGACAGGTGACTTGATCGTATCGTTTTTGACGGTATATTCGATCTTCAATATCACTTTTTCATCTTGAGTAACGATATCTAAAGGCTCTAACGCGCTATTCAGTAAAGTTGCTTTCTCGATCTCGATGATATCTGGAACCGTTTCTTCATTTTGGATCGTTTTTTCCCGATCGACCGTTTTGATCGATTTTTTCTTTAAGAAGTTTTCGTAATTCGTCGTGACATCCATCGTATCACCAGACTCAACTATCTCACCATTTTTCAGCCAAAAAGTCCGGTCACAAAAACGGCGAATTGAATTGACATCATGAGACACGAATAAAATCGTTTTACCAGAATTTTTGATTTCAGTGAACTTCTCCATACACTTCAGCTGAAACTCCAAGTCACCAACAGCAAGCGCCTCATCTACGATCAAAATATCTGGATCGACATTGATCGCTACCGCGAACGCTAAACGGACAAACATCCCGCTTGAGTATGTTTTGACCGGCTGATACAGATGATCACCGATATCTGCGAATTGGATCACGTCATCCACTCGTTCTTCCATTTCTTCTCGCGAGAATCCAAGGACCATCCCGTTCAAAAAGATATTTTCATATCCGGAATATTCAGGATTAAAGCCTGAACCTAATTCTAGCAATGCTGAAATTTTTCCATCGATTTTCATTGTTCCAGAAGTCGGTGTCAACACGCCTGTGATAATTTTCAGAATCGTTGATTTACCTGAACCATTTTCACCAACAAACCCGATCATTTCTCCTTTTTCGATTTGCATCGTTACATCTTTCAATGCATAAAAAAGGTCGTGATAGCTCTTTTTAAGCGGATTAAGTGCTTCTTTAAACCGATCTGACGGCTTTTTGTACATATTATATGTTTTTGTAATATTTTGTATATCGATTGCATACTCTGCCATGATTTACTCTCCTTGTACTTACCTGTCCGAATCTTCCGTCTCAGTAATGATTATAATACATCTGAAAAATGCGGTTTTAGGCGTCTAAATACAACTGAACCTGCTAATAAAAGAATGATCGTAAAGCCCCAGAAATACAGGCCGTATTGCCAGTGTTCCCAGAACCAGGGACCGTTTGTAAAGGAATCTCGATAGCCCTGAACGACATAGTACAGAGGATTGATTTTTAAAAGCTTTTCAATCCAACCGCTTGGTGACCAAAGAATCGGCAAGGTCCACATGATCGTTTGCATCGCCACATTGATAAACTGCATGATATCTGGTAAAAAAGGCTGTGTTGAGGCCGTTAACCAAGTCACGCCTGTTAAAAAAATGATCAGACAGAACAAATAATAGATTAACTGCAAAGCTTTCAATGTTGGGAAAATACCACTCAATGAAGTGATTCCGAAACCGATCAAGATAAAAAATAGATGGGTATACAAACTAGATAAAATTTTTGACGTTGGTAAAATTTGTACATTAAAAACGACTTTTTTTACCAAATAGCTATACTCTCTAAACACATTGGTCGCCGACAATAATGAATCAGAGAAAAAGAACCACGGAATTAGTCCCGTTACTAAGTAAACGATAAACGGATACGATTCGTCCGCTCCCCGCGCACGAATTTGTGAAAATACAAACCAGTATGTCAACACGGTCACAAGAGGTGTAATGAACGCCCACACAATCCCCAGTGCAGAACCTGCATATTTTGATTTAAAATCGTTAAATGAAAACTGAACCAGCAGTTTTCTATTCTCAAAGATATTTTTAAAAATCGATAGTGTCGCTCGTATCATTGACTCTTTTCCTTTCTTATTTCCGTTGCTTGATATTCTTCGTTAAAAATAAGCTGCATAACATTACTAGTTTAAAGAATATGTACTCTTTTTTCAAGTTATGTAAGTATTTTCTTAAGATTTAAGCAGCCTGTACTTTTTTGAGCACAGCTATTTCGCTAATTGAATGATGACGATCCCCACAATGATCACTGCTGTACCGATCACGGTCCCCAAGGTCACTTGCTCGTGTAAAATTAGCTTTGAACCTAATAAAACAGCAATATTCGTACATGCAACACCTAATGGGACGATGTAAGAAACTTCCGATTTACTCACAATGACCATCCAAAGCACAAAGCTGAACATGTAACATAAAAAGCCAATGATCGTTGTTAACGACATTGAGAAGGAAAAAACAGCATTCGTAAAGTGGATCGCTGTTGCTTGCGATCCTAATTTCACCAAAATCAGACCTGAAGTGGATAAAACAACATATAATAAAAATAGTAGCATTATTTTTTCTCCTTTTTATCCTTTAAAATCGATAGTTCCTGAGTCAATAATTTAATTTGATTTTGCTGCTTGGACAACAATGCAGAGTTCTTGATTTCAATAAAAAGCAACACGAAGATCGCCATGATCAACAAAAAATTCGATGTCGTTTCAAATCCCAGCTTCCTGCTGAACCATTCTGGTAATTCAGGAAATACCGCAACTACGACCAAGCCAACAGAAATGATCAGCCAGCGAATCGCATTTTTTAATAAAAAAACATTTTTATTGATGGAACGAATAATATAAATAAAGAAAATCAATGAGAACAAAACCATCTCCACACGTAAAATGCCACTCATTAATCTCCCTCCCTCATAAAGCTTGATACAAGAATCGCCAAACTAACTTCAAACATGTAACGGACTGATGTAAAAGCACGAATCGAAGATTGTCCGCCGGAACGTTCTCTCATATCCGCCGCAACTTCTTTGATCGTAAATTTCTTTTTCAACAAATGAACCGTCGATTCCGGTTCAGGATAGCTCGTAGGATATTTCTTCGAAAAATAAGCAATGATTTCTTGATTACCAGCTCGATACCCTGATGTGACATCGTAGATTTTTTTTCCTGAAGAAAGATAAATCAAAAACGAAAGGATCCTGATTCCTACACGACGCATAAAGGTCGTTTGAAAAGCCGTTTTTTCATTTGGCAAAAACCGAGAACCAATCACAAAGTCTGCTTGCTTTTTAATGATCGGCTGTACTACTGCATCTAAACTGCGAATGTCGTGCTGTCCATCTCCGTCAAATTGTACAGCAATGTCATACTTATTCTCCTCAGCATAACGGTAACCGGTTTGCACTGCACCGCCGATTCCAAGATTCATGACTAAATGAACGGAATTGATCTGATGTTCATTTAAGATCATTTGCGTATTGTCCGTCGACCCATCATTGATCACAACGTAATCGATCGTATAAGAATAATTATCTTTGTGGTCTTCTTTGAATCGTTCGACCGAGTAGATCGTATTCAAAATCGTTTCTTCTTCATTATACGCAGGAATAATCAAAAGAATCCGCAAGATAAACCCTCCATCCAGTAATATACACTTTCTTTTTACACCTTTATTGAATACACTATATTTTACAACAAGAGAAGAAGTAATAGAAACAGATACTCACTTCTATTACTTGATCGCCTGTGTGCAGTCTATTTTTTTACTTGTTCTAACATTGACGCTAAGGCTTCTTGCCAAGTCGGAATAGTAAAACCTAGATTTTTTGTTTTATTTAGATCCATCACAGAATATTTAGGACGAATCGCTTTTTGTGGAAACTTGCTTGAATCTACAGGTAAAACGTCAACATCCTTGTCTTTTAAAATTTCCTTAGCAAATTCATACCAGCTGCAGCTGTTGTCATTTGATAAATGATACACACCATACGGCACTTTTTCTTTAATAGCAAATGTCATAAATTCTGCTAATGTTCTTGTCCACGTAGGGCGGCCAAATTGATCATCCACTACAGTCAATTGTTTGTTCGTTTCGGCTAAACGCTGCATGGTAAAAACAAAGTTATGTCCATACTGTCCAAAAACCCAAGAAGTCCGGATAATATAGTAGCTTTCCAAAATTTCTTGAACGATTTGTTCTCCTAATAGTTTTGTACGTCCGTACTCGTTTTGAGGATTAGTTGGATCGTCAGTCTTATAGGTATCTTCTTTTTTAGTACCGTCAAAGACATAATCTGTGCTTACATATACCAAGGTTGCACCGACTTTTTTTGCAGCAAGCGCTACATTGCGAGTCCCATCGACATTGATCTTTTCATCCAGCTCCTTGCCTTCATCTTCTGCTTTGTCTACTGCTGTATAAGCAGCACAATGATAGATCACTTCAGGTTTTAGATCAGTAATGAACGTCATCGTTTGTTCTGCATCCGTGATATCCATTTCTTTAGAATCTGTAGATACATATTCTAGTCCCTGTTCATCTAATAGATGGCGTAATTCTGTTCCCAATTGGCCATTTCCACCAGTTAAAAGTATCATTCGTAATTTCCTCCTTCAAAAACGATCTGCGTAAAAGTACTCTCTTTTACAGCCTTTGTCATTTCGTATTTAGAGCGTGGAGCAAAACCAATACTTAGTTTTGTCCCACGCTCAATAAGTCACTATTTTAATCTTACTTGGTTAAAATCAGGTGCATGACATCTATAAAAATGATATCGATTTATTGACCGCTTTTCGCATAGTTGGCTTCTACAGCATCTTTATCTGCTTTCCACCAGTCTTCATTCTCTGTATACCACTTAATCGTGTCTGCTAAACCGTCACGGAAATTCGTAAATTCTGGTGACCAGCCTAATTCTTCACGTAGTTTTGTTGAATCGATCGCGTAGCGTAAGTCGTGTCCAGCACGATCATTCACATGCTCATAAGCATCTTTAGGCTGTCCCATCAATTCTAAGATCATTTCGATCACTGTTTTATTGTCCTCTTCACCATCAGCACCGATCAAATAAGTTTCTCCGATACGGCCTTTAGTCAAGATAGCCCAGACAGCAGACGAGTGATCATTCGTATGAATCCAATCTCGAACATTTTTTCCTGCTCCGTATAATTTCGGTGTGATCCCGCTTAGAATATTTGTGATCTGACGCGGAATGAATTTTTCGATGTGCTGATACGGTCCATAATTATTTGAACAGTTCGAAATCGTTGCTTTTAAGCCAAACGAACGACCCCAAGCCTTCACTAACAGATCAGAGCCAGCTTTTGTTGATGAATATGGGCTTGATGGATTATAAGGTGTTTCTGCAGTAAATTTCTCTCCCGCTCCTTCTCCATGTCCCGGTAAATCTTCACGTAACGGCAGATCACCATAGACTTCATCAGTTGAAACATGATGATAACGAACATCATGTTTACGACACGCTTCAATCAATGTGTACGTTCCAATGATATTCGTTTGGACGAACGGAAATGGATCGTTCAATGAATTATCATTATGCGATTCTGCTGCATAGTGAACGACTGCATCTGTTTCTTTGACTAATCGATCGACTAATTCAGCATCAGCGATATCGCCTACAACTAGTTCAACACGATCTTTTGGTAAACCTGCTAAGTTCTTTTCGTTTCCTGCATAAGTTAATTTATCTAAGACAGTGACATGCACTTCCGGATGATTGTTCACTACATAATGAACAAAGTTTGATCCGATAAAGCCTGCTCCACCAGTAACAATGATCTTTTTCATTTTTAAGATCTCTCCTAAACTTTTTTAGATTTCACCATAGACAAATGGATTTTTAGCTTCAAATTCTTTTAATGTCGGGTGATTTTTATCTTTTTCAGACGTAATCGCTTTTTGAATATCGATCGGCCAGTCGATCGCCAAATCCGGATCATCAAAAGCGATCCCGCCATCTGCTGCTGCATTATAGTAATTATCGCATTTGTATAGGAAATTGACATTCGGTGTCAACGTTACAAAACCATGGGCATAGCCCTTTGGTACTAACAACTGACGATGGTTATGCTCAGATAAAATATAGCCTTCCCATTGACCGTATGTCGGGCTTTCTTTACGAATATCTACAATAACGTCCAATACTGCACCTGTTACCACACGGATCAATTTCGTTTGAGCAGCATCTCCTTTTTGGAAATGAAGCCCACGCAATACGCCTGCTTCAGTTGAAAGAGAATGATTGTCCTGAACGAAATCAAAGTCTAACCCCTGCGCTAAAAATTTTTCCTTTGAGTAGCTCTCAGTAAAAAATCCACGATGATCACCAAAAACATCCATTTCAATGATCTTTACGTCTTGTAATTTAGTATCAATAACTTTCATTTATCTTTCGCCCCTACTCTGCTTCTGCTAAACGTAATAAATATTGTCCATAACCATTTTTCTTCAACGGCTGTGCCAATTCGATCAATTCTTCTTTTGAAATGTAGCCCATTCTATAAGCAATTTCTTCTAAACAAGCAACTTTCAAGTTTTGACGTTTTTCGATCGTTTCGATGAATGTAGATGCTTCTAACAGTGACTCATGAGTACCGGTATCTAGCCAAGCATACCCTCTCCCCATAACCTCAACTGATAATTTATTCTTTTCTAAATACACCTTATTCACATCTGTGATTTCTAATTCACCACGATCAGAAGGCTTGATATTTTTAGCGATTTCGATCACATCGTTATCATAGAAATACAGCCCAGTAACAGCATAACTTGATTTAGGTTTTTCTGGTTTTTCTTCAATTGAAAGAGCCTGCATATCCCCATCAAATTCCACAACACCAAAACGTTCTGGATCATTTACATGGTAACCAAAGACAGTCGCACCACTCTCTTTTGAGGCTGCACGCTGAAGCATATTGGATAATCCTCCACCATAATAAATATTATCTCCTAATACCAAGCAGACACTATCATCACCGATAAATTCTTCTCCGATGATAAAGGCTTGAGCTAGTCCATCCGGGCTTTCTTGTACAGCATACTCGATATGGATCCCTAGATCTTTTCCATCTCCAAAAAGACTCTCAAATCTCGGTGTATCATCCGGTGTTGAAATAATCAAAATTTCTTTGATTCCTGCTAGCATCAATGTTGACATTGGATAATAGATCATTGGTTTGTCATAGATAGGCATTAGTTGTTTTGATGTGGCTTTCGTTAATGGATATAGTCTGGTCCCACTTCCTCCAGCTAAGATGATCCCTTTCATGAAAAAACTCCTTACTACTATTTTATTTTATTTCTTTTTCATTCGCATCACTAGTTATTATTGCATTATTACCTTTAATTGTCATTCATTTTAACGATATTTTACAAAACTGTAAAATAGTGACTTATTAGATATTGAACAGAAGGCGTTTCAATAAGGCAAAACTGATAGCTGATCGCCATTTCAGCTGTTGATAAAAGCTCGCTTTCGTATTGATCTCACTAGCATTCGTATCATGTCTTCTATATAAAGTCAGTGGCTGCGTGATCAAAGCACTTTTTTTCTTATATGCCGCAATCAAACCGATCCACATGTCATGCATCGGAACTTCTGCTGGGATCGGTAATATCTTCGCTTTCAATCTGCTTCTAAAAGCCATGCCGGCACCAATATATTTGTTTTTCACTATATTATGAAAAAAGCCCAATCTGACCTTGCGGTACGTAAAATAAGAGGGCTCGATCGTATGCAATCGCTCATCAACAATGACCAAATCACTAATGACCAAATCGATTTTGGGCTGGTTCTCGAAAAATGCCATCGTTGTTTGAACTTTTTCCGGAAGCCAAACATCATCCTGATCTGCTAAAAAAATGTACTCTCCACAGCTTTGCTCAATAGCAAATTCAAAATTAGCGATCACACCTTTTCCGGGGCCTTTGAACAATTTGATCCGCGAATCTCTTTCTGCATATTCTTTTAATATAGTGCGTGTTTCATCTTTCGATCCATCATCAGAAATGACCACTTCATCTTCCTCTGACAGCTGGACCAAAATACTATTTAATTGTTCCTGCAAATATTTTTCGCCATTATATGTAGCAATACAAACTGAAATCATTTATTTTCCTTTCGATAATTTACGATATTCTGAAAATGTACGGCGCCAAATCGCTCGATTTTTTACCCGTAGAAACTGTTTGATGGATCTAAGCAATAAATGCTTTTTATGTTCAGTAAATTTATCATGATCGTATTTTTGGTAAAAGAGTGATTCCGCCTGAATGATCGATTCATATCGTTTAAGACTTACAGCTGAATAATCTAATACAGACAACTCGTGGTCTACATGTTCATCTAGCACACAAATCTTTTTCTGCAATCGATGCAGCTGCCAAAACAACCAATGATCTAAAAAATCCAGCGGAAATTCTAGGTTGAATGTATTTAAAAGCTGCAATGTTTCCTTAGGAAGAACTGTACCGGAATTGATACTCATGATTTTCTCTGTATACATTCCTGCCTCAGGAAAAGTAGAGGCTCGACCGATATATCGTTCTGACAACACAGGTGAGATTTGTCTGCCATGTGATTGAACGATTGGGACGTATGCACCGATATCTGTGGCAATATTTAGCCCAAGAAGTGTTTCGATATAAGAAGCCTCGATCGTTGTGTCTTGATCCAATAATAATAACAAGTCTGCTTGAATTTCTGTACAATAATCTTTCGCAGCATTGTAAGCAACAGCTAATCCTGGATTGGTTTCATCATGGAAGTAATGGACGTTCTGTTCATGAAACAACACATCTTCTTGTGCTTTAGCACTATTATCATAAACAAATAAATGGACTGATTCTTTTGTCAGCAGGACATCTTTTAACAAGACATAACTCGGGGTCTGTGCAAATTCAGTTTGGTATAAAACGATCGCAATGACCAGGCTATTCGACATCAGAAAAACCTCCAACCCCATTTATTGAAAAATTTAACCATCGATTGTAAAAAGATTTTAAAGAGCTTTTTGTTTTTGTGTGCTCCTTTTTCATATAAATGAATCACTGTTTCAAAAGGGGTATATAAAATTTTATAGCCCGCTTTACCAAAGCTCATACACAAATCATTGTCTTCAAAATACATGAAGAATCGTTCATCAAAGCCGCCTATTTCTTTAAACTTATTTACATCGACTAGCATCAAACAGCCTGAACCCATCTTGATATAGGTCGTTTTATCTTCAGGCAAATCGCGGCATTCATAATAACTCAAACGTTTATCGAACATTTTTTTGACAAATTGAAATGGAACAAAACGAAGCATATAATCAAAAACGTCTAACTTTTGGCGAACCAAATATTGTGTTGTCCCATCTGTATTCAATACTTTGGGACAAACGGCTGCAAGCTCTTCTTCCGTTTCCAGTCGCTGAACCAGCTTATCCAAAACAGCTTTTGTAATCAAAACATCCGGATTAAAAATCACGCCAAACTTAGTGTCGACCTGCTTCAATACCTGATTATGCCCATGACCAAATCCACTATTTTCCTCCGATAAATGAAGTGAAATAAACGAACTGTAGCTTTTTAAACGTTCTATGTAGTTTTGCTCTGATGCATTATCGAATATATGTATATCGTATTTCGACTCTATTCCTAGCTCATTCTTTAAATTATCAAGCACGTCAAAAATATGACGGCTGTTGTGAGTAACAATGGAGATCGTTATTCTATCATTCATATTTTTGCCCCTCGTTAAAAGTAAACGTCTAGTGGATCCTCACGTTTTGTTTGATAGCATCAATGAATCGATGATTCTTTCATTGATACTCATTTTCTTGATACATTAGTTGAATTTTATGAGAGCGGAGCAAAACTTGATTTGTTTTGTCCCGCTCTCTTACTTTACTTAATGACTAAATTATAACATAGCCCAAAATGCCAGCAAAGATTCTTCTAAACACTTTTACTTTTTTTTAGAATGTTTGCCTAGCCGCTTTTCAAGTTGTTGATGGCGAAATTCTCGATTTCCAAACATACGTAAAATAAACATCAATGGTTGATGATTCTCACCGACCAATCCAATCATCTCAATAAACAGCTCTAACCCGATCGCACTGAACACGATCAACAAAATCGAAGCTAAATTACTAGCATAACTAAACAACAGCGCCACAAAAGAAAAGACCAACGCTAAACCGTAAATAGTCATAACTGCCCCTTTATGTGTAAATCCTAAAGAAAGTAAGCGATGGTGCAAGTGCATTTTATCTGCAGATGAAATCGGCCGCTTGTTCATCAAACGTCGAATAATTGCATAAACCGTGTCTGTGATCGGTACACCTAAAATGATCATTGGCGTAATCACTGTAATAAATGTCGCATTTTTCAATCCCTGCAAAGACATGACGGCAATCATAAATCCTAAAAATAGCGCACCTGTATCTCCTAAAAAGATCTTTGCTGGATAAAAATTATATGGGAAAAACCCTGCAATACTTGCAACTAAAACAAAGATCACAATTGGAATATACACTGTTTTCGCATGAAGGAAAAAATAGCCAATAACCCCAATCGTTGTCAAGCTTATGATCGAAACACCTGAAGCTAGACCATCTAATCCATCGATCAGGTTGATTGCATTCGTAATTGCCAAGATCCAAAATAAAGTCAATGGTAAACTCAGCCAGCGTAAATCAATTTGTCCTAAAAAAGGTAAGGTAACCATCTCAATACGAATATCTTTAACAAAGAAATAAACCACCAAAGCACCTAAAAGAACACCCACTGTTTTTTTCTTTGGTGATAATTCATAAATATCGTCGATCAGCCCTGTAGCTACAACAATTCCTGCGCCTAAGATGATGGGCCAAATATAATTTGTTGGAATGATCGATTGAAACAAGACTAGACAAGAAAACGAAAAAACAAAATAAATGCCCAACCCACCTGCTGTTGGCATATTTTTCGTATTTACTCTTCTTTCCCCGGGTGCATCATATGCCCCTATTCTAAAAGCCAATAACTTAACGATCGGCGTAACAATCAAGGATAAAATAAACGTCAAAAAAAGACGGATAAAAATTTCGTAAATAAACATTGACATGAAGGAACCTACTTTCTTAATGTACATCGTATATTATACCGAATCATTTCACATTTACAAGTTGGAACAAGTGTTTCGGTCAAGGCAGAGAAGACTCTCTGTTTAAAGGTCACTCACCCAAATGCATTTAAACTATTTCTTGATTTTTTCTTTTATTTTATCCATTAATCGATTGATCACACCATAACGATGCTCGATCTGCTCGTTAGATGTATATTCTTTGACCACAGCATTGATGATTCCACCCAAAATAATGATCGTCGCAGCAAAATTCAGCCACAACATCAAAATAATAAAGCTTCCGATGATCTGATAACTGGCAATTTTTGAACTAAAATATTTAATATACAATCCAAATACCTGAGACAAAAGCATCCAGCCAATCGTTGAAAAGACCGCACCAGGGATGATCGACCGAAAATTCAAGCGGGCATTTGGCACTACGCGATAAATCAAACACATGATGACCATCAAAACAAGTGTTGTTATCGGCCATTTCAACGTCTGGAACGTATCAATAAAGTCTGTTGAAAAATGAAAGATCGGCTGTAAAAAATCTAAAATCGTTTTTCCAAGACCTAATACACCGACCACTCCGACTACCGCTGTCAACAATAAAACGATCACAAATAGGGACATCAAACGGACAATAATGAAGTTTTTCCGCTGCTCTACACCAAAAGCCTTATTCATCGCGATTTGTAGTGCATTGATACTTTGACTCGCACTCCACAAAGCAGTTAACGCTGAGATAGATAATAAACTACCCGATCTTTGAGTCAAAAGAGATTTGATCGCAGATTGCAGATCATTGAAAATCGTTTCTGGTATAGCTTCTGCAATGTAAGGAAGCACATCGTTTGGATCAATATGTAAATACGGCAGAATATTTCCTACCGCTATCAATAGAGGAAAGAGAGACAAAAGTAAATAATAAGCCACTACTACCGAAGTATTCCCAATCTCAGAATCAACCATACGGCGTTGGGTCGTTTCAATGAAACGCATTAAGTTTTCATTGTTTTTTACTTTGTCCACTAATTTCATGCGTACTCTCCTCTACTCTACTCTTTTTCATTAATATGTTAATTCTTCACCTTGAGAAGTCAAAATTTTAGGACCTTCCTTGGTAATTGCTAATGTATGTTCAAATTGACAGCTAAGACCGCCATCCAGCGTATAAGCTGTCCAGCCGTTCGGATCCATTTTCATGCGCCAAGTTCCAGTATTGACCATTGGCTCGATCGTAATGACCATACCTTCTTTCAAACGTAAGCCTTTACCAGCTTCTCCATAATGAGGGATCACAGGACTTTCATGAATCGTTGGTCCAACACCGTGACCTACAAAATCTCTAACAACGGATAAGTTTTCACTTTCAACATATGTTTGGATCGCATGACCGATATCACCAATGCGGTTCCCGACTTTTGCTTGCTCGATTCCCAAATACAATGCTTTTCTTGTCACTTCCATTAAATGATCTAGCTCCGGCGTCGAATTACCTACGACATACGCCCAGCAGGAATCAGAAACAGCCCCTTTAAGGTCGATACACATATCCACTTTGATCAAATCTCCATCTTTCAGTGGCTTTTTCCGAGGAAAGCCATGGCAAATTTCATCATTGATACTACAGCAGGTAGCATATTTATAATCTTCAAAGCCGATTTGGGCAGCAATCCCGCCGTGACTTTCAATAAAGTCACGAACAAAAACTTCGATATCCCAGCTTGTGATCCCTGGTTTGATAAATGTGCGTAGATGACGGTGAACATCTGCCAATAGTTCTCCAGATTCATCCATCATTTCAATTTCTCTTGGTGATTTTAGTGTAATCATTCAATCTCTTCCTCCTAAAATTTAAAAGCGTATCAGGCTTGCTCAATTCTGATAAAAAATTAGCCAAGTAACGCTTTTGTCCAGCGATATATTTTAGTCTCTTCCTATTTCTGGAGACCGGCTAGCCAAGCTAGATAATCTTTATACTAAGAGTATTTTATCATAATTTGTGAAAATTTCACTGAAAAGTCGTTTTGAAATCCTGCACAAACGATATTTATACTAAACAAACATAAACAATCACTTGATATCAAAGGTTTATTCATTCAATGAGCTACTTCTTAGAAATGCCTCATTTTGTAATTTACACGACCTTCCTTCTTCTGCTATAATCATGATTGTATTACTTGAAGGAGGAAATTCTAATGACCTTAGCTAAAATTGTTTATGCAAGTATGACTGGAAATACAGAAGAGATCGCTGATATCGTCGCAGAAGCTTTCGAAAACTTAGATATTGAAGTTGAAATCAACGAATGTACTCAGGTGGACCCTGAAGATTTTGAAGATGCAGATATTTGTGTTGTTGCTACATACACTTATGGAGACGGCGAGTTGCCTGACGAGATCGTTGACTTCTATGAAGAGCTTCAAGAAATCGATCTTTCTGGAAAAACATACGGTGTTTGTGGTTCTGGAGATACTTTCTATGATGATTTTTGTAAATCTGTAGATGATTTTGACGCAGTATTCACAAAAATCGGTGCAACTAAAGGCGCAGACAACGTAAAAGTTGATTTAGCTGCAGAAGAAGAAGACATCCAAAACTTAGAAGCCTTTGCTAAAAAATTAGCAGAAGCCGTTAAATAATCAAGAAAATAGACTGGGAAAAACATTGTATATGCTTTTTCCAGTCTATTTTTTAATTATCAATATCGATCGGTGTATCTCGTTCAAGGATCTGCTCAATAGCTTCTAGCATCAAGCGTTCGATTTGTTCGTCACTTGGGTGGATAATACCAGATGTCATCAAAGCAGCGATCCCTGTTGCAACGATCCATGTGCCCATATGCAAAGAATTGATTTCAGTATCATTCAGTTTTTCGTAATCCGGATCTTGTTTGACTGCCGTTGAAAAGTAATTATAGGAAAACTCCTGCATTCTCTTCCCGCCGCCATATTCTTCCAAATATAACGCGCGATACAATTTACTTTCATTTTTAGCAAAGTGGATATAGTTCAACGCTAGATCGACAATCGTATTTCCTGTGTGAGCGACAGGGAATACTTCGTTTGCTAAATATTGATGGATTTTTTCGAAGAGTTCTTCTTTTAAATCATCCATATTTTTAAATTCTAAATAAATAGGTTGTGTTGAGCATTTCATTTGGGTTGCAATGTTACGTGCGGTGAATTTTGAAAAGCCTTCGTTGGCCACTACTTCGTATGCAGCATTTAAAATCTGATCTTTAGTAATTGTTTTTTTTCTTGCCATAATCCTTCAATCCCCTCTACCTATCCTTTACAACGCTTCCATATAAATACTATAGTTATTGTAACACGATTTAAGTTTTCTGCAAAATACTAGTCCTTTATTTTATATTATTTTATTTATTCGATTATACCTACCTTTATAGCCCTTTTTTATATAATTAAATAAACAAAAATCAATGCTCGATCGTTTGAGTTCGCACGTTCTCCATGTTATGATATTCACAGTCAAATGAATGAAAATTAGGAGGTTACACTATGACATTACCGAATTTTGAGGAAACGCTAAAAAAATATGCTCGTTTAATTGTTGAAACAGGTGTAAACGTTCAAAAAGGACAAAGCATTGTTCTACAAATCAGTGTGGATCAAGCACCCTTAGCTAGACTGATCACTGAAGAAGCATACAAATTAGGTGCAGGAGAAGTGATCGTTCAATGGACGGACGATCAGGTTCAACGTCAATTTTTACTGCATGCTGATGAAAAATATTTAGAAAATATCCCACAATATAAAATCGACCAAACCGATGACTGGGTCAACAAAGGTGCTAGCAGAATCAGCGTTGTTTCTGCTGATCCTGATGCTTTATCCGGTGTGGATACTGATCGTGTCGCTTCTTTCCAAGCAGCCTCAGGTAAAGCTTTGATGAATTTAAGAAAAGCAACACAAGCAAATAAAGTCAGCTGGAGTGTTGTCGCAGCTGCTGGTAAAGAATGGGCAGCGAAGGTTTTCCCTGATTTAGCAGATAGTGAACAACAAGTCGATGCTCTTTGGAATGAAATATTCAAAACAACTCGCGTATATGAAGAAGATCCAGTAGCAGCTTGGCACGCACATGACGTGAAGTTAGCAACAAAAGCAGCCGAATTGAATGAAGAACAATTTGATGCACTGCATTATACAGCCCCTGGCACAGATTTAGTGATTGGACTTCCTAAAAATCATTTATGGGAAGGCGCAGGCAGTGACAATGTCCGTGGAGAAAAATTCATGGCAAATATGCCAACAGAAGAAGTCTTTACTGCTCCTGATTGTCGCCGTGTGGACGGCGTTGTTTCTAGTACCAAACCATTAAGTTATGCCGGAACGACTATTTCCGGAATGACATTTACGTTCAAAGCTGGTAAGGTCACTGATTTTTCTGCTGAACAAGGCCAAGAGGTTTTAGAAACATTGCTCGACACAGATGAAGGTGCTCGTCAGTTAGGCGAAGTCGCTTTAGTTCCTGATCCGTCTCCTATTTCTCAATCTGGTATTACTTTTTATAATACTTTGTTTGACGAAAATGCTTCAAACCATTTAGCTTTTGGTTCTGCCTATGCTTTTAGCGTTAAAGGGGGTACTGAAATGACTGAAGAGGAATTAGAAACGGTAGGACTAAATCGCAGTCAAACCCACGTTGATTTTATGATTGGTTCGGATCAAATGAACATTGATGGTATTCGCACAGATGGTACAAGAGTTCCTATTTTCCGTAATGGAGATTGGGCATAAGAATTCATTTAACTCTTAATAAAGAAATGAATTCTACGAACAAATAGATACTAAAAAAACCTGTGAAGCGAATGTACGCTTTACAGGTTTTCTTTATATTAATACGGGAAGTAAAAGTCTACTGTGTAACCAATTGTTTTCAGGCCTTGTCTAATTTGATAAATATCACAAGAAACAGCTTTACGATTTTTATCATTCAATACTGATAATGCAAATGCTTCAACTGATTTAGTATCTTTAAATAGTTTTAATCCATTTTTCAAATATGAATTTGGCACACCTAATTTTTTGGGATCCAACTCACCAGCATATTTTTTATTTTCTCTATAAGACGTTTTCGCTGATGTATTGATCGTTACATAATTTTTCTTAGGTACTAGTTTGACTTCGATCGCTTCTAAGCGATAAGAATATCTTGATGTTCCAGCGGGAAGTCCACCTTTTTCCCAGCCCATCCAGCCAAATTCTTGTGCATGGACACGGTAAAATACATCATATACTTGCGCTAATTGACCTGTCAATTTGATTTGAATCGCTTCTAAACGTTTCTTTTGACCAGATGTCCCTGAGGTTTGACCATTCTTTTTCCAAGCTTGCCAGCCAATATCTTGTACATGAGTACGATATTGGATATCACCTGTATAACCAGAATTGACTTTCAATTGAATGGCTTCTAAACGTTTTTTCTGTCCTGACGTTCCAGAAACCTGTGCATTCTTCTTCCAACCTTGCCAGCCAATATCTTGCACATGAGTGCGATAAGTTACTTCCGGCGCTGCAGCAGCACGTGAAATAGCTGGTGCCGCATCTGGCTCTACAGAGTCCGATAAAACGCTCTCACTTTCAAAATTACCATAGGGTGTAATAGTGACTTCTTCTTCGGCATGGGCAGCAGTTGTACCAAAAATAGCAGCTCCAACTAAACCTAACAACAATAAACGAACCTTTTTCATTTTCTCACATTCCTTTCTTTGTAACATCATAATTATATAATAGTTACTCATTAGATTACAATAGTCATTCGAAAGAAATACATCAATTTTCTGCATTATTTTTATGCATAATGATAACTAACCTAAAAAAATAAGCATGTATTCAACATGCAAATCCATCTTTTACACACTTATTTCTTCATCTGTCATACTAGCAGCCTTCGCCAAGCTATTGATTTTAACCATTATCCATGATCATTGAACGTCCCCGACACGATTTGAACGTGCGACCTATTGCTTAGGAGGCAATTGCTCTATCCAGCTGAGCTACGGGAACTCAGGAGATGTTTTCATCTTTCAATGAAAACATCTGTTTTTATTTTAAAAGTCTTTTCAATTGATGTCAACAGGAATAATGCTCTATCTTTTTGAGTATAGATTTTTTAAAAATACTCTTCTAAAACAGGTTTTCCTTTTACCAGCCGGTCACCCAATTCCTCTAGCAGCTTACTTTCTCCATGTATTCTTTCATAAAAGAGCAATTCACTACTTGTGCAATACCCCATAAACAATTGCGTCCACGCTTGGATCGTTCCATTGATCACCCTTGAAGAGTCTATTTTTTCAGAGCATTTCTCTACTGTCCCCTGTCCAGCTTCATTGATGCTCAGCCTCCACGTTCCTTCATTCCAAGGAGCGTAAAAATCCACTACTTCAAAATAATACGTCTCTTTTTTTCCAGGCGCAAAAGGATATCGATGCAAGAAAGCTTCGATCGAGACGATTCTCCCCATCATAAAAGGTGTCAGCTTCATATCAACGAGAGGAGCCGGCATCAAATGACTTAAATCATGGCCCGTATGTCCTGTTTCAAAATAGAATTCTTGTGAAGAGCCATTGTGCGAACCGATAAAGCCCACAAGCGCCTGAAATGCTTGGTTAGACAAATAGCCCCATTCCTTGATAGTGAAACGCGCTGCACTGGATCGATAAATTAAATAGCCCGTTACATTCCCCTCCTCGTCTTCGTAAATGGCAAATGAATTCTTTTCATCGGAACCCAAGCTATAATCCAGCCACCAATTTTCCCGAATCATTCCACCCCGCTGATTTTTCTCTAAACCAGCATAAATTGTTTGACAAATCGGCTTGATTTCTTCAAAATTTACACGCTTCATCTTTCCTGAACCGACTTTTACATGCGGCCAATCTGCCGCCTTGATAGTATAGCTAATTTGCTCAAATAGCTGTTCAAAACCATATTTACGATAAAAAGGATAAGAAAATGGTGCTAGGTAAGCCAAAGAAGCCTCCTGCTCTGCCAAATCCTCCAATAGTTTTGACATGATCGCTGAAATACTGCCTTGGCCACGATATTCAGGATAAGACGAAACACAGCCGATACCAGCCATTTTATGAACTGTTCCATGAAAATCCACAGTGAATGGTGTAGAAATCACCTGACTCATCAAGACATTTTCTGAAAAGCAGCCATAGTTTTGCGAATGTTCTACAATTTGTTTAAAATGTTCCTTACGTTTTTCTGTTTTTTCTGAATTAAATGCATATGCAGCCAAATCAAACATTTCATTCAATTCTTTGATCCCCATCTGACGGATCGCTTTTTTCATATCATTTCACCCCAATTAAAGTAAACTTCATTTTCATTGTACTCTAAGTTAAAACTAGGCACCAGAAAAAAAGAAAATAGATGTGAAACAAAACGGATCACCCGTTTTGCCTCACATCCACTAGTTTAATTCTTGTTATTCCTCTGGTTCGCCTAAATTTGGATCCATTTTATTTGCTGCAAGAACAAACGGCGCCCAAATGACAAATGCGACAGCTAAATTGACCACTGTTAGAACAATTGCGCGCCAGTCTCCTGCAGTTGCCAGGAAACCGCTGATGATCGTTGGCATCACCCAGATCACATTCACAACAACAGGATTGACTAAGCCGGCCATCGTAGCAAAGTAAGCGATCGTAGCCGTTGCTAATGGAGCTAAGATAAATGGAATCAGCATGATCGGATTCAACACGACCGGCATCCCAAACATCACCGGCTCATTGATGTTGAACAAGCCTGGGCCCACACCAAGTTTTCCGACCGTTTTGTAGTCTGCACGTTTAGATAGAAGTAAAATCGAAATGATCAAGACCAGCGTAACACCAGCTCCACCCGGCCAAACAAACGCTTCAAATGAACCAGCAACCCATTTATAAGGAATTTCTTGTCCTTGCTGATACGCATTAGTATTGTCGACCATCGCTACCCCATAAATCGATTGTAAAACAGGAGACATGATATTTGTTCCATGTAAACCAAAGAACCATAGTACATGGACAAGCAATACGATCAAGAAAACTGCTCCATATCCTTGAGAAAGTCCGATCAATGGCGTCTGAATCGATTCAGAGATCCAGTCGATCAACAATTTTCCAGTGATTTTCTCAAAGATATGATAGATCATCGCTGATACATACAAAGCAAAGACGCCTGGAATGATTGCTGCAAATGCTTTTGATACTGCCGGCGGCACTGAATCAGGCATTTTGATAATAATATTTTTCTTCATTAACTTCGCAAAAATAATAACAGAAATAAACCCAAAAATCATTGCTGTAAATAAGCCTGTTCCACCCATATATTTACCAAAAGGGAAATAACCCCAAGCACCAGCTTCAATAGCTGATACACCGTCAACCGTATTGACTGTCGCTCCAGCATCCGTAAAAAGCTGAGTGATATTTTTTGGTAATTTCTCAGCTAAAGTAACGGTCGTTGTCGCACTTTGCGGTAATCCGATGAAAAATGCTGCTAGCGAAACTAACATTCCTGATAACACATCGACATCGTATGCTCTTGCAACATTACATCCCAATGAAGCCGCAAAAACAACTGCCATAATCGCTAACGTGCCTGTCCAAACTAATCCGTTGACTGCAATCACCGGCGTAAAGAATGTTGTAATTCCATTTCCTTCGCCCAAATACGTATTAGGAAAATCCCGCATAAACGCATTTAGCAACACTGCAATTGCCCCTGCCATCGTTACAGGCATCATCCCAATAAAGGCATCTCTTAGCGCAACTAAATGCTTCTGCGAGCCAATCTTCGCAGCTACCGGCAAGATGTACCTTTCCATCCAAGCTGTTAATCCATTCATTCTTTTCTTCCTCCTAAACATTATTTATTTAAAAAGTTTACACTTTTTAAAACAACTCCCCAAACAGTGACACATACAGCTAAAAAAAGATTGCATCATTATAACTTTACATTCTTATAACAAGCAAGTAGTATGCCAAAGTGATCTAGACCAAAAAGTCGTTGTTTCCGCGGTTCACGATAAAGCGCTTTCTTTACACACTGTGTAAATATAAACGCACAGTGTATTTTGTGTGTAAAAAATGAGCAAAAAAAAAGAGCGTCTCTATGACACTCTTACTCAATATGATTGTTCCATCATTTTTAACATTTTATTGAACTGACGCTTTTTAAAGAACATCATGATCGTTCCAACTGCTGCATCATTGATTTTTTGTAAAAACCCATAGGATTCCATTTTCTCAACATAATGAATCTCACAAGATTTGTCATCCAGCGGCTTGATATCATATTGAACTAAAAAGTCATTTTTGGTTGTAGACGTTCTAAAATGGTAAGCTGTATTTTCAACTACTTTTTCGACTTTGATACGTGCCCGGCTATTCTTTGAGAATTGTTTGACATATTCAAAATTGTTTAGTTGTTTTCTTGTTAGGCTTTTACCAGTATGTTTGCGTACGTCAAACAAAACAGAATCCATGACTTGGCCATAAAAAACAGATGCTGGAATATTTAATGTCTTTACGATTTCCATTATCGTTTCACCTCGTTGTTCTCTTTCTTATTTTGCTCTTCTTTCTTTTTTCCTTTAAAGAAAAAATATCCTCCGACTGCGACTAAGAAAATTCCTGTCGTCATACTTAACAAATCATACTTCATTGATGCAGGATTTAGCGCATATAAGATGATCAATGATCCAATACTGCATACAAATAAGCCATTTCTTACCATTTTACATCCATCCAATCTTTTTTAAACTGCTGCTGCTTGGAAGTATAAGACACTGCCCCAAGGTTGCGCTTTGATCAATTCTTTCGCTTTCTTAGCTGCTTCTTCTTTGTCTCCAGTTACTTCAAATACTAATTTGATCCCTTGTTTTTGACTAAACTTATACGTGAAGTCTCCACCATCATAGCTTTCTAATAATGCTTTGATTTCTTCTTGCTGCATTGCACTTGCGATTGTAATCATTTTAACCTCTCCCTTTTAAACAATGAAGCAGCTGCTTTCACTTTTATTAAGTGAAAGCAACATGCTATTTAATTTTTCTTCTTACAGATCTGTTGGTTCCATCTTATTCGCTGCAATAACGAATGGTGTCCAGATCAAGAATGTTACGACCATACACACAAGGGTAACTACTGGTGCACGCCAGTCTGCTCCTGTTGCTAAGAATGAAAGCAATAGCGGCGGTACAACCCATGTTACTTGTTGTGATACTGGTGCTACTAAACCAAAGTATGTTGCTAACCAACCGATTGTAGTTGCTACTACTGGTGCAACCAAGAATGGTACAAACATGATCGCATTCAATACGATCGGTAAACCAAACATGATCGGTTCGTTGATATTGAAGATACCAGGTCCTAATGACAATTTACCTACAGTTAAGTAGTCCGCACGTTTAGAGAATAACAGGATCGCAATGATCAGAACGATCGTACCACCTGAACCTCCAAACCATGCAAATGCGTCAAATGAACCACGTACCCACATATATGCTTTTCCATCATCAATGGCTTTCAAGACAGCTGGTGTACCAGTTAAGCCTTTGTAGCCTTTTTGGAAAATATCGATATTGATCAATTGTGCTTGTCCCCAGATACCTTCTAATACTGGTGCCAATACGTTTGGCCCATGGATACCGAAGAACCAGAAAATTTGTACAAAGATCGTAACGATCAATACTGCACCGATCCCTTGAGATAAGCCCAAGAACGGTTCTGCAATATATTTTTGAACTAGATCGATGATCAATTGTCCATCTGTTAATTTACCTACGACAAAGTTAATAATTGCGATAACATATAATGCGATCGTTGCTGGTAAAATCGCAGCAAACGCTTTTGATACTGCCGGCGGTACTGAATCAGGCATTTTGATCGTGATATTCGCCAACATTAGTTTACAGAAAATGATAACAGAGATTGCACCCATGATCATTACTGTGAAGTATGCATTTCCATTTAAGTGATCAAGTTTCAACCAACCCCAGCCGCCTGCTGTTAAGCCTTCTGCTGTTGCTGACCAACCTGTATCGGCTGTTCCAGCATTGATCGTGTTCATCAATTCTTTAGGAACCGCTGTTTCTAATGTATTAGAATAAGCAAAGGCAATCCCTTGAATCAATGTAGCTAAACCAACGATACCTCCAGCTAAGTCATTTACTTTGTATGCTCTAGCTAAATTATAGCCCCAAGAAAAGGCAAAAATCAAACCGGCAATCGCCAAAGTCCCATTCCAAACAAATCCATTGATCCCAATAATGACGTTAATAACTGCGAAGAATCCTTTATCTGCAGCAAGATTCGCTGCATAGTCTGAGAAGAATTGCTGCGGCAGGTCACGAATGATCGCGTTGATCATTACGGCGATCGAGCCGGCCATTGTTGCTGGCATTGTACCGATAAAAGCATCACGTAACGCAACTAAGTGTTTTTGTGCACCGATTTTACCAGCTACCGGCAGAATGTACTTCTCCATCCAGGCTGTTAATCCATCCATTTTTTGTTCCTCCTATAAATAATATTTATTTAAAGAGTAAGCTACTCTTCAAACCCGTTTGACTGAAGTCCCGTTCAAAAAACTTCATTGTCTACTTTCTCCCGTTCAAAAAAGAAAATAAAACAGTTTATTCGTTGTCCATACGACGATACAAATCGATGATCTCTTTCGCTAAATCTGTAAATGCAATCGATGTCATCAAGTGATCTTGACTATGAACCGTTAATAATGTGACTTGAATATGATTTCCTTGCGCTTCCTGCGTCAGCATTCCTGTTTGAGAATGATGGGCTTGCACCAATGATTCCTCTGCATCCGCAATTTTTTGATCTGCCAACTCAAAATTTCCAGCTTTCGCTGCGGCAATCGCTTCCATTGCATCGCTCTTAGCATTACCGCCATACATGATCAAGCCCATTACTGCTTCTAAATTTTGTTGATCTTCCACTTTTTGTTAACTCCGTTCATCAATTATTTTTTCTTGCTTATTTATCCATCAAAGCGATTGCTTGATCCAATACTTTTTCACCGTTCATCATACCGTAGTCTGACATATTGATCACATCTAATGGAATTCCTTTTGGCTCTAATTTTTGTTCAAATTGCGATTTCATGAAGCGTACTTGCGGGCCTAAAAGTAATACGTTTACATCCTTTGCTTCTAAGTTATTGTCTGCATCTGATGCTGATACAGCGAAGATATCTGCTTCCATTCCGCGATCTTCTGCTGCTTTTTGCATTTTTGTTACTAATAAGCTTGTGCTCATTCCTGCTGAACATACTAACATGATTGTTTTTTTAGCCATTTTCTGACACTCCTTCTAAGTTGTTTGTTGTACTTACACTTTTATATAAAGCAAAAAGCGTGCCAAAAATTGTATAGACCAAAACCAGTATTAGCAAGGTTTTGGTCTATACGTTTTGTGTACACACTAATATTTCTTGATTACACTGTATAAAATGTGTGCGTTTTCTTTGTTGATTCAATGGTGTTTAAAGCGGTTTCTATATTCATCATTTTTAGCAATTATTTATACTCTTTATCTATTAAGTCAAATCTTTTTATTTGTTCATTTTTTGCAGGAACCCAGCTGATATCATCTATCTCTATTATATAGGGACTACAAAATATCTTTCCTAACCCTTCTTTTTATAAATTTACTTTTTCTTTTTGCTAAGAAATGCTAAAACGAGAGAATCATAAAAAATTACAATTGCTTCAACTAAACTTTCCATACAAATTCCCCCTTCTAATCATTTTAGAGAAGATCTGAAATGATCTTCAGCTATTTTCTTTTTGCTTCTCTATAAACATTGTTTATTTTTATCTACTTAAACACATTGTCCTCTTGAATAATCGACATAGATACTGGATTATGTAATTTTTTTGTTTGCTTATTATGAGATAATTCAATATTGAATCTCTACACAAAGCCTTCGCATTTTTCATTATTAAGTCAAAACTATCCGGTATTGTTTTTATATCATAATTTTTAAAGTGATGATCAATTTTTTTAATTTACTGTCATACTTACAGTGTTAGGATTTGTAATTAAAAGTACTTTTTCTTCAGGATCATTTGATAATTATTCTATTATTAGGTCTTCGATTTTTAGAATATGTATGCTACAAAATTTCTCTTCATGAACTGTGCTGCAATTGGTTCTAGCAAAAGAAATTTTCCTATCCAGTCTCATTGCCAAATCGAAAAACAAAAGGTCTATATTCTCTTTCTGACTATCTGCATCCCGCCGTTACACTTTTACTTAGCGTTGTTTTGGGCAGATAGTTCTGATACAATGTTAGTAATTTCTTGGTTCGATTATTGCCGATAAGGTGAAGCGATTACATAGGATTATTTTGGAGGATAAAACATGAATTCAACAGTTACTTTCTATATTACTCGACATGGTGAAACATTACTGAACCATTTACATAAAGCACAGGGCTGGGTAGATTCCCCATTGACTGAAAAAGGGATCCAAACAGCCTCACAATTAGGACAGCAACTGAAAAATGTCCAATTTTCGGCAGCATTTTCCAGTGACGCATCCAGAGCTTTAGAGACTGGAAAAACCATATTAACTGCGCAGGGGCAAAATGAACTGCAAGTTATTACTGATAAAAGGCTCCGTGAGTGGTGTTTGGGCTGCTGGGAAGCAGAACATAATGATAAGTTTATTTCCAGTATGATGAATGAATTACAGATACAAAATGATTTTGCAGAACTTAATTTTCGTCTGCCAGAAGTTCATGAGATTATTTATAAATCCGATACAACAGGTATGGTTGAACCGTTTCATATGATTACGGATAGATTGGAAAGTTTTCTCAAAGATACAGGTGATAATTTTATGCACTTGAATAATCCGAGCATCCTGATCGTTACTCATGCTTTTACTATTAAAACATTATTATATTTGTTTTCAAAAGAAATGTTGCGAAAAAAACCTAAAATCAGAAATGTCGATATTATTTCTATTAAATGGGATGGCAAAAGTTTTTCTCTCCTTGCATGATAAGCATCAGTAACAAGTTCCTCAGGCAGGCACTTGTTACTGATGCTTTTTTAGATGCCCACATATTCTGCGCTGCTTCAGTCCAATTTTCAAAATCGTTCGCAATTACAGAAAAGTCTTCCATATACAAATACTTTCTAAAATCTTTATCCTTTAATTCAAAGGTTATGACGAAAGCAGCTGCGCCATTGCACTGCAATAACCAATAATTTCATAATATTTATCATTCTCTTCTATTTGTTTTCTTCCTAATGATAGTTTTTGGATCTCATTCATGTTGCTACCGATTCTTTTTAAGATTCTTAGTGATCTTTCTACATAAGTTACCATTTATTTCTTTAAGAAATCCAGTCATTTCAATACTAATCCTTTTTGTTAAAGCACTAACTTCTCTATACATATCTCAATAGAACTCTTCTCACCAAATTTTATCCAATTTATCTGAATAATACATTATTGCTTTTTGATAAACTCTAATCTCTTTATCTTCAGAGGTTGTGGCAATTAAGCGTAACAAAATTTCCATACCTTCTGAAAACTGATTCAAGTTGTATAACACCATTGAATAAAAAACTTTGAGCGCATTATTATTTGGAAACTTTTCTATCCCGCTCTTTAATGTTTTTGCAGCTAGATCATACTTGCCCAACGTTCTATATGTACTGCCTAGACCAAGAAATGCCCCTTCTAAATCGACACCATCTAAACCGTCCTTGATCGATTTTTCGTAATAATATACTGCCTCAGACTCTCTTTCTAAGATATCAAAACTCCAAGCAACCTGATAGTTTAAATAAGGATCATCATTTTCATTTTTTAATAGTTCCAACAACAACTGGTTAGATTTTTCTAGTTTACCTTCTTCCCTTAGCTGTAGAGCATCATTTATATTATTTTTCATTAGTTGTCATCCTTACTATCGTTTTTGACAATTTTTTAGGGTTAAATAATTAGTGTTCATTTTTGTAGGTATGAATTCTGTAATATCATATTTTGCAATCTTGTTTTGATAAAATGGATCTTCTTCAATTGCCTTATTAGCTTCCTCAATACTTTTAAACGTACCAATTATCATTCCGCCCGTTCTAGGATTTTTTCTACCTGAACAAATAAAATTTCCAGCAGAATAAAATTTTTTCAAATACTCATTATGAGCTTCTAAATACTTTTCTACCTCAGTTATTGGTTTTTGATAACTTAGATTCATAACATACATTTTAGTCATTTTCTTTTCTCTCCTTTAGTAACCCTTTTTGATACAAATTAAACTTTTAACAGCCCTGTCTCTCAAAGCAGATTGTTTCATCATTCTTTTTTATCCTTTTATTGTTAAAACGTCCGATAATTTTAATCGGCGCAGATCTGAAATTCGATAAGCAGTATTTATTCCAATCGAAAATAGCAGCACGTTTCGTTGGCCCATTTTTCCGGAGGATAAAATAGTTTTCATGGCATCGATCTGTTTTTTGTCTCGGAATGGTTCAACAATTTTCAAAAAAATCCCTCTTTTTCTAAATCTGACTTAACATCACTATAGCATTACTTAAGTCAGATATAAAGAAGTTATAAATGAAAGGCTTCTCTCGAACGTAAGTTGAGCCTTAGAGCTGTCTAGTTTTGTTGATTTTTGTAAATCTGACACAATCAGTTTCGTCAGATTTATTGTGGGTCAAATTTTTAAAAATTACTTCTTTCTTATGATCGTAATTTTTGATTGCCATAATAATTTGACCAATTTTGAACGATCCTTTTGAGTTTTGATAGCAAAATTGTACATCAATATAAAGACCTTACCATATTTATGAATGATAAGATCTTTATATTAATGATTAATTACTTATTTTACTAAAGGTCTAGTCGACACACTTCGTAATCTTGAAAACCACCCCACTGCTCGACGTACTGTGGGCATATCTTTTCCATAATTTGCCTTATAGATCGTATTAAGGATTCCCTTTTCGTCTGGGTGAGCAATACCTGTAATTCCTTTACCATCAAAATAGTAAACGGTTGGATCTCCTTCTACTTCAAAAAAGCATGGCGTATCGAAAAGCACATCTTTGCTTGGTTCAACAACTCCGCCTTCTTTCAAAAATAAAGCAACTTCATCGTTCCTACGATTGACCAACCCTTGTAAGATTTGTCCACCTGCATAAACATATTTTTTCATTTCATTTGCTGCCGCTTGCCACTGTCTACTGTTCAGATAAACTAGCAATTGTGACCCCACAAGAATCGCAGGTCCCAGATTAAAGTGAAAGCTTACTAGTGCATCAAATTGTCTTTGGGTTAATTGTACTGTCACATAATTAAAGATTCCAGCCGCATGTGACTTGATATCCTCATCCAAGAAAGTATTCGCCTGATTTTCAGTAATCGTCATTCCAGCATAAACCCCTTTAGTATGACCATATCCAATAGTCCAGACTCCTACAGAATCTTGATAGGCTGTTAACCGGAGACCTTCCCATTTCTTGATTAAATTTCTACCATCTTGAGAAATCTTCATATTCTCATTTGCCATCATTTCACCTCCCGAATACGATTATTTTACAAGAGGGCGCGTTGACACGCTACGCAATCTTGAGAACCAACCTACAGCTCGACGTACTGTTGGCATATCTTTTCCATAATTCGCCTTATAGATTGTATTCAAAATTCCTTTTTCATCTGGATGAGCAATTCCTGTAATTCCTTTACCGTCAAAATAATAAAGAGTTGGATCTCCTTCTACTTCAAAAAAACATTTCATAATCATTTTCCTCCTATTTTTAATCAATTCTATAATAGAAATATCAGCGCTGTCATTTCTATAAACCTATTCTACTTGTAAATTACTGTCAAAACCTTTCGAAAAACTCCCACATTTCTTCTATTTAATTACTCAACCAAACTAACCTCTCATTTTACAATTGGACGTGTAGAAACGCTACGCAATCTTGAGAACCAACCTACAGCTCTTCGCACTGTAGGCATATCTTTCCCGTAATTTGCTTTATAAATTGTATTGAGAATTCCTTTTTCATCTGGGTGAGCAATCCCTGTAATTCCTTTGCCATCAAAATAATAAAGAGTTGGATCTCCTTCTACTTCAAAAAAGCATGGCATATCGAAAAGTTCTCCTGATGTTGAAATATTGCCATTTGAAATCCATTGGTCTAAATTCAAAATGTCTGTGATAGGATCTTCCCCCACATTTTTTTTAACAGGAAAACCTGCCCAGTTCGCTTGCCAACTATCAGAACTAATTTTTACCCAAACATGTCCATAGCCTCCGCCACCATTTCTATTGACTGCTATGTTTAGCGTACCAGAACCCACTTTTGCAATTCCTTGAGTAGTATACGTGCTAGGAATGTCTTTAGCATTACCTCGCGCCGCATAGGGATTCGGTGCTCCAACAAATTCAAGTACGTTTTTAATCAAACTTACACATTGACCATTTAATGCAGAATTGGACTTATCAACAGTTACTTTCCCAATAAGACTATCGAGAAAACTTCGTACCTCTCCAAGTGTTTTCGCCATATTTTACTACCTCCTAACATTTGTTTTTGTAAGATCTTACAGCGTTAGTATAGTAAATTTTTTTATGTTAAGACTATCCATTCTCTGTTAATACTCTCCCAAGTTGTGCTATAAAATTTTTGTAAAGGAAAAAAGTACGCGTCTTATATGAAGAAAAAAGTATGAAATCATTACACATGGACTAAATGAAAAAGAAATAACTTTTAGACAACTCTTATTCAATGTCAAAAACCAATGTTTTTGGCATAGACATTTTTACACTTAGTCCTCACTTAAAGAAAACGATCCTTCCACATCTGCTTAAAAAACTGATTTCTCCTTATACTCATAACATTTTAGTCATGTTTTTTTCAAATAATAGTTTTATCCTATATTTACTAGTCCATTATTCAACATAAATAAAATATACACCCAATGTGCCTACAGAGCCACTGTATATAACGATACAGCAGCATTCAATAATCTAACCACACATCGATTTTCATTTTCAAAGTTCATTTTTTTAATGAAATCAACATACATCCTATCGAATAGCTTTTACATCATACAAAAAACGCTCGATCATTTCTCAATGATCGAGCGTTTTTTACTTATTACTTCGCCGCTTCTTCTTGTTCTTGTTTCAAGAATTGATCCGTTGCCACTTTAACAAATGGGATGTAGATCAAGACTGAGATCAATAAGTTGACTGCGGCTAAAACACCGCCGGCAATACTCTTCGTTGCCAAGAACCCGCCGATGATCGGTGGTGTTACCCAAGGCGGCATAAATGTCGCACCTGGCACTAGCCCGCTAGCTGTAGCAACATAAGCTGTTGTCACAAGAACCATTGGTGTGATGATAAATGGAATAAACATGATCGGATTTAATACGATCGGAAGTCCGAACATCACTGGCTCATTGATATTGAAAAGTCCTGGCGCTAAACTTAAGTTTGTGATGACTTTGTACGGTTTGTTTTTGCGCCCTACGATAAAGATTGCGATCAACAGACCTAATGTTGCGCCTGTTCCTCCTAAGTTTACAAATGAATCGAAGAAAGGTTTGTTAACGATATATGGAATTTTTTCGCCCGCTTCGAGCGCTTTGATGTTTGCATCGATCGCTGGTACATTGATCGTTTGCATCAGTGGATCGACCATATTTGCACCGTGTAAACCGAAGAACCATAAGAATGGTGTAATAAATGCCAACAATAATGCTGAAGGATAGCTATTTGCTAAGCCCATAAATGGTTTTTGAACTGCTTCGTAGAATGATACAACGATATTTTCAACGCCGAATCCGAAGAAAATAGATGTGATCAAGCTGAATAAACTGATCGTGATCATCGCTGGCAGTAATGCAGCAAATGATTTAGCTACTGCTGGTGGTACACCATCCGGCATTTTGATCACTAATTTTTCATTTCCAACTAATCTTTGGAAGATTTCTCCTGAAATAAGTGCAATAACTAAAGCAATAAATAATCCTGTTGCATCCATACCGCTAAGTCCGCCAACTGCGAAGAACGAAGCAACAGATACAGTTCCGGCTGCGATGCCATCTTTACCATAAGATTTTACTAAATTATAAGCAACTAAAAAGGCAATCAAAACTGAGAAAATAGCAAAGGTACCATTCCAGATATTTCCACCGAAGCTCTTCCAGATCGGTGCATCATTAACAAGCATTGGAAATAGCTTATCCATTAAGTCTGAAAAGCCTGGAATCGGTAGGTTATTGATCAGCACTGCAAGTGCTCCTAAAATCATTAACGGCATCGTTACGACAAATGCGTCACGAATAGCCACTAGATGACGTTGTGCCGCAATCACAGATGCTTTGGGCATAAAGTATTTTTCCATCCATTGAACAAATTTGTTCATTTTGTGTTTCCCCCTAAACAATATTTATCTAAAAAGCTGAATGCTTCTCAAATCGTGTTGACAACGTCCCTTTCAAAAACGTTGTTTTTCTTATTTGTTATCCATACGACGATATAAGTCGATGATTTCTTTTGCCAAGTCAGTGAAGGCGATCGATGTCATCAAGTGATCTTGGCTGTGAACTGTTAATAGTGTAACTTCCATGTGGTTTCCTTGTGCTTCTTGTGTTAGCATGCCTGTTTGCGCGTGATGTGCTTGTACTAGAGATTCTTCTGCATCCTTCACTTTTTGATCTGCTAATTCGAAGTCCCCAGCTTTGGCTGCTGCGATCGCTTCCATTGCATCGCTTTTAGCATTTCCACCGAACATGATCAAACCCATTACTGCTTCTAAATTTTGTTGTTCCATTTGTAAAACTCCTATCCACTTTTTATTTTTTGATTGACTGTTTATTTATCCATTAAAGAAATTGCTTGATCCAATACTTTTTCACCGTTCATCATACCGTAGTCTGACATATTGATCACATCTAATGGAATTCCTTTTGGTTCTAATTTTTGTTCAAATTGTGATTTCATGAAACGAACTTGTGGACCTAATAATAAGACGTTTACATCTTTTGCTTCTAAGTTATTGTCTGCATCTGATGCTGATACAGCGAAGATATCTGCTTCCATTCCACGTTCTTCTGCTGCTTTTTGCATTTTTGTTACTAGTAAGCTCGTGCTCATTCCTGCTGAACATACTAACATGATTGTTTTTTTGGCCATTTTCTGACACTCCTTCATTTTTTTGTTTG
The DNA here is from genome assembly GCF_002174455.2 of Enterococcus sp. 9D6_DIV0238. Classification (NCBI taxonomy): domain Bacteria; kingdom Bacillati; phylum Bacillota; class Bacilli; order Lactobacillales; family Enterococcaceae; genus Enterococcus; species Candidatus Enterococcus dunnyi. Next base: position 1,182,416 of record NZ_CP147246.1, read on the forward strand.
GTGATACTTTTATATAAGCAAGAAGCGTGCCAAAATAAATAAGCAATCAAAACCCATTACTACAAAGGGATTTGACTGCTTATTTTTGTGTACACACTGTTATTTTTCATCATACACACTGCTTAATTGTGTGTGTATTCTGTTGTTGTTTTTATTTTATTTTCTAAAAACATTCTTGTGACATGAGCGACATCCGATTCCGTGAAAGAAACCCGATAGGCCTTTTCGATCACCATTAAATTTGTTCTGGTAACGTCTGCTTCCAAACGGTTCTTCTTCAAGAATGATGCTAAGCCATCAAATTCTTTGGTCGGTTCACCTTTTAAACTAGCATCCACTAGAAATGCTAAGTGGATCACGATTCCCGCGTCAACGCCTGGTTCTACAATAATATGCATATCCGTTTGGATTTGATGGACCGTTTTTTGCAGCATGACGATCAGCTTTTGTAGTGAGTCGACGGCTGTAATTGTTCCACTCAATGATTTCACGATTTTTTCTGTTGGAACCTCATCACCGGCAATACGTTTTAGCACGTTCAGCTTCTCATCGTCGAAAATATCGAAGGCTGAGAAAAAGGGGATATTTTGATATTCAACATCCACCGTTCCAGCAATTGCTTTGATCTCATATTCTTCCATCAAACCGTCAATATGTTTTTTAAAGGCTTCTCGTTCCAAAAACTGCATTTGAATGATCTCAACTTTATTTTCATCAATTACAGGTAAGATCCGTTGATATAATTTTGCTGCAACGCCCTCCCCAGTGAAGCACGTGACAACCACCGCTTTTTTGATTTCCTTTTGATTTTGCGGGCTTGTTCGGAATTGTTCTCTAATGATACTTTCAAAGGACATTTGGATATTTTGATAAATATCTTCCAAGCTTCTACCTACACTTGCCATTCGGATCGCTTCTAAAACGATCATCGTACTCGTCATCGTAATGGCTTTTGTACGAATCCCAGTTTCTTCGAAAATCAGATTTCCAAATGAATTCAGTGACCCCATGTCTGTCAAAAGCAGCATACCATTCGCTAATTCTTCTCGATGAGATAAAACGAAGCTTTTGAGCTGTTCATACATCGTTTGAACTTCCATCGTCAACGGCATGTTCATCGCTACGCCCGTTTCCGTACCCAAAAGTTCCTGCGCTGTTTTCAGCATACTGGAAGCTGTTGAATCTCCATGCATCAATACGACTACACCCACATTATTGACATGGACTTTTTCTTTGTTGCCTAAATTGATCGATAAAAACATACTGATAAAACCGATCTCGTCAAAGGGAATCTCAATATTGTTCTCTTCTTCAATAATTGCAGAAAGATCCATTGCGACTTGGAATTCCTTTTTCATGTTTTTGCGTACATTATTTAAATTGGGATGTACAATCACATGTCCTTCCCGCACACGCTCGATCGTGCTTTGTAAATGCAGCGCAAAGGCAAAACGTGCTTTTTCGTTATATGTACGCTCTAATCTTTTTTCAGCAATATCATACAAGCGGTCTGTCAATTTCCAAATATGCTCCGGCAATAATTCTTTGTGCACAGGATTTTGGGTCAATTCATCCACATAGGTTTGGAAATAGGCATCCATATCACTGGATATCAATTGCTCTAAGTCGACGTTTTCTAGTTCATTGGCTGACAGCTTTGCAACTTTTTCTTCGATTTCATTATAAACCTGCATATCACGTGCCGGATCTTGAGACCATACAACTTCGTTTGTACCAGGCTCAAATGAAAGATAATTACTTTTACTGTCTACAAATCGATCCAATCGATCAGAAACTTCTTTGATTTTCAATAGGCCTTTTTGCACTTGCAGCGGCAAGTCACTTTTTCTGATTACTAAACTTTCTTCATTATGTGTTCGATAATGGAGAAAGGATTTGGCACAAACTAATTTCAAATCACGTTTTACCTGACCGATATTGCCCTCTGCATCATACAACATGAATGCAAGGATCGCATCACGTTTGATATCGATGCGTTGATTTAAACGGTTAGCCTCCTGCTTGATAAACAAGGAAATGATTTCATACCGCTCATCAAGTGAACGGGCATCCAATGAAGGCAATGTGATTGCCATTGGAATTCGCCGATTGAACGTTGTTAAGAAGCTTTCGGAAGATTCTGTTGTCGCACCAATAATTTGTACCGACGCTTCATAAGTCTGCCCGCTTTCACCTAAAGGACGGTAAATTCCTTTATCGATAAAAGTAAATAGCATTTCCTGACCTTCAGGCGGCAAACGATGAATTTCATCAAGAAACAAAATACCGCCATCCGCTTCAGACATCAAGCCGGGACTATCTTCATTGGCGCCTGTATACGCACCTTTTTTCACCCCAAAAATATGTCCGAAAAGCAATTGAGGATTCTGTGCATAATCTGCACAGTTAAAGGACACAAATGGTGCATCCGGTGCTAAGGTTTTAGAATCGACTGCAAAATGATACATACATTCAGCAAATAGGGATTTCCCTGTTCCTGTTTCTCCAAAAATAATGGTGTGCAACCCGCGAGGCGGATATAAAATAGCGGCTTTGGCTTGCTGGATACTGACTTTCAATGAGTCGTTGGCTCCAACTAAATTGTCAAAGGTCACTTCACTGGAACTATCAACATGAACTTTTTCTTCTTCTGCGGCAATGGAATAGACAACCGGACGCCCGTCACTTTTGATGATCTTGCGTTCTTTGTATAACTCACTTAAATAACGACTGGCATTACTACGGTCGATCATCAATTCTTCAGCAACATCTGCTGCTGTCATCCCTTGTTTTTTCGACTCTAATACTGAAAGAATCTCATCTTTTCTAGATTTCATGGATATCCTCCTTAAATCAGGACCTTTACATCGTTACTCTTTTTGGCCTTGGGACGTTTTTCGTCTAGCCCCTTTATTCTTAGAATTTTTAGGTCTCTTTTTTACTTTCTCTTTTCGTTGTTCAGTTGGGACCTTTTTTATTTTTTCACTTGAAGCAGCTCGTTCTTCAGTTAAACTTTTTTCTTTTCTTGTCAAATGCAGCGTACCTTCATAAAGAAAAATTTCTTGAGTGGTCAAGCCTATCTTCTTCAATATACGTTGGTAGTCTCTTTTCGTCGCGTCATTGACAAATGTGATCACAGTTCCAGAAGCACCCATTCTGCCTACTCGGCCAGCTCTGTGAATATAGCTTTCCTCAGATAATGGAACCTCTGTATTGATCACATAGGGCACTGCTTCAAAATCTAATCCTCTAGCAGCAATATCCGTCGTTAAAAGCATGACCGCTTTTTTATTGCTAAACTGGTCGATCGCTAATTTGCGCAATGCTTTATTTTGATCTGAAGCTAAACTAACGACTGAAAGTCCTTCGTAAACTAATTTTTCTTCTACAGCACCTAGATCAGCTACTTGATTAAAGAAAACCATGCCGCGAAAATCTGATGTATAAGACAAGCTTCTTAAATATGCGCTTTTCTTTCGCGGAGATAGGTTCACGTAATAATGATTGACCGTTCCAGCAGAATGATCTTCATCCGTCACATCGATGATCGTCAGCTGCTCTGCTAGTTTCTGTGCTTCTTCAGTTACTCGATCCGCTGTCGCAGAATAAAAGACAAGCTGAAAGTCGGTCGGAGCGCTAGTCAAAATCTGTTTCGTCAAATTCATTTCTTTTTCATGGAACAATTGATCGACTTCATCCATCACGATCGTTTTCAGTAGGTGGCTTTTGATTTTTTTAGCTTTGATCAACTCCAGCACACGTCCTGGTGTCCCTACTAAAATTTCTGGTTTCTTTTTTAACTTTTCTACTTGGCGGCTAACGTTAGCACCGCCGATCAACAATTGTGTTTTTAGCTCAAGTAGTGATGCCCAGTCACGAACAACCTGACTGATCTGCATAGCCAGCTCTTGTGATGGTGCTAGAATCAGTAACTGACTCCCTTGTGCTTTTTCTACATTTAGAAGAAGAGGCAGTACATAGGCTAAGGTCTTTCCTGAGCCTGTGGGTGAAATCCCTAAAACGTTTTGCTTTTCTTTTAGCGGTTGAAAGCTTTTTGCTTGGATGATCGATGGCTCGCTAAAACCAGAAGCTTGCCAATGTTCTTGCCAAGCTTCTGGTGTATTCTTGATAAATGTCATAGTAATCCTTTCTTATTTAAAACGATTTAATCTTTATCCGCATCAAAAACAATGCCGGCACTTTTTCTTAAGGTTGTTAATACTTTATTGACATTGCGTGATAACTCCACCCATTCTTCGTAACGGGCACCCTGAACTGGATCATTAGGATTTTCGAGAACATCCGCAAAATCGTGTGCTTCTTCGATCATTGGATTTTCTTCTGTCGTAATCGAAATGATGTCACGTTCTTGGTGGTTGCGGTCATGAAATTCTGCTTTACTGATTGCATTCACACTATCTAAAATCAACGTGCCGCCTTCAAAATAAATTTCAGAATCTAAAAAGGCATCTGCATTTTTACCCGTTTGCAGTGTTACATCAAATAGGTCATAGCGTAATATTGCCGTGCCCATACCATCGACGCCTGTCGGCAGCTTACGGGCAAAATAATGACTTTCACTTGGCATACCGAACCAACCGACTGCTGCATACACTAGGTAAACACCTAAATCAGCGATTGCTCCGCCAGAAAAATGTGGAGAAAAAATATTTGGTTCTTGTCCAGCTAACACTTGGTCGTAGCGGGAAGAATATTTCATGTAGGTAAAGTTTGCACCCATGATTTGGTTTTTAAGTGGTAATAAGTCTGCGATTTTCTTAAAGCTTTTTTCATGAACATTTCGAGCAGCTTCAAAGAAAAATACCTTTTGTTGATTCGCTAATTCAATGATTTCAGCCATTTCTTCTGGTGTAGAAAAAGCTGGTTTTTCAACGATGACATTTTTCCCTGCTAAAATCCCTTGTTTCGCTTGTTCAAAATGTAGGGAATTAGGTGAAGCAATATATACAGTATCCATGTGTGCAATGCCAAAGAACGTTTTTAAATCAGTTGCATACTCTACATCGCCATATTCTGCACCAAATTTTTGTGCCGTTTCTAATTTGCGTGAATAAACCGCTGTTAAATCATAACGATTTGTTTCTAATGCTGCTTTGACAAATTGATGGCTTATCCAGTTTGTTCCAATAATACCTAAGTGAATCATCTTTACCCTCACCTTTCTGAATTTGGATCTTCAAACTTCTTCATTACATCAAATGGGACTTGATGTGCTACTGCTATTGTATCAGGTGTAACAAGACAATTGTAAGCAATGACGCTTAACCCTTGTGTTTGCCCTAATAAAATCATTTTCGCTAATGCCGGCTGCATCATTGTATGGATCGTTGCTTCCTGAATGTTTTGAAACTGAACAACAAACAAAACATAACTTTGATACCCTTCTTTAAGTGCTTCGATCAGCTCTGTCACATGCTTTAGGCCACGGAGCGTCGGTGCATCAGGAAATGCACCGATTTTTTGATTTTCTAGCGTCATTCCTTTGACCTCAACAAACGCTTGATTGCCTGTATCTGTCTCTACTAGTATATCAAACTGTGAATGAGCGAAACGTTTTTCTCTCTTGATAGACGTGATCTTTCCTTTAAGTCCAGGCAAAACAATCGTACCGTCTAAAATTGCTTGACTTGCTAAAGCATTAGGAATCTGACTATCGATATTGAACCAAGCATCCTGTTTTTTTACTGCGATCAGATCGTACGCTGTTTTTCTTTTTGGCGACGGTTGATAAGATAAGGCAACTTCCACCTCTGGATAGAACAATTCCTTACATCGACCAGTGTTTTTCACATGAACAGTCACGATTTCACCAGTTGCCTGAATCCTGCAGGTGGCAATGAAACGATTTGGTCTATCTATAAAATGTGCTAAATGCACGTTTGGATATGTGATCATTGTAACACCCTCTCATCAAAACAATACCATATTTCGACTGAAAAATCATTGTCAAACTTTTCATTCAATTTTATGTGCCATGCGTTCATTAAGTTTTTTTATAGGAAAAGATTTTCCAATAGTCGGTTCTTGTGTTTCATGCTATGATTGAACTAGAGGGGATTGATAGTATGAAAAAACACTGGTCATTATTTTTAGGCGCATCACTTATTACTGGAATCGCCGGCTCGTTGTTTTTGAAAAAGCAACAAGAAAAACAACAAACAGGTACTAGTATTCCTAATTTATATAAAAGTTATATCGGTAAATGGTGGTTCGTCAATAAACAAAAAGCAACACAGCATACGTTAAGTATCGAAGAGGACTTACAAATCAGCATCGATGGAAAACATCTCGATCATAGCTTGATCGAATTAACAAGTAAGCGCTTAGTTGTGCAAGATGAATATGGGTATCATTTGATCGTCCAATGTATCAATGATGAACCTGTATCTTTGTATGATGAAGCGGATGATGCGACATATGTTTTAGAAGCGGTGTCTTAGGAGTATATCAAATAGGCTTAACATAGTCTTTTGCTTAAAGCTACTTTGACAGAAAAAGCCCTATAAAAGTTGTCATTTTAACGTACAACTTTTATAGGGCTTTTTATTGTTCGCTGAAAAATAAAAGACTAAAATAGAAAAAAGAACTTTCGGTAAGTCATTTCTATTTCAGCCTCTATTACTTCCCTACTTGTTATCACTGCTTCAAAAGAGGTAATTGGCTGATTGTCCTATCCCTTTTTCTCCACGATCACGCAAATTGTTTCACTTTGTTCCGTATATTCATTTCCACAAACATCAGCATAATAAGCAGTAATTTCAAAAGAAGCGCCTTCTAATTCACTTATTATTTTGTGTAAATCAAAATATTGATGCCAAATATTAAAATTTTCGACCGTGTCATCTTCTTTCAACAGGATCGTCTGTTCTAAAGTAATGCCATGATCATATCGTTTGTTTCTTGATATCACCGCGTGTTTTCCAGTTGACCAAAAACTATCACTCTCATAAAGTTTCCAGCTATTTTCAGACTGAAAATCAGTTAGTTTCTGTAATGAAAAAACATCTAAAACCAACTTTCCGCCCTTTTTCAAAGACGCGTGGATATTCTTGAGCAATAATTTTCGATCCTCAGAAGATAAGGCGCCGTAATCACAATAAATGAGCAGAGCCAAATCATATTGATCCTGTTCTTTCCATGAAAGATAACTTTCACAGCGATAATCTATAGCTAAATCCTGCTCGTTAGCAACTGACCTTGCATAATCAATTGAATTTTTGGAAAAATCAATAGCAGTGACTTCGTATCCTTTTTTTGCTAGGCGTTCTGCATAGAGCCCTGGACCGCAACCTAAATCGATCACTTTTTTAAAATCAACAGTCGGAACAACTTCATTTAGCCAATCAACTGATCGGTCGATCACTGAAAGCTTTCTACTTGCACCATCATTCGTCTGATCTAAGTGCGCTTTCAATAGCTGCTTAGAAATATAGGGATCTAGCCAAAATTCCCGTTCACTTTTTTCATATTGTTTAGGTTCATTAAAATAATGAATTATTTGCTTTACTGGCATTAGTACTGCACTCTTTTCATCTTTTTTTATAGCATACACTCAAAAAATTCTGCTATCTGAATAATTATTCTTAAAGCCTGTCGATCGGTTTTCTCTCTTCGGTCTTGCTTAACTGACCCTCTCGGCTTTTTAATTCTTGTTCAATGGCTTTTAAAGGAATTTCCTTTTCTGCCAGTAAGACTAACATGTGATAAATCAAGTCTGAGGTTTCTGCAACTAATTCTGCTTGATCATTTTTTGCTGCAATGACTACCTCAGTTGCTTCTTCTCCGACTTTTTTAAGAATCTTATCTAGACCTTGATCAAATAAATAATTTGTATATGAGCCGGTTTTTGGTTCTTTTTTCCGTAATAGAATTTCTTCATATAATTGTTCGATCATCATTATGCTCCTTTCAAATAATTACATTATAAAAACAGCTATGAGCACCTGTATGACAAGTAGGTCCCGTCTGTTCTACAGTGATCAGTAATGTATCTTGATCGCAATCCAGTACAATTTCTTTGACCTTTTGCTGATTTCCGCTTGTTTCGCCTTTGTTCCAGAGCTTTTGCCGCGAACGAGAATAAAACCAAGTCTTTTTTGTCTCCAGCGTTTTTTGATAGCTCTCTTCATTCATATATGCCAGCATCAACACATCTTTGCTGCTTTCTTCTACAATGATCGCTGGTACTAATCCTTTAGAAAAATCTGGCTTCATCGGCGCACCTCCACTCCATTGTCTCTTAGTGTTTCTTTCAAGATTGGTATTTTGACCTCTCCATAATGAAAAATACTTGCAGCTAACGCTGCTGAAACCGTCGTCTCTTTAAAGACTTCTACAATATCTTCAGCATCTCCACAACCGCCAGAAGCGATGACAGGAACATTGACCGCTGCACAAATCACTTGATTTAAAGCAAGATCATATCCTTTTTTAGTACCATCGGCATCCATACTTGTCAATAAAATTTCTCCAGCACCTAAAGCAACTGCCTCTTTAGCCCATTCTACTGCATCCAACCCAGTATCTTCACGACCGCCCTTTACAAAAACATGCCAGGAATCACCTGTTTTTTTCGCATCGATCGCCACTACGATGCATTGGGAACCGAATTTTTCAGCACCTTCTTGAATCAAAGCAGGTCGACTGATAGCTGCCGAATTAAGAGATATTTTATCTGCACCTGCTTGTAGCAACTGTTTCATGTCTGAAACAGAACGAATACCTCCGCCTACTGTCAAAGGAATAAACACTTCCGCTGCTGTTCTTTCAACAACCTCGACCATTGTTTTTCGTTCATCACTGGTCGCTGTAATATCCAAAAAAACAAGTTCATCTGCCCCTTGTTCGTTGTATGCTCTCGCAATATCAACAGGATCGCCCACATCCTTAAGATCTACAAAATTGATCCCTTTTACGACACGCCCTTCAGTCACATCCAAGCAAGGTATGATTCGTTTAGTCAGCACTATTTTCCACCTCCAGCATGTCTGCTAATGTGATCGCCCCATTATAGAAAGCCTTCCCTACGATCGCCCCATAAAGGTCCAACTCTGCTAAATCAGTCAAATCTTTTTTACAACTAACACCGCCGGAAGCAATAAGCTTCATCTGCGGCACTACTTTTTTTAGTTCTTGGTAGTGTTCGATCGTTGGTCCTGTCAAGGTGCCATCTTTTGCGATGTCGGTGTAAATGATCGTCTGGACACCGATTGCAGCCATTTCTTTCGCTAATTGTAAATAGTCTGTTTCACTGACATCCAGCCAGCCGCTGACTGCAACTCGTCCTTCTTTCGCATCGATCCCTACTGCAATTTTATCGCCATACTTTTCAACCGCTGATTTGACTAAGCCTGGATCAGTCAATGCAGCAGATCCGATGATCATTCGATCGATCCCTAGCGCTGCATATTCATCGATTTGCTGTAATGTCCGAATACCTCCACCAACTTCAATTTTGATCCCTGTGCTTTCTTTCATTTGCTGAATCAATGAAGCATTTGCTGCCTGTCCCAATAATGCCCCGTCCAAATCCACGACGTGGATCATCTGGATACCAGCCTTGTGAAATTCATTGACTTGAGCTAATGGGTCTTCATTTACGATCGTTTTCTTTGAAAAATCTCCCTGGACTAACCGAACTGCTTTTCCTTCACGAATATCAATCGCTGGTAATACGTGCATCAATAATAACCTCCTTAAACCCTTGTAAAATGGTCAATCCTTCATCGCTACTTTTTTCTGGATGAAACTGTGTGCCAAAAATATTTCCTTTTGAAATCATCGCAGGTACTTTGATCGAGTATTGTACAAATGCATCGATGACATCCGGTTCACAATCAGCATAATAAGAGTGAACAAAATAAACATATTTTCCATGTACTTCTTTTGTGAGTGGTGTGTCATTTGTCACGACCAATTCATTCCATCCCATATGCGGAACCGGCATTGTAGGATCTTCCGGCAATCGCTCACAGATTCCTTCGATCAATCCTAAGCCTTCTGTAAACCCATTTTCCATACTGCCCTCCAATAATAGCTGCATCCCTAAGCATACGCCTAATATTGGTGTTCCTCGCTGAGCTGCTTCTTTGATCACTTCTACTAATCCGCGTTGTGTTAATTCTTTCATCGCTAAAGAAAAAGCACCCACACCAGGTAAAATCAGTCCTTCTGCAGCTAAAATTTCTTGTGGATCTGCAGAAATTTTATTTTCAAGTCCTACGTGATTTAAGGCTTTTTGAACATTTCGTGTATTTCCTGTATCGTAATCAATGATAATGATCATCTACAAAATTCCTTTCGTGGAGTTGACTCCCTTGATCTCCGGATTTTCTGTTATCGCTTCTCGTAATGCGCGACCCGTTGCTTTGAACAATGCTTCGATCTTATGGTGTGTATTTTTTCCATGTAAAATTTTTAAATGTAGATTCATTTGTGTATTGAAAGCCAGCGCTTGGAAAAATTCTTCAGTCAATTCTGTATCGAATGTGCCTAATTTAGGATTATCAAAGTCTGCATCAAATACTAAAAATGAACGGCCGCTCAAATCCAGTGAAGCCATTCCCAATGTTTCGTCCATCGGTACAAAGCTTGTTCCATAACGGTTTATTCCTCTTTTATCTCCTAACGCATCCTTTATACACTGACCCAAAACAATTCCTACATCTTCTACCGTATGATGGCTGTCTACCTCCAAATCGCCATTCACGTTAACTTCTAAAGAGATCCTACTGTGACGAGCAAACAATGTCAGCATATGATCGAAAAAGCCAACACCCGTTTGAATATTTACAGGTTCTTGCTGATCCAAATTCAACCTTAATTCGATCTTCGTTTCTGCAGTGCTTCTGTTTAATGCTGCTGTTCTCATATTCTTTCCTCCTTACCTTTATTCAAAACGATAATCAACGGCGCGAGCATGGGCTTCCAGTCCTTCTTTTCTAGCTAAAATAGCCACCGCATCTTTCGCATCTGCTAATGCCTCTTTTGTATAGTATGTCACCTGACTGTATTTTACGAAGTCATAAACCCCTAACGGTGAATAAAATTTTGCCGTACCGCTTGTTGGCAACACATGATTTGTACCAGAAAAATAGTCACCCACGGGTTCACAGGCATAGGCACCTAAAAAGATGGAGCCGGCATTTTTTATTTCATGTAAGTAGCTCATCGGATCAGGAAGCTGAACTTCCAAATGCTCTGGAGCGATCTCATTCATGACAGTAAACATTGCTTCGATTGTAGGAACGATAATAATTTGACCCTTATTTTCAATAGATTGCTCGGCAATTTTTCTACGTGGTAATGTTTGTAATTGTTTATACACTTCTTTTTCTACCTGATCTGCCAATCGTTCAGAAGTCGTCACCAAGATCGCTCTCGCTAAGACATCGTGTTCTGCTTGAGAAAGTAGATCTGCTGCTATATACACTGGATTTGCTGTTTCATCTGCTAAAATTCCGATTTCTGAAGGCCCCGCGATCATATCGATACCGACTAAGCCAAACACTTGCTTTTTAGCAGTGGCTACGTAAATATTTCCAGGTCCAACGATTTTATCCACTTTCGAAATACTCTCCGTGCCATAAGCTAGTGCAGCTACGGCTTGTGCGCCGCCCACTTGAAACACTCGGTCAACCCCTGCAATTTTTGCTGCTGCCAAAATCACATCAGGAATCCCTGAACTGGTCGGAGGTGTGACCATGATGATTTCCTTTACTCCTGCGATCTTTGCCGGCAAGACATTCATCAATACAGAAGAAGGATATGCTGCTGTCCCGCCAGGCACATACACCCCTACCCGTTCTAGAGGTAAAACTAATTGTCCGCGTATCACACCTGACTTTTCACTGTCCATAAAATTAGACTGCTTTTGCTTTTCATGGTAACTGATGATATTTTCTTTAGCCTTTTTTAAGCTGTCGATCACTTCTTTTTCTACACGAATATAGCCTTGTTCGATCGTATCCTTACTAACCTCCAGCTCCGTTAGTTCGACGTGGTCGAATTGGCTGGAATAACGTCTAAGTGCCTGATCCCCATATTGTGCAACTTCTTTAATGATTGTTTCAACTTGTACTTCTACATCCAGTGTATCATTTTGCACTTGCGTATGTTCACGTTGCAGTGCTGTTAAAATTTCAGATGCTTCTCCTTTTAATCTTTTCATCCTCATCGCTCCTCTCTTTCAATAACCGTTTCCAGCTCTGCAAATAATTGAAAAATTGCTTGACGTTTTCGTTTTAACTTCGCCTTATTGACGATCACACGTGCAGAAACAGGACAAATATCTTCAAAAATTTCCAATCCATTTTCCTTTAGGGTTGTTCCTGTTTCAACGATATCAACGATTGCATCTGATAATCCTAAAACAGGCGCGATTTCGACAGAGCCTTCGATCTTGATGATTTCTACGTCTTCGCCCTTCGCTCGAAAATGTTCAGAAGCAACAGTGGGATATTTTGTAGCGATCCGTTTTCTTTTATAATCATTCGGCTGATAGTCTGGTATCGAAGCGACTGAAAATTTGCACTTTCCGATCCCAAGATCCAGCATTTCATAATAACCAAAGGGATTTTCCAGCAAAACGTCTTTCCCGACGATCCCAATATCTGCCACACCATGACGAACATAGGTCGTCACGTCCGCTGCCTTCACTAATAAAAAAGTAAAGCGTCGATCAGGACTGTCGAAAATCAATTTCCGTTGTTTGTCCATCATAAATGAAATATCGATCCCCGCTTTTTCAAAAAGTGCCAGCGTTTGCTTCTCTAATCGTCCTTTGGTCAGGGCAATCGTTAGTTTAGTCATATTCATTCACCGCCTTTTTCGTCTGGATTCCCTGTTCATTGATTTCAATGATTTGCTTATAGTGCCATTTTTTCCCGTAGTTCAGTGCTTCTTCCAACGAGTCAAATAGAGATAATTGATACCCCGTATTTTCTTTGACTAAAGCCTCTGCTTGCGGCAAGGAAGCTAGTGAACTATGAACTAATGTTGTTGGTCGATTCAAAGCAGCCAGTTCTCCGCATTGATACTGGATGGCTACTAAAATATCTAAATTGATACCCAAACCAACAGCCGGAATCATCTTCGAGCCAAATTGTTCAGCTAAATGATCATAACGACCGCCCCGTAAAAAGATATCTGCTGCAAGGTCTGCATAGCCACTGAATAAAACACCTGTATAATAATCCATCAATGCCACATGACCTAAATCAAGCGTCAATGACAAGTCTGGATATTGTCTGTTCATCACTGTTGTCAATTCTTCCAATTCCCCGATCACCTGCATGATCTCTGATTCCTTTGGCAGTATCGTTCTTGCTTTTTCTATAACTTCTGTTGCTTCCCCAAACAATTCCGGGATAGCACGGATAAACGCATCTAGTTTACTTGGATGTTTTGCCGTGAATCGTGATAGATCAGTCAAATTTTTATTTTCAAAACAGCTTTGTAAGTCACTTTTTTCTTTTGCGTTTAAATTTAATGACGAAACGATCAAACGAAAAATTTGGGCATGCCCTAACTCGATGTGAAAGTTGGGAATAGCCAATGTATTTAAAATGTCTACTGCACAAGCCAAACACTCCACTTCTGCTTTCAACGAAGAATAACCGATCAATTCGATGCCCGCTTGTGTCAGCTCATTTTGTTCTCCTAACATTTCATCATTCGCTCTAAAAATTTTTCCGCTGTACGATAATTTCAATGGCGGCTGGATCCCAGCTGTAGCAATTACCCGACCGATCGGCTTAGTCATGTCAGGACGTAAAACTAACAATCGTCCATTTTTATCAAAAAAGCGGTAGCAGTCCTGCAGATTGCTGTCTTTATTCAAAAAAACTTCCTCAAACTCGATGATCGGTGTATCTACCCGTTGATAACCTCTATGTGTCACAACATCATTGACTTTTTTTTCTAATTGATAAGCACCATTAGCTTCTCGAAATAATTTATCTCTCGTTCCTGATGGTAAACTGCGGTTCCATTTCATTTTTTTCCCTCCTCAAAAGCTGTTTGTTAAATAAAAAAATCGTCCCCTTGGCAAATAAGCCAAGAGGACGAGAAATTTTCACGTGGTCCCACCTCAGATTCGTCTTTATCTCACGACAAAAACCTCTGTTAGTTCAATAACTAAAAAGCGATAACGGGCTCTCCGATTTTTCCTACTGATTCACAATAAATATCCGAATGATTTTTCAGAAAAACAACTGACAGGCGTGTTCAATGAGGAATCGCTATTTCCTTGCAGCATCCGGAAACTCTCTGAAACGAATCGATTCATTTACTATTCTGATCACCGTTTTTTCATTTGATTCTCATATATTTCTAAACAATTTATCACGAATTTTGAATTTAGTCAATAGTTATTTTGGGAAAATACAACTTCGCACTACAGGAAATCTTTTTAGCAAACATATCAGGTATACTAAACTTATTCGTAATAAAGGAGTTTTTTTATGACACCAGATATGTTGAATCACTTACTGAACGAGATCGAGGAACATCTGACTGTCGATCTGACAGCAGAAGAACTAGCAAAAAAGAGCGGTTACTCTGTTTACTATTTTTATCGACTATTCTCTTTGAATATAGGGAAATCTTTTTCAGCTTATCAATTAGATCGACGCTTAAAAAAAGTTCTTCAAGCTGCCCAACAAGGACAAACATTTTCATCTGCTTCTGCGTTGTATGGATTTGATACTTACGCTGGATTTTACAAAGCGTTTATAAAAGAATACGGCTGCTCTCCTAGAAAATATTTAGCAATACATAAAAATGAAACAAAAAATACTGAACTCCTGGAGGTGACCTTTATGCGTTTAAGCACACGAGAAATAAAAGAACTACTAAAAAATTGGCCTATCGATCCAACTTTAAAAATAAACAATGTTTCTCCTGTTCAAAGCTTCAATCATCCCAAGAATGTCTGGGCAATTGGGGAAGAATACTTTTTGCATCAAACCACAGATCGAAGTGGTGAGCTTAAAAATATTGCCCTCGCAGAGGCTTTGCAAAAACAAAACTTTGCTTCTTCTTTGCCGATTCCTACAAGAAACGGGCAGTTGTTTATTGAAAACGATTCTTTGATCTTATTAAAAAAAGGGATTGATGGTACCGCTCTATCCCTCACAGATATCCTTTCATCGCGATCAAAACGATATGCACTCGCTTATGGACAAGCAATCGCCCGACTTCACCAAGCATTTTTAGCGTTGGATACTCAAATTTTATGCGACTCCTCTGATTTATTTTCGTTACTCAAAACTTGGGCTGTTCCTCACGTAAAAAAGCAAGCACAGCAATGGAATCTAGCTATTCCAAATGATTTTTTTGACAACTATCTTGTTGAGTTTGAACAGTTCCAAGGAAAGTTGCCGATTCAAATCATCCATCGCGATCCTAATTTCAGCAATATTCTATTCTTAGAAGAATCTGTCAACGGATTCATCGACTTTGATTTATCTGAGAAAAATATTCGTTTATTTGATCCCTGTTATTGCGCCACAAGTATTCTAAGTCAAATGACTCCAAGTCAGTATGATGAATGGCCGTCAATTTTAGCCGCTATTTTGCAGGGGTACGATTTAGAATCACCTTTATCACAAGCTGAAAAATCAACGGGTTTCCATGTTGTTTGCGCTATTCAACTGATTTGTGTCGCCTATTTTGAAGATCAAGAAAACAAAGATGAGACGTTTAAACGCTTGGCAGCAGCTAATCGGAACATGTTGACATTTATCATCCATCAGCAAAAGTTGATACAATCAATTTTTAAAGAAATCAGTCACTAAACAAACAAGGAGACCGAGACAAAACGAAGCATCAGTTTTGTTTCGGTCTTCAAAGCCGAATAGATAGTCAGAAAAAAGGCGCCTTTTCGAAATAACCACTTTTTCTTATCTTCTTTGCTTATTCATTATTTTTGTTAAAGCATCACCGGAAAATAAACATCCACAACATTTTTATCTGCCTCTGTCGTATTCGGATCTGTTTGATAAATCTCAAAAGGTGCTCCAGCCATTTTATAGCCTTTTTCTTCAATCCATTTTACTAACTTACTGTAAACTGAATCTAATTCAGCATACGGACCGACATACGTAGAAAATGCGCATAAAGAAGAAGAAAGGATTTGAGTCTCTTTTGTCTGTTCAGCAACCGGAACTGCCAGTTCCATATCAGCATTTTCCGGATCAAAGTCCGGGCTATGATAGATCGTCATTGGCGGAGCTGTGGGTGTTAGTTTTTCTATCGTTATTTTCTCAAATAACTCAGCTAAGCATTGACCATATTCATTCACATTCATAGTCTTTCTGATCGAACGAATATTTCTCTCTGGTACCTCAGTTAATTTCACTTCGATTTTCTGTAAATAAGTCATTATTTTTTTCCCCTTTTCTAGTGTGTGCAGATCATTATCTAAACGATCAAGCAACAAGGAGTAATCCTGCATCTTACGGGTGATTTCTAGTTTCTTTTGATTGATCGTTTGCTGCAGCAACACTTGATCTTGTCCGCTACTCAATACTTGTTTGATTTCTTCTAAAGAAAACGTATATTCTTTTAGCCGTTTGATCAGCAGAATCGTCTCCAGCTGATCGACATCATAATAACGATAGCCACTGGTTGCGTCTGTATAGCTGGGTTTTAATAGATTGATTTCATCGTAATAACGCAATGCTTTTTTTGACACTTGGGAAACCTTTGAAAAATCACCAATCGATAGCATGGTTACCTCCTGATTTTTTATTTTTGCCTCGAGACATTCTTAGCATATAGCTTCCAGTAAGGGGAAGGTCAACTGTAAATCGTGAACTTTTTTACGTTGTCTTTTTGATCGTCACTACAGCATAATTCAATAATTCAAGCACACGTGAAAAAAACAATGCTTCAGCAAAGCTCTTGTCTTTGTTAAACACACCAGCAGCTTCTTTGAAGCGCTGATCGATCGCTTTATATCTGGGTGATGCCACATGAAAGCCACCTTGCGCTTCAAAGATTTGCTGATATTCCTTTTCAAAATCAAGCATTTTGGCCATTTCTTTTAAGAACTCGGCTGGGACTTCTATTTTACTTTGAACAAGTTCTTCTTCTGTGTCCGTAATTGAATAATTTTGTTTTGCAGCAACGAAATAAAGATCACCATAAACGATTGGATAGATTTTATCACCAATCGTTAGTTGACCATTCTCAACAAATAATTGAATGATCTTAACATTCGTTTGGTTCTTTTCATTTGATGTAGCTGGTTCAACTGTTTGGTATGTGCATTGAATTTCTGGTCTCATTTTACTTCCTTCTTTCCTACCTGTATTTTATATAAAAAGTAGACAAGCTTTACAATCTTTAAAACAGCCATGTTAGAGTATTGGGATTTTTTTAAGCTTCGCTCCTTGCATCAAAGCGAATATAATTTACCATTAGAACATATAGACCTTACCTTAATTTTCACTCAACTTGCCTATGTATTCTCAGGCATTTTATCAGTTAAGCTTATCATACCCTTTAATGAAAAGGAACGCTTGGTCTAGTTGTTCAGCTTGCATCGGCCTATTCATTTACGCACATTTTTGTAAGATGATTGTTCGTTAAATCCCACGCTAAAATGGATTATTTTTTTTATACTGGTAAATGTAATGAATAATTGATTTAGGAGAATAAAAATGAACGCAAACCAATTAAAACTATTTATGATGGGCTTGATGGTACTGGATCATCTAGCTCCGTTACTACCTCCACAGTTTGTTGTCCCCTTCAATATATTGACGCGCTGTGTCGGTGTATTTTTCGGATTTATGGCTGTTGAAGGCTTCCATTACACTCGTAATCGAAAAAACTATCTGCTCCGCTTATACAGCTGGTCCTTTATCATGTTCGCAGGTAACACGCTACTGAACATGACGGTTTTGAAACAATCGATTTGGCAGCTCCATAACAATATTTTTCTGACCTTAGCGGTCGGTGTCAGCCTTTTATGGGCAATCGATTTTGCCATCCGCATCAAAGAACCGTTTTTTAGAATCTCTGCAAGTATACTGGCATTCATCTTACTCGCTATTTCTATAACTGGAATGGTTGAAGGCGGATTTGTTATTATTCCGTTTATGCTGATCAGTTATTTTTTCAGAACTCGTTCAAAGAAAAGAGATTTGGGGTATTTGATTTTTTCTGTCTGTCTATTGCTCATGGTGATCGTTGGTTTACCTGACTACTCGCTAGAAACAATCAAAATGACTTTAGAAACAAATCCGGAATTTCTATTTATCACTGTAATTCCGTTCATTCATTTGTATAATGGACAAAAAGGCAGCAATAGTCCATTCTTTAAATATCTTTTTTATGTTTTTTATCCAGCCCATTTATGGCTGATTGCCTTGATTGCTACAACAGTTCACCGTTAAAAAAGCAACACTACTGACGACTGATCGGTCGAAAGCAGTGTTGCTTTTTACTTATATTTTTCCTGAACTTTTTTTGGTAATTTGCTTAAAACTAACGCATAAGATTGTTTTAAAAAGGATACCAGCTGCTCCTCTGTAAAGGAGGAATTTTCCAACTTAAACGAATTCCAATGAGTTTTATTCGCATAATAACCTGGAACGACATCTGAATATTGTTCCCGCAAAAGCTCATTTTCTTCAGGTAAGCCTTTAACTGTCATAACTAGCTCACCCTGATTATTTTGACCAAGCATGCAAAATCCTTTCTTCTCGATTTCAAAATAGTCACAATCCCAATCTTCACGATAATAAACGGAAGCTCCTGGCCATTTCTTAGCAGCCTCTTTTAAATAATCGATTCTTTCATCCATCCTAACTTCCTCCTACTCATTACAAAAAAGACTCAACAGGTTGCCGTCCACATCTTTGATGATCGCATAATATTGTCCCCAAAAAGCGTGCCAGGGTTCTTTAAATATTTCGTAGCCAAATCCTTTCATCTTATCACAGACTTGATCTACCTCTTTAGTAGACTCACATAGAAATGCCAACTCGATTTTATCTCCTGCATCTTTTGGCGGATAACCGTAAATTCCTGTGATCATCTTTTTTGTATTCAATGAAATTCTGATTCCTGAATGATCTAATTCAACATAGTCCGCCTGTTTATCTCCCACCGCTTGGAAACCTAGTCGTTCGTAAAATAGAATCGCATCCTCCATCGATTCTACGATGATTCCTACCATATCAAGTTTCATTTGACTTCACCTTCTCTTGTTTTTTCTTTAGTATAATCAAGTGTCATACTTTTGTCTTGTATTATTCCGACATGCTTGTTGATCTTCTGTGGTGTTAAACCGGTCATTTTTTTCATTTTCTTACTATAATGAGACTGATCGAAAAAAGCATATTTTTCTACCAAGTCCAGCTGTTTTATCTGAGGATTCATTAAGATCTCTTGATAAACCTTCTGAAAACGCAATACATCAAATACTTCATACGGAGTCAACCCAATTTCTTCTTTGAACAAACGTTGTAAGCTCCGTTCTGAAATCAGTGTATTAGCAAGAAGCATGTCATAGGATCTATAAGCAGAATAATCATGGATGAAGAGTGGTATCGGTGCAGAAATCTGTCTATCCACACGATTTAGCAGCTTTAGGAAATGCTGATTCAACTCCAAGATCAGCTCAGCAACAGTTGTCTTTCCTGAAAGCTGAACTGCCAGTTCCTTAGCTAAAGCTTTTTCCACTTCTGCCAATGGTCTAAGCTGATTTTTCATTTCTTTGAATGAATGATTTATAAACGGATACATCCCGCCTAAATGAAAACGAATCCCTAAATGAAGGAGTTCTTTTTCAGCATAGGAATAAAAAAAAGCAGTACTCGGACCGCAAAGCTCAATGGATAAAATCTCTAATGCCGGACTCAGTTGAATGATCAAGTCTGAACATAAATCCGGAATAATGCGAGCCGGCTCCTGATTTGCTCGAGTGTAGCTGAACCAATAGGATTGAATATATGTACGCAAACGCAGATCAGGTTGGATCTCTTGATAATGGTTTGTCAACTCCTGCCAAACTTTAGGAACATATTCTGTCATACAACTGTCCTCCTTTGAGCAAAACACTCGTGATTCCTTCTCACTATCGTTTGTTTCTATCATTATAACATCAATCTGATGAGGCTTAAATTTCTCCATTGCATTTATCTTAATCAAATTTTAATATTTCTCTACTGCATGGACTTCTTTCATTTTTGAGTAAGAAAAGATCATGTAGTAAAAAACATAGAAAACGTTACCATCTCTATGTTTTTTTTACTCATCTCTATTTTATAAACGAAACAGTCGTTTTTTTAAAGATTAACATATTATTAAATGGTCAAAAAAAGTTTTTTCTGATAAACTTATCGTGATGGCTTTTTTGAAAGGATGAAATATATGACCCCGAATCGTGAAGACTACCTAAAACTAATTTTTGAATTAGGCGGCGATGAAACGAAGATCAACAACAAACAAATTGTTTCAGGTCTGGATGTTTCCGCAGCATCTGTCAGCGAGATGATTTCAAAATTAGTAAAAGAACAGCTGGTCGAACATTCACCTTATCAAGGTGTTCAGCTCACAGAATCAGGACTGAAAAAAGCTAGTACACTGATTCGCAAGCATCGATTGTGGGAAGTGTTTTTAGTTGAACACTTAAATTATTCCTGGAATGAAGTTCACGATGATGCGGAAGTACTGGAGCACGTTACTTCTCAAACTTTGGCTAATCGCTTATCAGAGTATTTAAACCAGCCAAAATTTTGTCCCCATGGCGGAGTGATTCCGGAAGATGATCAGCCGGTCCATGAAGAAAAGCGTCAAACCTTGATCGACTATCCTGTTGGGACGACGATTCGAATCGCTCGTGTATTGGATGAAAAAGACCTATTAGACTACCTAGTCTCCATTGACCTGAATATCCACGAGGAATATCAGATAGATGAGATCGCTGCATATGAAGGACCTATCAGCATCAGTAATAAGCAAAAACAATTGGCGGTCAGCTACAAAGCTGCAAGTACGATTTTTGTTGATCCAATAAATGAAAGCGGGGAATTGAAATGAATGAAAAAATAGCATTATTCACAATTTTTGGCGGTACTGGAGATTTAGCGAAACGAAAACTATATCCTTCGTTATTCAGACTATACCGTAAAGGAAATCTAGCTGAGCACTTTGCTGTTATCGGTACGGCAAGAAGAGAATGGACAGATGATCACTATCGTGAGATCGTACGTGAAACAATCAAAGATCTAAATCCGACTGCAGAAGAAGCAGAAGCCTTTTCAAGCCACTTTTACTACCAATCTCACAATGTGAACGACTCAGAGCATTATGACACATTAAAAAAATTGTCAGACAAGCTAAATGAGAAATACGAGCTAGGCGGAAACCATATTTACTACTTAGCAATGGCTCCTCAATTCTTCGGTACGATCGTTCAGCACCTGAAATCCCAAGAGATTTTAACGGAAACAGGCTTTGATCGTTTGATCATTGAAAAACCTTTTGGCTCTGATTATGAGTCTGCTTATCAGCTAAACGAAGAAATCCGTGCTGTTTTCCCTGAGAAAGATATTTTTAGAATCGATCACTATTTAGGAAAAGAAATGATCCAAAACATTTCTGCGATTCGTTTTGCCAATAATATTTTTGAATCTCAATGGAATAATCGCTACATCGATAATGTTCAGATCACTTTTGCTGAAGGGCTTGGTGTTGAAGATCGCGGCGGATATTACGATCATAGCGGCGCACTGAAAGACATGGTGCAAAACCATATTTTACAAGTCGTTGCTTTGTTAGCGATGGAACCGCCTGTTGCCTTTTCAGAAGCTGAAATCAGATCAGAAAAAGTTAAAGCGCTGCAAGCGATTCGTCTGTATTCTGAAAAAGAAGCCTTGGAAAACTTTGTTCGCGGTCAATATGGTGCTGGCAAATTGGAAGATCAACACTTTGTTAGCTACCGTGAGGAACCAAACGTCGACGAAAATTCTCAAACAGAAACATTTGTTGCAGGTAAGTTTTTGATCGACAACTTCCGTTGGTCAGGCGTTCCATTTTATATCCGCACAGGAAAACGTCTAACTGAAAAAGGAACACGCATCAATATCGTCTTTAAACAAGTTCCGATCAATGTCTTTAAAGATGACGTCGATCATTGCGGAGAGAAAACAGATTTACCGCCAAATGTTTTAACGATTTATATTCAACCGACAGAAGGGTTCTCCCTAACCTTGAACGGCAAAGAAATCGGTCAAGGGTTCTCTACGACTCCTGTCAAGCTAGACTATCGTCATAGCGCAGAAACAACAGGAAATAGTCCTGAAGCTTACGAAAAACTATTATTGGATAGTTTAAATGGTGACGGCACAAACTTCTCTCATTGGGATGAAGTAGCTCAATCTTGGCGGATCGTTGATATCATACGTCAGGCTTGGGATAAAACATCGGTTGATTTCCCTAATTATGCAGCAGGTTCAATGGGGCCTGATGCCGCCTTTGACTTACTTGCTCGTGACAATTTTTCTTGGGAATGGCAACCGGACAACTGGTACCGCGAACGTGGCAAACTTTAATATTTATGGAGGAATAAATGAATAAACTAACGATCAAAATCCCGCTTTTTTGTACTGCTGCCCTTCTGACGCTCGGATTGAATACTCTTTCCTATGCTGAAGAAAGCACAACTGTCAGCAGCTCAGATATTGAAACAACAACAAGCAGCGTCCTTTCACCAGCTCAAAATTCAACGAGTGAAAGCACAATGAAGACAACTGAAGAGGAAACACAGTCAAGTACTACTACGTCTGAAGCAACCGAAGAAAGTACTGAAACACAAGCAGTAAATAGCTCTCTTTACTTTGATGACTATTTTTTACCATCGAATCGATCAGATTTAAATCCGACGATCCAAAGTCGCAGTATCACTCCAGCTCTTTCGATGGATGTCGTCAATGCAGGAGAGGCCAATCGACCAAGTTCACACTTTATCGATATTTCTTCTCATAACGGTTCGATCTCAGTAGCTAACTTTCAAAAGATGAAAAACTACGGAATCAAAGGGGTTGTAGTTAAGCTGACTGAAAGTACTAGCTATGTCAATCCCTATGCGCAAGAGCAGATCAACAACGCAACAGCGGCTGGTCTGAAAGTTTCGGCCTATCATTACGCCCATTATACATCCAGCGCGATTGCTTCTAGTGAAGCAAATTACTTTGCTTCGTTAGCGAATACCTTTAAATTACCTAAGTCGACTGTCATGGTCATCGACATCGAGGAAGGAAAAATGCTAAACGGATCTCTAACGCCAAATACAACTAGTTTTGTAAATGTTTTAAAAGCCAATGGTTTTTCAAATATCATGTATTACATGAACCGAACTTATGCAACGAGCGGACATTTCTCTGTAAGTACCTTTGGTGCAAAAAATATGTGGGTTGCGCAATATCCTTATACGCCTACTGCTGGAATGAACTGGAATAATGAATTTTCTTCATGGCAGTGGTCTTCTCAATATTATATTCCTGGTATTGCCCATCCTTTTGATATTTCAATGGATTATACTGGGTATCTAGAGAATGGTGCTCAAGGAAAATGGTTGAGTGCTAATCAATACGTGACGATCACTAAAAAGAATTACTCTATTTGGTCAAACTTCAACTTTAATTCAGCTTTGACAAACACAACGAATGTTTTCAATAAAACCTATAAGGTTACTGGAAAATACCAGCATATGAACGGTAGCACCTACTACTCTCTTTATGATAACAATGGAAACTGGAAAGGCTATGTCAATGCTGAAGCAACGACAAAAGCAAATGGTGCTCAAGGTCTGTGGTTAAGCGAAAACAAATACGTAACACTTACGAAAAAGTCACAAACGATTTGGGGCGATATCAACACTTTCTCTAGTAAAAAAGGTAGTACAAGCGATCACTATCAGAAAACCTTTAAAGTTTCTGGGAAGTACAACCATGTTAATGGGGCCGTTTACTACTCTCTGTATGATAATAATGGAAAATGGATCGGTTATATCAACTCAGATTTTGCAAGTTCTGCATCAGGACCTCAAGGGACTTGGTTAAGTGAAAATAAATATGTAACGTTTACTAAAAAGGGCCAAACAATCTGGGGCGACATCAACACCTTCTCCAGTAAAAAAGGGAACACAACAGATCTTTATCAAAAAACGTACAAAGTCACTGGAAAATACAATCATATTGCAGGTGCCGTTTACTACTCCTTATATGATAATAACAACAAATGGGTCGGTTATATCAATGCCAATGGACCTACTGTCGCTCCTGGACCTCAAGGGACTTGGCTAAGCAATAATGACTATGTAACGATCACAAAGAAAAATACGACTCTTTGGGGGGATATCAATAATTTCTCTAGTAAAAAGGGAAACACAACTGATATCTACCAGCAAACTTTCCATGCTAAAGGAAAATACAATCATATCGCTAACGTTACCTACTACTCTCTTTATGATAATAACGGAAAGTGGATCGGCTATCTAAATTCAAGTGCAGCAACTGTTGCACCTGGTTCACAGGGCATTTGGATCAAGAATGATGAACAAGTAAAAATCAATAAGAAAGACTATACGATTTGGTCTGAAATTGATACGTTTTCTGCTAAAAAAGGAAACACTACCGAGATATACGGTAAAACTTATCATGCCAAAGGAATCTACCATCACTTCTCTGGTGCTTCTTATTATTCTCTTTATGATAATACCAGCGGAAAATGGATTGGCTATTTAAATACAAATGCAACGATCGTTACTAAATAAACTAAAAAGGGAACTAAAACGAAATGTCGTCGTTTTAGTTCCTTTTTTTAAGAATCACCAGTGGAAAATAGCTAGCTATTTTCCACTGGTGATTTAATTCTTTTCTTACTCTTCAAATCCTTCTGCTACTGCTTCAGGATAGTTTTCTTCCACAATGGTTGCACAACGGCCGCATAAATGAGGTAATTTTTCATCTACTCCTACATCCGTACGAACGGCACGACAACGATCACAAGTTTCACCTTCTGCTTTTTCCACAAGGATCGACATATCTTCAAATTTCTCGACACCATCCGGCACCGTTGCAACCTTATCGACTACCTCAAAATCAGATACGATCAATAATTGAGCAATATCAGCATCTACAGCTGTTAATAACTCGCGGATTTGTTCATTAGGATAAACGGTTACCTTAGCCTCTAATGACTTACCGATCAATTTAGAATTCCGTGCTTCTTCTAACGCTTTTAAAACGTTATCTCTAAAGTCCATAAACGCTGCCCATAGATCCAAGAGCTCTTGCTGATTTGCAAATGTTTCATAACCAGGGAACTCAGCCAACTGAACATAGTCCTCTTCTTCTTTCAAGAAGCTCCAAATTTCTTCTGACGTATGCGGAATGATCGGTGTTAACAACTTAGTCAATGCCACAGCAGTTTGATAAAATACCGTCTGCATACAGCGACGTTGGTAATCATTTTCTGCTTCGATATAAACGACATCCTTCGCAAAATCTAAATAGAAGGCAGATAGATCCACTGTTAAGAAATTCATCACAGAACGATAGATTTGCATGAAGTTATACTTCTCATATCCTTTTTCACGAATTTCTTCAATTACTTGGTTTAAACGAACAACCATATATTTATCCACAGAACGTAATTCTTCATAAGGAACAGTATGTTCATTAGGTTGGAAATCACTCGTATTTGCCAATAAAAAGCGCATCGTGTTACGGATCTTACGATAAACCTCTGATACTTGATTCAAGATATCCATCGATACACGAACATCTGCTTCGTAATCCACACTACTTACCCAAAGACGTAGAATATCTGCACCCATTTGCTTGATAACTTTATCTGGTAAGATCGTATTCCCTAATGATTTACTCATTTTACGTCCTTCACCATCTAGAGTGAAGCCTTGTGATAAAACAGCTTTATATGGTGCCACACCGTTGATAGCAACACTTGTCGTGATACTTGAGTTAAACCAGCCACGGTATTGGTCAGAACCTTCTAAATACATATCTGCTGGGAATGACAATTCTGGACGTTGACGTAAAACAGCTTCATGAGAAGAACCAGAATCAAACCAAACATCCATGATATCATTTTCTTTAGTAAACGAACCATTTGGTGAACCTGGATGCGTAAAGCCTTCCGGCAATAGTTCTTTTGCTTCACGCTTGAACCAAATATTTGATCCATGCTCTGCAAATAAGTTTGCCACATGATCGATCGTTTCTGGTGTAATGATCGCTTCGCCATTTTCTGCATAAAAAATCGGTAACGGAACACCCCATGCACGTTGACGAGAAATCACCCAGTCCCCACGGTCACGGATCATATTGTATAAACGAGTTTTGCCCCATGGTAAGATCCAGTCGACTTTTTCAACTTCATCTAAAATGTTTTCACGGAACTTATCGATCGACGCAAACCACTGCGGCGTTGCACGATAGATAACTGGTTTTTTCGTACGCCAGTCATGTGGATAACTGTGTGTAAAGAAATCTAACTTTAATAACGCATCTTTTTCATCTAATAGTGCTGTGATCATTGGATTTGCTTTATCGTAGAAAATCCCTTCAAATCCAGGCGCTTCATCAGTAAACACCCCGCGATTATCTACTGGTGAAAGAATATCTAAGTTGTATTTTTTGCTGACGATATAATCGTCTTCACCGTGACCAGGTGCAGTATGAACTAAACCTGTACCTGCATCTAAGGTAACGTGATCCCCTAACATAACTAACGATGTACGGTCATAGAAAGGATGTTGAGCAGTCATATATTCCATGTCTTGTCCTGAAATAGTATCAAGGATTTCGACATCTTCCCAACCAATTGCTTCTTTGACTGTCTCTAAAAGATCTTTTGCTACTACATATTTTTTCCCGTAAGCTTTTACTACCACGTATTTATATGCTGGATTCACGGAGATTCCAAGATTCGCTGGAAGGGTCCATGGAGTCGTTGTCCAAATAACAAATGATGTATCTGTATCCAGCAATCCTTTGCCATCAACGACTTTAAACGCAACATAGATCGATGGTGATTTGACGTCTTTATATTCGATTTCTGCTTCTGCTAATGATGATTCACTTGAAGGTGACCAGTAAATCGGTTTTAGCCCTTTATAAATATACCCTTTTTCGGCCATTTTACCAAAAACACGAATTTCAGCAGCTTCATAAGATGGATCTAAAGTGATATAAGGATGATCCCAATCACCAGCCACACCTAAACGTTTGAAATCATTACGCTGTGTATCGACTTGCGAACGAGCATACTCTTCACATTTTTCACGATATTCGGCCAATGACATTTCTTTTCTTTTGATGCCTTTATTTGTCAATACCTGCTCGATCGGTAACCCATGAGTATCCCAGCCTGGAACATATGGTGAACGGAAGCCTGACATTGATTTCGAACGTACGATGATATCTTTACTGATTTTATTTAAAGAATGACCTAAATGGATATTCCCATTCGCATATGGAGGTCCATCATGAAGAATAAATGTCGGTTTGCCTTCATTTAATTTTTGACGCTTTTCATAAATTTTTTGTTCTTCCCAATCTTTTTGCCATTCGACTTCCCGATTTGGTAAATTTCCTCGCATTGGAAAAGCTGTTTTTCCCAATTGCAATGTTTCTTTCATTTTCATTTTTATTCCTCACTTTCTTTTGTTGCAGTTTGTTATATAGATTAAAGAGATGCAAGTTTACGCTTTCAGCTCTTTTTGTCAGTTGTATTTGTGCTTGAACAACCTTTTTGGATTTTTGACTTTTCACCTGGGCAGTTTGGTGATTCAGTACGATTGTTCATCAACTATTCTGACATAGCTAATCATAGTGATTCGGTGTTAAGGACACTTCGCTCACTCTGCTCGCCAAGTACTTTTCAACATCTGCTCTGGCATAGCCAATCGTAGTGATTCGGTGTTAAGGACACTTCGCTCACTCTGCTCGCCAAGTATTGTTCATCATCTACTCTGGCATAGCCAATCGTAGTGATTCACAACAAAAAAGTACCTTCATCCCTAGGGACGAAAGTACTCGTGTTACCACCCAAATTCAAAATAATCAATAGTCATGATTATCTCCTCTGTGATCGGTAACGAAATCACTCGTCAAGTTTTACTATATTCAAACTTGAGTAAAATAGAGGATCTTTTCAACACCAGGGTCTGTCAATCTTTCACTATCATTGACTCGCTAAAAGAATGGCTGTTGACTTTTCTGTTCTATTTCTTTACTAAAATTATTTAGGTTCTTTGTTTAAAAGGTCAAGCATTGCTTTTGGATCGATCGCTGCTTGCTCCAATGTAGGCTGTTCATCTACTACAGGTTCTGTAACAGTTCCTGATGCTGAAGCCTCATCCTCTTTATCTAGCTCTTCAGCAAGTACTTCCTTGATCACTGTGTGAGAGTCACTAACATAGCTTGAGAATGGTTTCAATAATTCATTCCATTCTTCACTCTTCACTTGTTCTAACTGTGTTTCAAGCATCAAGCTTAAACGTTGATGGAATACACGTGTTTTTTTCTTCAAGTCATCTGTCTCAGCAGCTAATTGACGCGCACGGTCAGTTGCATCTGTTAAAATTTCTTTGGCTTTTTCTTCTGCTGAAGCGACTAGATTTGTCGAACGTTTTTCTGCAGATGAAATCATTTCATTCGCTGTGTTTTCGGCAGAAGTAACAATAACTTCTGATTCTTTGTTTGCACTAGTTTTCACTTTATCTGCAGTATCTTGCGCTACAATAATCGATTGATTCAATGCATCTTTCAATTCATTGAAGTATTGCAATTTTTCTTCTGCATGTTTCAAAGATTTTTCAAGTTCACGGTTCTTTTGAAGCGCATCCTCATAGTCTTTCGTTACTTGATCTAAAAAATCATCGACGTCGTCTTGATTGTATCCTCTCATTTTTGTAGAGAAGTTTTTGTTTTGAATATCTAATGGAGTTAATGCCATATTCCTTCACCTCTTTGGATTATTTTCGTAAAACTCCCAATAACAAACGAAACTTGTCCTTTTTCGTCTTACCTTCTAGTTCTTGAATTTGAATCCGACCAAACCCTCTAATAGAGACGATATCCAATAAGTCTACTAAAAAATCCGGTCTAGTATTTTCCGTCCAATTCACTTTTACTTTACCAGACTCGATCAACTGTTTCGATCTCTGTCTAGATATATTATATACGCTGGAGATCAAATTATCCAGACGTAATGAGCTGATAGTTGTTCGTTCATGAGTCCAATCATCTTTTGGAAGAATCAATTCAGTGTATTTACGCGGCTCTAAACGGACAGATATTTTTCCGATTTTTTCTACCTGAACAGACACAAAATTGGCGATTTCCTTAGCAAGAAAGACTTGCCAACGCTCTCCATCAGAAATGATATCCCCAAAATATTCACGCTTGATCCCGGTGTTTACAAGTGTACCCAATACTTTACCATGAGAAAGCGTTGAAAATTTTACTGGATAAACGATTTCAACTAATTCGATTTCAAAATCTTCTTGTTTCGGCTGATAATAATCAGGATAGATCAAACATCTTGTTCGTTCTGCTTGTTCATAGCCTCCATAAAACTGAAATTCAAGTTCACTATCTTGTCTAATCAGTGTTTCTAGAATGTACGCTTGTCTAGGATCCAAAAAATCCGTTAGATAAGGAGCATACTGGCTTTCGACTTGTTCTAACCAATCACCCACAGAATCAATAAAAGGATGCTCATCTTTGCGGAAATGTTGGTATACATTTGCGTTCATAGATAGATCATCCTTTCTTATATTAATACAACAATGATTGTAAAATCTTGCCTAATCCGCCTGCAGCTAAATTCAGTACAATAATTGCTATCATTACATTAAAACCGATCATACCGATTCTTAAATTTAAACGATCGAATAAACTTAAATACGGCTCACAGATCCTTGCGATCAGGCGACCAAATGTAGATTCATATGCGCCTGGAAACCAAGATAATAATGCATAAATGATTAAAAGTCCTGAATAAATTTGAACAGCTTTATATAGTAAGTATATAAATAGAACGATACTAATGACCTCCTAACTAAAAATCAAACATTTGTTTCTTAGCTAAAGACTGTGCTGTTGCACTATCGATTTCAATGTTTGATGGTGTACATAGAAAAATTTCATCACCGACACGTTGAATGTCTCCATCCAATGCATAGACAGTTCCAGTTAAAAAATCAACGATCCGTCTAGCCTGATGCTCTTCTACTAAATGAAAATTGATCAACACAGCGTCACTAGCAATAATATGTTTAGCAATATTCATTGCTTCAGAATAAACACGCGGCTCAATAATTGTAATTTTGCCGGCTCTGCTTGAGCTATGTGCCTCTTGCGAACGTTTAGTATTTGAATTATTTGAACTACGCATGGAGACAACCTTTTTCTCATTAAATGCTGTTTCCTGACGGCTTTCCTTTTTATCTTGATGTGTCTCTGTTGAACGATAACGAGCAGATGGCTTCTCAGTTAAAGGCTCAGTTGGTCCAGCTGGTCTTTGTACCTGTGCTGATGTTTGTCGAACCGTCTGTCTAGGTCTTTCATTGACAACCTTTTGCTCTTCGTATTCATCATAATTATCATAATCATCTTCACCAGATAATCCAAAAAAGCTCGATAACGCATTTTTACTAAAAATTGACATAGATTCCCCTCCTTTACGCACCTCTAAATATTGCTGTTCCGATTCGTACAAAAGTTGCACCTTCTTCGATAGCAATTGGGAAGTCGTTACTCATTCCCATACTGAGCTCTGTACATGGTGCATGTGACAGATGCTGATTATTTATTGTTGACTGCACTCTTTTTAACTTAGAAAAAACATCATGAAGCTCTTGTTCAGAAGCATCCAACGGCGCCATAGTCATTAGCCCTATAACCTTTATCTTATCAAATGAAGCTAGTTGATGAATAAAATCAAGTACTTCATCTGATCGAAAACCGTGTTTACTTTCTTCACCAGTAATATTCACTTCAACAAAACAAGCAATTGGCTTCTCCGCTCGTTTTTGTATTTCTTCTGCTAATTTTAAGCTGTCTAACGCATGAAAATAATCTATCTCGTTGATTATTAATTTTACCTTCCTACGCTGTAAATTACCAATCAAATGCCACTTAATTGTTGAAAAATCACTAAGTGCCATTTTTTTTTCGAGTAATTTATCTACTCGGTTCTCAGCCATATTCTCAATACCAAGTTCAGCAAGTTCCTTGGCACGATCACTTTCCACTGATTTAGTCACAGCGATCATGGTTACATCATCGACTGCTCGTGATGACTTTTGGCATGCCAGCTGAATTTTTTGATTTATTTTTTCTAAGTTTTCAGCCAGCATGATCAAAAATCGCTCCTATCTTTTTCTGCGGAAAAATGGTGGTGTGTTTAATTCATCGTCGTTATTTTGAGTTGGTTCATCGCGATGAAATGTTTCAAAGTCTTTCTTTTCAGCATTATCAAAAGCTGAATCATCAACTTTAGGTCTTACGTTTTGTTCACGACGGATATCCCAGTCACCAAATGCACTTGTCTCTTCTTGCGGTTGAGGTTGTGATGGTTTTGACTGTTCCATATCAAGCACAGGTGCTTGTTGAACGGTTTGGATTTGTGTTGGTCTATTTTGACGTGGTGATTTACGATCTTTTTTTGAAGGATCGATTCCAGTTGCAATAACTGTTACACGGATTTCATCACCTAGATCTTCATTGATCGATGTACCAAGAATGATATTGACATCCCCAGTCGCTGCGCTTGTAACGATGTCAGAAGCATCTTGTGCTTCGAATAAAGTCATATCAAGGCCACCTGTAATATTTAATAGCACTTGCTCAGCACCATCAATAGATGTTTCTAATAACGGTGATGAGATAGCTTTTTTAGTTGCTTCAATGACACGGTCTTCACCGTTGGCAACACCGATTCCCATCAAGGCTGTTCCTTGATTTTCCATCACTGTTTTCACGTCAGCAAAGTCCAAGTTGACATAGCCTGGGGCTGTGATCAAATCAGAGATCCCTTGAACACCTTGGCGTAATACGTTATCTGCTTCACGAAATGCTTCAAGCATCGGTGTCTTTTTATCAACAACTTCTAATAGACGGTTGTTTGAGATGATCAATAAGGTATCGACGTTTTCCTTTAGAAGAGCGATCCCTTCTGCTGCAAAACGTCCACGTTTTGGTCCTTCAAAGCTAAATGGTCGTGTGACAACACCGACTGTTAAAGCTCCTAATTCTTTGGCGATCTTAGCAACAACAGGAGCAGCGCCTGTTCCTGTTCCGCCACCCATACCAGCAGTGATAAAAATCATGTCTGCTCCTTGTAGAGCGTCTGAGATCACTTGTTCACTTTCTTCTGCAGCTTTTTGGCCAACTTCCGGTTGAGAACCTGCACCTAAACCGCGTGTATATTTAGGTCCAAGTTGAATCACTGTCTCGGCTTTTGAGTTTTTAAGAGCTTGTACATCTGTATTAGCAGCGATGAATTCTACGCCTTTGACGTTTTCTTCAATCATGCGGTTAACAGCATTGCCGCCGCCGCCGCCCACACCGATAACTTTGATGACAGCGCCATTGTTAATGTTATTATC
Organism: Enterococcus sp. 9D6_DIV0238; assembly: GCF_002174455.2. Taxonomy (NCBI): domain Bacteria; kingdom Bacillati; phylum Bacillota; class Bacilli; order Lactobacillales; family Enterococcaceae; genus Enterococcus; species Candidatus Enterococcus dunnyi. The sequence continues at coordinate 1,215,093 of NZ_CP147246.1, forward strand.
TAAAGAAAATTCCATAGTATCGTTTCCTCCTGTTTTAGTTGTTAGTCAAAAATGTTTGAGAAGAAGTCTTTGATTTTACCAGTAACTTTTTCACCAGATTCATGGATTTCTGAATCATCGTAATCTTCCTGTACACTATCAGCGTATGTATCATATTGAACCTCTTGCTGAACGGCAACTGATGGTGAGGATTTTACTTTTTCACCAGGGATCGCGCCTTTAGCAATATGGTAAATATCGCTAAGCTGAGCTGAATATTCTACAATACTGATCACATTTGTAAACACTGGGTTACGTAAGCCCATATGATTAGGGACATACAATTTCACACTGGCATCGAAAATTTCTTGTGCTAGATCAACCACGCCTGGAAGACTTGCGCCGCCGCCAGTCAAAATGACACCGCCTGGTAATTCAAGTGCATCGATCTCATCTAATACTTCTTTTGATTTCTTGAAGATTTGTTCTACCCGAGCTTCGATGACTTCTGAAAGGTAACGTTCATCAACCTTGATAGGTTCTGACTTACCGATCACATCAACAGGAAATTCTTCACTGACAGACGTTCTTTCAGGATAAGCATCACCATAGTTGATCTTCAATGCTTCTGCATTGTTGAATGATGTGTTCAACACGATCGAAACATCTTTTGTGACGAATTCGCCGCCTTCTTGATTGACATGTGTGAATTTCAGTTGTTTATCATGCATTACAGAAGTCGTTGTTTGACCTCCGCCCATATCGATAACGATCGTACCGAAATCTTTTTCTCCATCTGAGAGAACTGTTTCAGTCAATGCTAATGGCATGATTACTAGTTCATTTACTGTTAAGCCAGCTTTTTCGACACATTTTCTTGTATTGTGGATAATTGTTTTTGGTCCAGTAAAGACCACGCCGAACATTTCTAAACGAACGCCGATCATTCCTCTAGGATCTTTGATCCCTTCAAATCCATCTACTGTGAATTCTTGAGGCAAGATTGCAACGATTTGACGTTCAGGAGGAGTTGAACGAACCAGAGCTGCCGATGCTACATTCCGTACATCTTCATCAGTGATTTCTTTTGACTCACTACTTACAGCGATCATTCCTTGGCAATTTTCCACTTCAAGTAAGTTTGCTGGTAACCCCACATTCACACTTTTAATTTGAATTCCCGCTTTTTCTTCTGCTTGTCTTACTGCTCTTTGAATTGCATTTACTGTTTTATCAATATCGACAATGATGCCTCGATTTAATCCATCAGATTTTGCATTACCTACGCCAATAATATTCATTTGACCTTCAATAAATTCAGCCACTACAACTTTTACTGATGTTGTACCAATATCAAGGCCTACATACATTCCTGTCTTTGCCATGAATGGGGTTCCTCCTCCTATTAATTCCAATATGCAACAGGATTAAAAAGTCCTGCTGACATATATATTTTTTATGAATACTCACTTCTTTCAATTTTACCATAAACAAGGGCTTTTTAGAAAGCAGATTCTACTATTTTTTCTTTTTATTTTCTTAATTTTATTCCAGCACCTCAGATGTTTCTTCCGTACTGTCTTCGGTCTCCCCATTATTAAAAGGATATGAGAAAATCCCGACCTCCATATCGATAATCCCAGGGTCCTCCATTTGGCTGGCTACCTTCCCGTAATACGCCATTTTCTGCTCTAATTGAGAAATATTTACGATCACTTCATTCGCATCTTTCATATGAAGATTGATCAATTCCTTATTTGCATTAGAAGGTGCGTAACGAATTTCAGAGATATTTTGCTTAGTCTCTTCCGGCAGCTTATTATAAGAATTTATTAAATTTCGGATGATTTCCTGATCTTTAAAATTCTGAAAAACCGGCATTCCGCTAGCTGGCGCCTTCATTTCTTCTGGTAAAATCTTTCCATTTTCCAAAATAGGATGATATATCCCACCAACTGACTCCAACGCAACTACTTTATATTCTTCAATTTTGATGTTAAAAGAGTTGATACCATTCAATGAAATCGTTGCTTTTTTCACGCGCGGCAGTTGGCGTTTGATTTTTTCTTCGTAAATTTTTCTATCACCAAACTGTTCCCAAAGACTTGTGCCTTTTTCAAGCTTGGACTGTGTGATCACGCTTTGACTATCTACAGACTTATTTCCAGTGACACCGATATTGCCCAATTTACTCAACGGTGAAACAAAATAAAGTACAATCAGAATTGCAATCAGAAAAACAGACACGATCAATGTCAATCGACGATACAATCTCGTATTACGTACTTTTTTTATATTTGGTAAGCGGTCTGCAAAAGATTCGTAAGTTTTTTGCTGTTTTTCCTCAGGTTCAGAATCTTCTGATGGTATCTCCTCTATTGATTCTGCTTCTTTTTCATCCTCGCTCTCTTCCGTATCATCAGAAACTACAGAAGGATTCCAGCTTGGTTGATCTCCTTGTGTTTTTAAATATTCCAAGTTTTCTTTTTGCCATGGGGTCAACGATTGTTCATCAATCGACTCGACTGTTTCTTCCGATGAGTCTTTTGTTCCCCCTGGATCTTCTTTCTTCTTACTAATCTTTTACACCCCCCATCAAGTAATTTCTTTCACCACTGCGTATAAACGATCACTAGCATCCGGGATACCTTCTTTTTTAGAAGCCTGAGCCATTGCTTGATGGCGTTCATCATTCAACAAAATGGCATCGATCTCTGCAACTAATTTTTCACCAGTCAGCTCTTGATCAGTGATCATTTCAACTGCTCCTGATTTAACCAAACTTTGTGCATTTTTTGTTTGGTGATCATTTGTTACATATGGACTTGGTACCAAGATCGCAGGTAAACCTAGAGCCGTAAATTCAGCTATAGACGTTGCTCCAGCTCTACCGACCATTAGATCGACCGCTGCCAGCACTTGAGTCATTTTATTAATATACGGCTGAATGCTTATGTTCGTCAATTTCTTTTCTGAAAGCTTTAATGTTTCTTTTAATTCTTTGTAGTATCGCTCTCCGGAAGCATATAAAACCTGATATTCCTTTTCTTCGAATAAAGGAAACGCCTCAATGAATGCTTGATTGATTTTCAAAGCACCGCGACTGCCGCCAAAAATGACCACTGTTCTTTTATCAGGATGTAGTCCAAACTCTTTTAGAACATCTGTTTTTTCAGTCATCACAACTTCTTGCGCACGAGGATTTCCGGTTAAAACAATTTTTTCTTTAGGAAAATATTCAGCCACATCTGGGAAACAGATAGCCACTTTTGTCGCATATCTACTTAAAAATTTATTTGTTATCCCTGGTATGCTGTTTTGCTCATGAATAATCGTAGGGATTTTCAATTGTTTCGCTGCATAAACGACAGAGCCTGAAACATACCCCCCAGTTCCGATTACGACATCCGGCTTAAACTCTTTAATGATTTTTTTAGCTTTTCCAATACTATTGAGGAAAAGATAAATCGTTTTAAAATTTTGCGGACTCAATGAGCGTCGGAATCCTTGTATCTCAATTGTTTTAAATGGAATATCATAGTTCGGAACGATTTGACTTTCTAATCCATTTTCTGTTCCTACATACATAAACTCTGTATTAGGTTCTAATGCTCTAACGTGATCAACAAAAGCCAATGCTGGATAAATATGTCCGCCTGTTCCGCCTCCGGTTATCAATATCTTCATAATTCTCTCACTTTTCTTTGTCTTTTAGCTGCTGCATCGCTTGAATAAACGCTTCTCCGCGTATTTCAAAGTTAGGATATTGATCCCAGCTAGCACATGCAGGCGATAATAGAATAGTATCATTTTTTTCGGAAAAATCATAGGCATCTTGTACGGCTGTCTGGACATTTTCAGTCAAGTGAATCTCTTTCACACCAGCTGCAAGAGCAACTTGTTCCAATTTTCCTTTTGTTTCTCCGAATAAATAAATCGCTTTGACACCTTTTAATGAAGGAATCAGCTCATCAAACTCATTTCCTCGATCCAATCCGCCTGCTAACAAAATAAGTGTAGAGTGATCGAATCCACTTAAAGCCATTTCTGTCGCTAAAATATTGGTAGCTTTTGAATCATTGTAGAACTTGCGACTGGCTATTTCTCCGACATATTGCGTGCGATGCGGAACTCCAGTAAATACCATCAGGGTCTGCTTAATCGCAGCTGTCGAAACATTTTTTAATTTTGCAACTGTAACTGCAGCAAGGGCATTCTCAATATTATGACTACCGGGAACGCCTAATTCTGCAGCATCCATGATATATTCATCTTTGTAGTAAATTTTCTCTTCTGAAAGATAGGCACCAGCAACTTTTTCTTTTGTTGAAAATGGAATGATCGTTGCTTTTGTTGTTTTACTCAATTCTTGTAATTCTCCCTGATTCCAATTTAACACAAGAAAATCTGTTTCTTGCATATTTTCCTGTAGTGCCCATTTCGCTTTGACATATTCTTCTCTTGATCCGTGATAATCGATGTGCGCTTCATAAATGTTCGTTATGACCGCAATGTGCGGACGAAATGTTTGAATACCCATCAATTGAAAGCTTGATAATTCCATGACGATATCATCTACTTCTTTTGCTTCCTCAGCTACTTCACTTGCAGGATACCCGATATTTCCAGCTAATCTAGCTGTACCATTGGTTCGTTCAGCATTTAAGAGTAATCCGATCATCGTTGTCGTTGTCGTTTTACCGTTCGTTCCGGTAATACCAATGATTGGACATTCAGCAATTTGATAAGCCAGTTCAACTTCTGTAATGATCGGCAACTTCATTTCCAGCGCTTTTTCTACCAATGGGTTCGTGTAAGGAATCCCTGGATTTTTGACGATCAAAGAAAAATCTTCATCTAATAACTCAATTGGATGTCCACCCGTAACAACACGAATACCCAAGGTTAATAAATCTTGGGCTTCCGGGTTTTGATCAAATTGTTTAAAATCATTCACTGTTACAAATGCACCTAGCTCATGAAGCAATTTCGCTGCACTAACACCGCTTTTTGCCAGCCCAAGAACAAGGACTTTTTTGTTTTCATAATCAGTAATTTTTTTCATAATCTATTCTCCTTATCTTAGAAAAGCTGAAAGAAGCAGACAACTCTGTAGAAAATTAGAAATCTGAGATTGGAACGCTCTTCGTTCCAATCGAGGATTTTCTATTTTCCTAAGCGTTACTTCTTGAAGCTAGACATTTAAAAGCTAAAAGAAGCGGGTAGTCTTGTAGAAAGTTAGGAAATTTGATATGAAACGTTCTTTGTTTCCTATCATAATTTGTCTACTTTCCTAAAGACTGCTTCTTGAAGCTAGACATTTAAAAGCCGAAAAAAGCGGGTAACTCTGTAGAAAATTAGCAATCTTTGATCGGAACACTCTTCGTTCCAGTCAAAGATCGTCTATTTTCTTAAAAGTTGCTTCTAGATACATCAATGAATAATCGTTAGAAAATGATCCACAGAGTAACTCCTGAACAAACTAACGCTGTAAGCCAAAAGACAATATCGATTTTCCATTCCGACCAACCGCACATTTCAAAGTGATGGTGGATCGGTGACATCTTAAAAATTCTTTTGCCAAATAATTTAAATGAAGTTACTTGTAAAATCACGCTTGCCGTCTCACAGACATAAACTAACCCAATCAATAACAATGTCCATTCTTGTCGTAAAATAATTGAAATTGCAGCAAGTAAACCGCCAAGAGCAAGTGAGCCAACATCACCCATAAATATTTTGGCTGGCTTCTTATTATAAGGGAAGAAACCAAGCAAACCACCGATCACACTTAAACAAATGATCACTACATCAAACTGTTGTTGTTTCCAAGCAATGATAGCGTAAGTTCCAAATGAAATCGTTCCTAATCCAGCAACTAACCCATCGATCCCGTCAGTTAGATTCACTGCATTCGAAAAACCAACCAGCCAAAAAATCACAAATAAGCCATAAAAAATGCCTAACGGCAATGTAGTGATTCCAAAAAGATCTAATGAATCCGGCAAGCCTTCTGAACGATAAACTGCATAAAAAACAACTCCACCGATAATTTGTCCAACTAATTTTTGACGTGAGTTCAAGCCCATATTTCTTTTTTTGAACACTTTGATGAAATCATCAAGAAAACCTAATAGTCCATAAAGAACTAAAATAAACAAAATAATAAGTAAAGAAGGAGTGAACTCTTGTTTCCACAATCCCACTAATAGCGATGTGATAAAGCTAGCAACTAAGAAAACCAAACCGCCCATAGTCGGCGTGCCTGTTTTCACATTATGCCAAGTCGGTCCATCTTCTCGTGTTGTCTGACCTTGTTTTTTCATTTGAAAATATCCGATAAACACCGGCATCACTGCTACTGTAATAGCAAAGCTAAAGGCGATCGGGATAAAAATTTGCGTCCACTCCATGATATCTCTCCTAATTATTCCACTCTTTTTATGTTACCCAGCATTTTTAACTAATTATTTTGCAGTTTCAACTGTTCCCGTTGACTGACTATCTGCAGAATCCATCACAACTTTCATCAATGGATTAGCAATTTTTGCAAGTGCTTCTCTTGTGTATGTTTGAGGTTTTTTCATCGTTAGATATAAAATGTATTCCGGATTGTCTGCAGGAACCATTTCGACAACAGAATAGGTGTAATCTGTCAAACCAGCCATATAGCCATTATCACCAGTGATTTGAGCCGTTCCTGTTTTAGCAGCAACATGATAGCCCGGTACAGTATACACATCATAGGCAATTCCATACGTTGGATCTTCCACTGTATCTATCATATATGTCCGAATATCACTTGCCGCTTGAGGTGTAACAACTTGCTGTCCAACTTGTTGCGGCTGAGTGACCTTCTCATCACCTGTATTTTTATCTACGATTTTACTGATATATTGAGGCTTCAGCATCGAGCCATCGTTAGCAATAGCAGTAAAGGCCTGCATCATTTGAAAATTGGTCACATCGATTGCTTGTCCAAATGAAGACATCGCCTGATCGACCCAGTTATCTCCTGGAAGGCTTCCAGCAGATTCACCCGCTAAACCTGAATTTGTTGATTTACCAAACCCAAATTTTTCTAAGTAGGATTTCCACTTTTCGCCGCCCATACTTTGTTCTAACGTCAGCATCCCAACATTACTTGACCAAGAGATGGCCTGACGGAAAGTCAACGTACCGATCGCACCAAAATCATGATCGTTTACCGTACGGTCATCCAGCTTATAGCCACCAGCCGGATAAGCAAACGTTGCATTTGGATTAAATTTTCCATCTTGAATCGCTGCTGCTGCAGTAAATAGTTTCATCGTAGAACCAGGTTCAAATTTATCCTCAACTAAAAGATTACGCCAAATAGCATCTTTGCCTAACCCTTCTTTAGTTTCAGGATTGAATGACGGCCGTTGTGACATAGCGATGATCTCACCAGTTTTAGCTTTCATCAGCATCGCAGTCATTTCTTCTGGTTTATATTCTTCTAAAACAGGATCCATGAGTGTTTCCAATTGACTTTGGATCCGCATATCTAATGTTGTGTAGATATCTTTTCCGTCAACTGCCTTTTTCTCACTAGCGATCGTTCCAGGGAGCGGATTACCATAGACATCTTTTTTATAATCGATTTTCCCGTCTGTTCCGCTTAAAATATCATTGTAAGATTCTTCCAAGCCCATTTTCCCAACTAGACCTTTAGCATCGTCGTCTGCATCTGCTGCATCTGTGTATCCAATAAAATGAGAGGCAAATACGCCATTAGGATAAATCCGGGCTGGATGTCCTTCAAAATAAAGACCAGCCAATTTTTTCTCTTTTAATTCATCTTCAATTTTTTGCCGTGTCTCTAACGTGATATTTTTTCCTTTAGAACCGAATTCGACTTGGAATTTTACCGTACCGTCTTCGTTAACTCCCGCATTCAAATATTTTAATGCTTCCTCTTTGCTAAGCTCTGTGTTTCTATCTAAAATCTCAGCTAACGCATCAAAATCTTTCTTTTGTGCATAAAGTTTCTTGTTTTCTTCACCTAAATAAGTTTCAGACAAAATCGCGTAAACAGAATAGGATGTTGCATCTTCTGCGATCACTTCGCCATTACGATCTAAAATAGCTCCTCTTTTCGCTTTCACTACACGACTGCCTTGGTAAAGAGCAGCTGTTTTCTCAGGTAGCGAAACACCCGCTACTTTTCCTACAGCGACGATATACGTCAATCTAAAGGCAAATAAAAAGAACAATCCAATACTCGTAGCAAATAAAATAATGCCTACTTTTTTACGATTGTTCATTGGATTTAAGTTCTTCTTTTTGACAAAATTCTTTATTTTATTTTTCATACTCATTATTTCACGTTCCTTATGTTATCAAGGTTATCTGAAAGTCCTTTGCTCTTTGCAACATCCTTGATTCGATCTGCTTTTGATAATTCATTTTTTTGTTGTTCTAATTTCAAAGCAGACTCTTCTTTTTCTTGGATCGTCGCTTGCGTTTCAGTGATTTCATTCGTCATTTGTGTAATAGATGTACGTACTTGAATGGTGAGAACCGCTATACCAATAATCGCTACTAACAACAAAAAGCCGATGGTCTTTTCTAAGAGTGAGATATTTCTCAGCTTCCTTTTCGGAGATTGGGGTAGGTTTGGATTTTTTTGAATTTTTGGTTCATGTTCAACCTCTACGATTGGCTCATCCATTACTGGAACATCGTATTGAAAATCATCCAGTCTTTTTAACTCAGCCATCTCGGTACCCCTTCCTCTAATTGATTGATTTTGCCTTTTCGGCAATTCTTAGTTTTGCACTTCTTGAGCGATTATTTTCCGCCAATTCAGTCTCACCTGGTAAAATTGGCTTTCTTGTGATTACTTTTAGTTCTGGTTGAAACTCTTCCGGCACGACTGGGATTCCCGGAGGTAGATCTTGTATCGTGCTGTATTCTTTAAACATTGTTTTAACGATTCGGTCTTCTAAAGAGTGAAACGTGATCACACTGATCCGACCATTTTTATTTAATAAAGCAATTGCTTGCTCCAATGACTCTTCTACAACACTTAATTCATCATTCACAGCGATTCGGATCGCTTGAAAAATCCGTTTTGCAGGATGACCGCCTTTTCTTCTGGCTGGTGCCGGAATGGCTGTCTTGATGATTTCTACCAACTCACCAGTTGTCTTGATCGGTTCTTTTGCACGAACACGCTCAATTTCTCTGGCTACTTGTTTTGAAAATTTTTCTTCACCGTAACGGAAGAAAATTTTCACTAATTCATTATAACTATATTCATTAACTACATTATATGCAGATAATTCCGCTTCTTGATCCATCCTCATATCGAGAGGTGCATCTTGGTGATAGCTGAATCCTCGTTCGGCTTCATCCAACTGAGGTGAAGAAACACCTAAGTCGTATAAAATACCATCAACCTGATCGATTCCTTGTTCAGCCAATTTTTCTTTAAGATGTCGAAAATTCGACTTGATAAAAGTCACCATACCTTTATCAACATATTGTTTTAATCGTTGTGCTGCAAAATCCAACGCATTTTGGTCTTGATCGAATGCGTACAAGTGACCTTGTTCACTCAATTTCGAAAGTAAGTATTCGCTATGACCTGCGCCACCTAATGTACAATCGACATAGATGCCGTCTTCTTTCACTTGTAACCCGTCTACCGTCTCTTTTAATAAAACAGTATAATGCTGAAAGTCCTTCGTCATAATGCTCCTCTTCCTAAAAACCAAAATCAATCATTGTTTCTGCAATTTCATCAAAATTCTCTTCAGCTTCTGTAGAAAACTCTTGCCAGCGGGCTTCATCCCAAATCTCGATTCGATTTGAAACACCAATGATGACACAAGCTTTTTCTAAACTACCATGTGTTCTGAGCGCAGCAGGGATATTGATCCTACCTTGCTTATCGATCTCACATTCTGTTGCAGCCGAATAAAAAAAGCGGACAAATGTACGGGCATCCTTCTTAGCTAAAGGCATTTCTTTCAACTTTTCCTCTAGTTGTTCCCATTCGGACATTGGATAACCAAATAAACAGCCATCCATCCCTCTTGTGACTACAAATTTCTCGCCGAGTTGGTCGCGAAATTTAGCAGGTACGATGAGTCGGCCTTTGGCATCTATATTATGTTGAAATTCACCCATAAACATAGCCAATATTCCCCACTTTTCCACTTGATAGAAACAGTCTACCACATCCTACCACTTTCTACCACCAAAAACGTAGAATCTTCTTCCTTTTAATTGTTATTTAAAAGTTTTGTAATATTACAAAATGAAGGGAAGTTTTTCAAAAAACGCTCTCATCGCCTATAAAACAGTATTTGAAAGATCAAACCATACATTTCAGCCACTCTTCATTCTCATAAAATTATTACAAAAAATGTTAGTGGTGGGAAGTGGAGGGAAATGTTCATTTCCCCCACGCAAAGTCATACTATTCATTTTCATCAAAAAGATTTAGGCAAGATAATGAACGATATTCAACAGAATCAATAATGCATACAAAATCAAGCTTAAAAGAAAGACTAAACGCCAAAACATTTTGAAATATCTGCCGTATAAAATCTCTCCATAATAGTACGCTTGGAAAACAGCGACACAAATCCCCAAAAGTAGAACTGAAATGATCATATACGGAACGATGGATTGCCCATAACTATCTTTTGACAGCTCATTTAATCCTATGAATAAAAATGGAATTGAAATATCTGGTGCTTTTACTTTATAACGCTCCGTCAATGAGAACGTTGAGATAATAAAATTACACGCAAATAAAACAATTACTGGAAATACATACCAAAAAAGCATAATGACTGAAAACGACACCATTTCCTACACAATTCCTTTCGTAACACACTTAGTTAACTATACTTCATCTTCTTTACATTGATGTTTCATTTCGTTTAAAAATTCATGCCTAAATAATACTAAATTACAAGGGTTTTATTCCCCAAAAATAGGCGAACTCGATTATAATGGAGCTAACGAACTCTTGAAAGAATGAGGTGAGCTTTTGATCAACTATTTAACTTTGAAAAATGGACATTTTACCCCATCACATACGGACATAGAAGACACCATTTGGTTAGCCGTTGAACAACCGACCGAAGAGGAAGTCAATTATTTAACAACGACCTACGAGCTTCCTAAAGATTATATCACAGGAGTGCTGGATGATGATGAAAATTCTCGTTTTGAAGGTCTTCATCAAAACAAATTGGAAGAACCTGCGCTTATGCTGCTCCAATATCCACATGCAACGATCAGTCCCAGCGGCTATACACAGCTGGACACATTTCCTTTTGCTGTGATTTTGACAACGAGCGGAAAAGTGATCTCTGTTATCAATAAATCAGCTGATTTTCTTCAAAAAGCACTATCTACAGCTCTACCTGATAGTACATTGCCGATTCAAGAATCACTGATTTTGTATTTATCCTGGCATATTTCAACCTATTATAATCGTTGTTTAAAAGATTTGATCCAAGAGACAAACAAATTAGAAGGAGAATTGAAGGTTTCTACTGAGAATAGCCAGCTTTATCAAATCATGGATATACAAAAAAGCCTAGTTTATTTTGAATCTGCGATCGATTCTAATTTGGAAGTACTGAATAAACTCTATACAGCTAGAATTTTCAGTGATCCCAGAGCACATCTGCCTCATCTTCATGATATTCTTGTAGAAACAAAACAAGCAGCTACAACGACGAAAATCCAGTTGAAACTTGTTGATAAAATCAGCGATACATTTTCAGCTATCGTTTCAAACAACCTGAATAATGTGATGAAAATACTCACTTCTCTTACGATCGTCTTAACGATTCCGACGATCATTGGCGGTGTATTTGGGATGAACGTTAAATTGCCCTTCGCCAATCGGGAGGATGCTTTTTTCTGGATTGCAGTTGCGACTACCGCTACTTGTATTTTTGTCATTTACAGGCTAAAGAAACGGAACCTTTTGTAAAATTTCTTGTTGCTGATTTTATAAAAAGGTTGTACACTATAGAAAGCAAAGTATAAGGATGTGTATAATCAGTGAACAATAAAAAAACCAGTACCTTTTCTAAAGTCACTAAAATCGTTGTTTGGTTGATGCTGATTGCCATTGCCGGATCAACTATTTTGACGGCTATCATGAGCTTAGGATAATCGACAATATAAACAATTACGGAGACAAGTGACTAGAACCATTCGTGCTTGCCTCCCTTTTTTGATTTTGATAAAAAAACGCTTTGCTTGTCTATGAAAAAAAGACAAGCAAAGCGTTTTTACTTTTTCAGTTCTAATTGTTCCGTTCTCTTTCAGCCATGTTCAGTAGTTCTTTCGCATGTTCCATAGTAAGCTTCGTGATTTCACTACCTGAAAGCATGCGCGCTATTTCGTTCACACGCTCTTTTGGCTCTAAACGCCGAACCTTTGTCTCTGTTCGTTCACCAATGATTTCTTTTTCAATAAAATACTGATAATCAGCAACTGCGGCAACCTGAGGTAAATGCGTGATACACAAAACTTGAGAATCTTCAGAGATTTGATGGATTTTATCTGCGATCGCTTGAGCTACACGTCCACTAACTCCCGTATCGACTTCATCAAAAACAATGCTTGTGATTCCTTGCGATTTTGAAAAAATCGTTTTTAAAGCAAGCATCACACGAGATAGCTCACCTCCAGAAGCAACTCTGACCAATGGTTTTAGCGGTTCACCCGGATTTGTCGTAATATAAAATTCAACTTGATCCAGTCCTTCTTCTGTAAACTGCTCATCTGGGACCTCGGAAAAACGAATATCAAATTCTGTCCGCTCCATATATAATTCTTTTAATTCTTTTAAGATATTTTTTTCTAGTTTCTTCGCAACTTTTTTTCTTATCTCACGAAGCTTCAAGCCATTTTCGATCACTTGAGCCTTTTTTTCAACTAACAGACTTTCTAATTCACCTGTCCGTCCTTCAAGAAAATCTGCATCTGCCAGCTCGCGAGTGATCTCATGGTAATAGTCAAGGATCGATTCAATCGATTCTCCATATTTCCTTTTCATTTGACGAATCAATTCAAGGCGAGTCTCTACTTCATTCAACCGATTTTCATCTAATTCTAAGCTATCGATATGTCGTGCCAGATCACCACTAGCTTCCTGCAATAGATAATAACTATTTTGAACTGTTTCTGAGAGTGCTTTGTATTCAGAATCAAGGTTCTCAATAGAAGAAAGTTCATTCATCGCATACCCAATTTTATCTAGACTGCTGTCTCCTTCGCCATTGATTGCTTCATGACTAGCTGCTAAAGCATCTGCAATTTTTTGAAAATTCCCAAGCTTGTTCCGTTCTTCCATCAGTTGCTCTTCTTCGCCCGCTACAAATTGAGCGGCTTCGATCTCATCACTTTGAAACTGCAGCATATCCATGCGTTGAGCAAATTCTTTTTCATTTTTCTGACGGCTTCGTACTTTCTTTTCGATCATACGATACTCAGAATAAATTTCCTCATACTGCTCTTTTATTTTCAATAATTCTTTATCACCGAAATCATCCAGCATCCCTAAATGCTTCTCACTTTGCATCAATTCCTGATGCTCATTTTGCCCATGGATATCTACTAAAAACTCACCCACTTTGCGTAAATTAGCTATATTGACGATACGTCCATTGACACGACAGACATTTTTTCCAGAAGTCGAAATATCACGTTGGATCACCAGCGAATCTTCATCTGTTTCAATGCCTAATTCTTCTAGTAGATTGATAAGCTCTTGATTTTTCGGCATTGTAAAGAGACCTTCCAGCACACATTTCGATGCCCCTTGCCGAATGTAGTCACTTGATCCGCGACCACCAGTCAATAAGCCCATTGCATCGATAATAATCGATTTACCGGCACCTGTTTCACCTGTCAAAACGGTCATCCCCATTTGAAATTCCAGTTGTAAAGAAGAAATGATCGCAAAATTCTGTACAGAAAGCTCCTGCAGCATGTTCGTTCACCTCACGTTTAAATGTATTGGAAAAATTCAGCTTTTAAATACTCGGCATTTTTTTCAGTCCGCGCAATGATCAAAATGCTATCATCATCATTGATTGCAGCAAAAACGATCTCCTTATACTGTTTTTCAATCAAATTTGACACTGCCGCAGCATTCCCTGGTATAGTACGCAAAATAACCTGCTTATCCATCTGATCGACAGAAATAAACGCATCTTTCAATAGTTTTTCTAATTTTACAGCAGTATCTTCTTGCGTTTGAACAGGAACACTGTAACGATATCCACCTTCTGTGGAAGGTACTTTGATCAGCTTCATTTCTTTAATATCACGAGAAATCGTTGCCTGAGTGACTTCGACTCCTTTTTCTTGTAGATAGGCTACAAAGTCTTCTTGCTTTTGAATATTTTTATCTGCTAATAAACGAGTAATCAGACGATGCCGATCTTTTTTCCTCATAATAATTGGCTCCTTTATAAATCCATTTCCATTTTATCATAGCGTATTTTCAGGCATTTTGAAAGTCTAAAAGCTACCTTCCTATTACGAAAGACAACTGTTTTATACACTCTTCATACTATTCGGAAAAATAAACTAGCTCGTATAATAAAAATTACGGCTTAACTATTTAAGTTAAACCGTAATCGATCATAAAACGATATTTCCCATTATTTTTTTAATTCATGATGAGCTGCAGCAACTGTTTCATCTATATCGACTGAGCTATCAACGATACCTTCTCCTTCAACAGAAGTCAAATAGGCTAAAAATTCAATATTACCCTCACCGCCTGTAATTGGTGAATAATCTAATCCGCTGATCGTATACCCATGTTTTTGAGCGAAGGTCAGAATATCATTGAGAACAAGTTTGTGCGTCTCTGGTTCCCGTACGATTCCTTTTTTACCAACAAGCTCTTTCCCTGCCTCAAACTGCGGTTTGATCAATGCAACTACTTGACCGCCAGACTTTAGGATCGCATGTAGCGGCGGTAAAATCAGTTTAAGAGAAATAAATGAAACATCGATCGTCGCGATATCTGGTACCCCTTCATGAAAATCTTCTGGTGTACTGTAACGAAAATTTGTCCGTTCCATTACAACAACTCTTTCATCCTGTCGAATCTTCCAAGCAAGCTGATTATATCCTACATCTAAAGCATAACTTAAGCGAGCACCATTTTGTAAAGCAACATCGGTAAAGCCGCCTGTCGATGCACCGATATCCAACATAGTCTGCTCCTTTACATCTATACCGAAAACGTTCAATGCTTTTTCTAATTTTAGTCCGCCACGTGACACATAAGGTAACGTTTGGCCTTTGACTTGAAGCGGAGTTTCCGCTGAAATTTTTTCGCCAGGTTTATCCAGTCGTTCATTTTTATCGTTATAAACTAAACCAGCCATCACCGCACGTTTGGCTTTTTCTCTTGTTTCAAATAATCCTTGATTAAACGCTAAACTATCTACGCGCTCTTTTTTCATAAGTGCCTTCTTTCTATGATAAATGCAGTTGATTTAAAAATTCTTGTAAGAATGCTGGTTGAAATTCACTACTGATTTCTTTGACAGATCCTAAAGTTTTCGTTCCTAATGTTAGCTGTTCTGCTAGTGCAGCTTTTGCGCCATCTAGACCAAGTAGACTTGGATAAGTGCTTTTATTTAAGGCTTCATCACGTCCAACTTGCTTGCCTAACTCAGCTTCTGAGCTTGTCGCATCAAGTAGATCATCTTTGATCTGAAACGCTAACCCTAAATGCTTTGCAAAAATGCCTAATAAGTCAACGACTTCTTCCGGCTGTTCAGCTAGGATCCCGCCGGCTAAAAGAGCAAATTCGATCAACGCTCCTGTTTTCTTTTCGTGAACATTCGCTAGTTCAGCCAAAGTCAAAGAACGTTTTTCTCCTTGAAGATCCCCAGCCTGACCAGCAACCATTCCTTGTGTTCCGGCAGCCTTACTCAAGAGCTGGATCAAAAGTACCTTTTGATCTGATTGAATTCGACTAAGTGCCGCCAGTTGAAATGCGGCTGTCAATAAGCCATCCCCAGCCAAAATAGCATGAGCTTCGCCAAATACTTTATGATTCGTCGGCTTTCCACGACGTAGATCATCATCATCCATTGCAGGCAAATCATCATGAATCAACGAATACGTATGGATCATTTCCAAGGCCGCAGCAATTTGATAATCGTGTGTTTGTGGGTGACGATCGAATGAATGAAGTACAGCTAAAACTAAAAGTGGACGAAACCGTTTCCCTCCAGCACGAATCGAATATAGCATCGCTTCTTTCAATTGTTCGTTTGCTGTGTACTGATTGATAAAATCTTCCATTTCCTTTTCGATAAGCGGTAAACTTTGCTTGCGGAAACTGGTGAAATCTTCCATCAAGCTTCCCCGCTTTCTTCGAATGGAACTTCTTCATTATTTTCTGTCATCACTTTTGTTAAGGTCTTTTCAGCCTTTTGCAAGGTATCCTGACACTGTTTGCTCAATGCCATCCCTTCTTGAAAAGCCGCTAAAGCTTCTTCTAAAGGAACATCACCGCGTTCTAAACGCTGAACGATCTCTTCTAGTTCAGTCAATGATTCTTCAAATGTTTTTTCGATTGCTTTTTCTTTTGCCATACTACTACTCCTCTTCCGCTGGTAAAACTTTTTCTATCATGGTCTCTACGATACCATCGACATAATGGATCTGGATTTTTTCTTTTGGTTTTAGTTCAGTGACTGATTTGACCACTTGCTGTTCTTTTGTTGTATAACTATAGCCGCGTCCCATGATTTTTAATGGACTAAGCAAGTCTAGCTGTTGAATTGCAGAGCTGAACTGCTTTTGTTTGTCTTTCATGTATTGTTCCATACGATTATGCAGAGATTCGTCTAAAAATTTTAACCGCTGCTGACCTTCTCTGATCTGGCTTTGAGGGCTTTGCTGTCTGAATTGGCCAATGATTTCTTGTGCTGTCCGTTGTTTTTGATGATACACAGCTTCCATTGATTGGATCAATCGCTGCGTAACTCGATCCAGCTTGATTGTTTGTCCTTCATATAACCGGTCAGGTTGTTTAAATACGTATGAATTTTTCAAGCGCTGATATCGGTCTGTTTTTTGTTTCAATTGATATAAGAAGCTTTGTTCCAAACGTGTTTGGCGGTCTTTGATTTTCAACAATTCTTCATTTAAAACAGGAACCGCTAATTCTGCTGCTGCAGTCGGTGTAGCAGCACGAACATCCGCAACCATATCAGCGATCGTTACATCTGTTTCATGTCCGACGGAAGAAATGATCGGTGTTTTTGCCTCATAAATTGCTCTAGCCACACGTTCTTCATTAAAAGGCCATAGATCCTCAATCGAACCACCACCGCGGCCAATGATCATTGTATCAAAAGTGCCCGATTCTTCCACTTTTTGAATGTTACGAACAATATCGTCTGCTGCTTGATCCCCTTGAACTAAGGTTGGAAACAGAACCAACTGAGCAATCGGATATCTTCTTTTCACCGTTGTAATAATGTCTCGAATGACTGCTCCGCTAGGACTAGTGATCACAGCAATTCGCTTAGGATAGCGAGGCAGCATTTTTTTAGGCCCTTCAAACAAGCCTTCTTTTCCTAGTTTTTCACGTAATTCAGCTAGTGCCTGATACAGCGCACCAACGCCATCCGGCTCCATATGTTCAACATAAATTTGATAAGAGCCACCATTTTCATATAAAGATACGCGGCCAACAACTAGGACTTTCATTCCTTCTTTAGGCTGAAACTTCAGTTTCTGAAAAGCTGATTTAAACATAATTGCAGAAATTTTTGCACCATCATCTTTTAAGCTAAAGTATTGATGGGCATTTGGCCGTAAACGAAAGTTAGAAATTTCTCCTGTTAAATATACACGTTCTAAGTATGGATCAGCATCAAATTTACGTTTTAAATATTTGGTTAAAGCTGTGACTGTTAAATATTGCTGTTCCATCTTCTCACCTTACTTTTGTTTTTTAGCGGCCTCGACTGTTTGATACATCAGCATCGTGATCGTCATCGGGCCAACACCTTTTGGTACAGGCGTGATATAGCTGGCGATCTCTGAGACTTCATCAAATTTCACATCACCGATCAGCTTCCCGTTTTCATCGCGGTTCATGCCCACATCAATGACGACTGCCCCAGGCTTCACGAACTCTTTTGTCACGAAATGACCGCGGCCGATCGCAACGACAAGAATATCCGCTTCCCTAGCAACAGCTGGTAAATCTACTGTTCTAGAATGAGCGATCGTCACTGTCGCATTTTTCATCATCATCAATTGGGCCATCGGTTTACCAACGATATTACTCCGTCCGATCACCACAGCTCGCTTGCCTTCAAGATCGATGTTATAGGCTTCAAACATTTTCATGATGCCGTATGGCGTACATGGAATCATTGTCGGCTCACCGATAAATAAGTGTCCCATGTTCATAGGATGAAAGCCATCAACATCTTTGTTCGGATCAACAGCAAGTAAGACTTTTTCTTCATCGATATGTTTCGGTAGCGGTAATTGAACCAAAATACCATGAAATTCGGGATCTTGATTGTAGCGTTCGATCACATCAAGTAACTCAGCTTCTAAAATCGTTTCTGGCAAACGTTCGATCTTTGAACGAATCCCGATTTTCGCTGCTGCTAAATCTTTGTTTTTCACATACGTTTGACTCGCTGGATTTTCACCGACCAACAACACGACTAAGCCTGGTTTAATCCCTTTTTTTTCAAGTTCTGTCACTTCTTCTTTGATTTGCGCCTGCATCTTGTCCGCTAATTCACGACCGTTGATTAACTCTCCCATGAGATCACTCCTCTTTTTTGTTTGTATTGTTTCATTTTAGCACAGATTGGAGACTCTTTACACTGTATAATACTGTTCTCAAACGAAAACATGTACAAAAAAAGTGACTAAGAACAACTCTTCTAGCCATCCTTAATCACTTTAAATTTTATTCATCAAAAAAACAAATGTCCCTTACTCTTCAAGATCCTTCATTACATTTGACAGTACACCATTGACAAATTTTCTTGAGCGATCATCACTGAATTTCTTGGTCAACTCAATTGCTTCATTCAACGCCACTGTATTAGGTACATCTCCGGCATAGATCATCTCAAAAATAGCCATGCGCAAAATGATCAAATCCATTTTGGCGATCCTATTGATCGTCCAATTCGTGCCTAAATGTTTCTTGATGACCTCATCTAATTCTGATTTACGGTCGCAGACACCACCAACTAATAGATCTAGATAGGTCGGAACAAATTCTTCCCCATCTTCGCTGATGATATCACGGTTATCTAATTCTAAAGCATAATAAATCGCATCTTGTTTCGTCAAATCGATATTAAAATCCAAAGGAAATAAAGCTTGCAGTGCTTTTTCACGAATCTCATGACGAGTAAAGCTCGGCTTACTCATTTTCTCCCTCTTCCTCTGGGAATAATTCATCAAAATCCGGCTCAGGAAGCTTTTCAGGAACGACTGCCACCACATGGATATTTACTTCAACTAAATCAATATCAGTCATAAACAATACTTGCTGTTTCACACGATCCTGCATATCTAAGGCAACTTTCGGTACAGAGATCCCGTAATTCAAGTAGCAATAAATATCGACTTTCAAGCCTTCTTCTTCGGCTCTTAAATAAACACCTTTGCCGTGAGCAGCACGACCAAGGAATTCTGTTACATTATTAGCAAATGTTCCGCGCATGCCATATACGCCATCAACTTTAGAAGCTGCAATACCAATAATGACTTCGATCACTTCTGGTGCGATCACGATTTCACCTAAAGCATCTTTTGTATTAATCACTAGATTTTTTTCGTCAGTCATTTTTATCCTCCTCAATAGTCATGTTCGAGAAACTTTCTCTACGTTTTCAAGCTTTCGTCCATATACCTATCTAAGTTTACATTCACACCTAGTTTATCATTAAATGATCGTTTTCGCTACCAAAAAAAGTGGCAGGAAAACGTGTTCTACAAATTATAAAATAATCAATTCTTTCGGTGAATGTGTCAATACACGATTGCCATCTTTCGTGATCAGTAGATCATCTTCGATTCTGACACCGCCAAGTCCTGGTAAATAAATCCCAGGCTCATCTGTGATCACATTACCTGCCACGAATTGTTTCTCTGCTCTAAAGGAAACATTGGGTCCTTCGTGGATCTCTAAACCAATTCCGTGTCCTGTACTATGACCAAAAGCTTCTCCATAACCATAAGAAGCGATATGGTCACGAGCGATCGCATCTAGCTGAATACCAGTCAAGCCCGGTTTTGCTTCTTCTAGAACTTTCAATTGTGCTTCTAAAACGATTTGATAAATCTCTTTAAGCTTGCTATCAGGTTCGCCAATTGCAAAAGTCCGTGTCATATCAGAAACATAGCCTTGGTAATAGCAGCCAAAATCTAACGTGATCAAATCACCTTTTTCAATGATTTTTTCACTGGCAACACCATGTGGCATAGCCGAACGCACACCACTGGCAACGATCGTTTCAAATGAAACACCCGTCGCACCCAATGAACGCATATAAAAATCCAATTGATTGGCGATCTCAATTTCTGTCATCCCTGGTTTGATGACTGTCAAAATATGTTTAAAGCCAAGATCAGCAATGCTACATGCTTTCTCAATGATCGCAATCTCTTCTTCATCCTTCACTTCACGTAATTCTTCGATCAAACCAGCTACTGGAACTAATTCACACGGTATGATTTCTTCCAGCACACTATATTCAGCGAAGCTGACAAATAACTCTTCAAAAGCGATATTTTTCAGTTGTTCTTTTTCGGCAATCGCAACAACCTCATCAAAGATCGGTCCTGCATTTTGAACGATTTCATAGCCTTGTGCTTGTGCTGCCGCTTGCTCTGTATAACGAAAATCCGTGACAAAAAACGCTTTGTCTAATGTGATCACTGCTAATCCTGTAGTTCCTGTAAAGTTTGTTAAATACCGTAGATTATACGAACTGGTGATTAAAAATGCGTCTAGATTGTTTTCCTTCATCAATGCTCTTAATTTATTTACTCTGATCATCATTGCATTTCCTTCTTTCTTCATAACGTTCTCTTTAATTGTAGCAAATTTTCCTGTTATTTGTTACCTATTCGGATTAAATCATGAAGAACTTTTTTCTTTTAGTTTTATTTACGAAATCGTTCCCGTTTATTTTATTTTTTACTAAGCGATTTGCTCTTTATCTTTAATACTTTTAATCAATTGTTTGCATCCATCTACTAGTGCATTTGCTATTAGAGAAAATACTAGACAGACAACTGCTATACAAATTGAAATAACAGTAAACCGCACTAAAACATTACTCAATGAATTGAATTTTTGTAATAATGGAACATACAGATTATGAATAACAAAATCTGAAATCAAATAAGCAAAATAGATTTTTGAGCCTAAAAATAGACTGCCTTTTTCAATTAATTTAGAGGGTACCCTCATTCGAGCCAACATAATAAATAAGACTACTGACATCACACCATATTGAAAAGAGTCTGCTTTATTGTTCCACAATTCAAAGTCCATCATGTTATATCTTGACGTAATGATCATCAGAGCGGAAAGAACAACTGATCCCACATATATCAGTGGAAGAAGATAACTGCGATTTTTAAGCAGATCAAGGGTTCCTTTTTTGACATTGATAAAATAATGACCAAAAACAAAGTACAATAGATATGGACTAAACACAAATTTAAAAAAATCTGTTTCTGAAATATCTGCTCCTAAAAATCTCAGTAGATAAGGAAAAACCATGGACAAAAGAAACAGTACTAGAAAAAAGCTTCTATAATCTTTTTCATTAAAGGAATCCACCATTTTTTTATAAATGGTAGAAATAGTAAGAAGCCCAAATATACATACATGTACCAGAGTGCATTACTGACCCGTCCATTTAAAAATAAAAGAATGAAGGTTTGATCTGTTCCTTTCAATTCAGGATCAAAATAAAAATACACTAGAGAAAACAACAGCAACGTCACCACAACACTGATAATCTTATTACGAAGTTCTTTTGAAGAATACTCTCTTCTTAACAATAAAGCACCTGACATCATCATAAAAAGTGGTACCACCGGTTTAACGATCACCATTAATACAGCTGTCACATTCCACTCATACGAAAGATCTAATCCGTAGAATAAATAATGAAATACGTGATTAAAAACAACCATTAGAAAAGCAATGATTCTCATACATTCAAACGAAACATTTTTTTGTCTCAACCAACAACAACTCCTAGCTCGAGTCGATCTCATAAATAAAACTAAAAGAAAAAAACACTAAATAAATCTTATTATATCATATTTTTTTACCTATTATGATTTTTCAGTTATAAAAAAATTAAAATTCTAATTTATTCTAAATTTTTTAATCTAGCAGCTAGCTTTACTCTTTTTTAAGCTATTTTTGATAGAATTGCGTTAGAAAGTGAGGTTACGGAT
Source organism: Enterococcus sp. 9D6_DIV0238 (assembly GCF_002174455.2). Taxonomy (NCBI): domain Bacteria; kingdom Bacillati; phylum Bacillota; class Bacilli; order Lactobacillales; family Enterococcaceae; genus Enterococcus; species Candidatus Enterococcus dunnyi. Next base: position 1,237,581 of record NZ_CP147246.1, read on the forward strand.
GAAGAAGCAAGCAATTTTTTTCATATTATTCTTTTTTTCGATCATCAGCATGGTCTTCTATGCTTTTTTTATAGAACCAAAACGAATCGTCACTCACAACTATACTCTTGGCGATAATCAAGGACAAAAATCACTGAAAGTTGTTCAACTTTCAGACATCCATATTCAAGAAAACTATCCAGTAGCCCAGCTTGAAAAAATTGTTACAAAGGTGAATCAGGAAAAACCGGATATTATCTTATTTACTGGTGATCTATTTGATAACTATGCAAAGTACGGACCTATAGAGGATGTCACAGCTGCCTTAAGTCGATTAACTGCACCTTTAGGAAAATTCGCTGTTTGGGGCAATCATGATTATGGTGGCGGCGCTGCTCGTGTTTATCCAGAGATATTAGCTGGAGCTGGTTTTCAATTACTGGAAAATTCAGGGATGAATATTGCTCTTGCAGATGGAAAAAGTGTTTTTATCAGTGGTTTAGATGATTCTTTATTAGGTAACTCGTCGATCGAAGAAGCTTTGAGCGAACGTCAAAGTGACTACACGATTTTACTTAGTCATGAGCCGGATGTAGCTGATCAACTAGTGGACCAAGATATACAGCTGATCTTATCCGGTCACAGTCATGGTGGTCAAATCAACCTTCCATTTATAACCATCAAAAATATCATGGCAGAAAAATATTTTAGTGGCTTCTACAATTTAACAAATGACACGACACTTTATGTCAATACAGGATTAGGGACAACAAAAATTCCTGCTCGGTTTAGAGTGCCACCGGAAATCGCTGTATTTGATCTGTATATTTAAAAAAAGATAGGACGAAATTCTAAGAATTTCGTCCTATCTTTTTCCTGTTTATTTATCTAGAAAATTCTTTGACTCGTCCACCAATTTTATCAGCAAATTTTTCTGCGAAGCGTTTATCACCAAAGACTCGTGCTTGATTTTTATCTCTTGTACGTTGTCCGTCTTTACTGATATATCCATGTAATACTTTTACAGCGTACATTGCCTTCCCTCCTCTGTGTTGCTTTTTGATCATAGGATAACTATAGCTGAGAAACCTTAACGAAAGCATAAATTGGTTCGAATATTTTATGAAGAGTTATTAAGAAAAAAGAAAAAAGCCTTAAGCAAAAAATGCCCAGGCTTATTCCTTTTCATTGATTTGTTAAACAATGATATCTTTTGTTTTTTTATCCATATGGATTCTTGCTGTCCAAGTTTCAAATGTCACCAAGACAGGTGCTTGATGATTTAACTCTTTTTGATAGTCAGACAACCTAGATGTGATCTCACCTTTAGAACCCACTTCTTCAACAGAAAATTTCCCTTTTAGCAGCAAACTTTCATGAGCAATTTCTTCATAGCAACAAACAGACCCATTGGGGTTAGAACGAATATTTTTGACCGTTTCCCCTTCCCCATCCAAATAAAATTGTAATTTCAACAGTCCCTCTCTCCATAAGGGTGCGGATACGGTAATCACTGTTGGAAATTCCCTTTTATCGATGGTTGCAAGTAAAAATACCTTACTGGAATTTAGTAATCTCACAATTCGCTCATGTATCTCCATTTCTAAAGGCCTCCTTTTTTATCGCTATTCACTCAATTATAGCAACTATCTGCTATTTTTGAAAAGCTAAACCCTTTTGAAATGCAGTTGAGAGATTGAACGACTGTTTTTTTCGTGCTGATTACTTGACTGATTCTTGTCGTAACCAATTAGCTTGTCGACTTTTCTTCAAAATCAAGCGGCATATAGGTCCAACGATCAATAGTTGCAAAGGTAAAGCCATCACTAAATTCTGACTGAAAGCTCCAATATAGTTACTAAAAAATTCTTCTGTAATACCAGTTTGAACCACGACACCGTAAATGGACATGAAAAAGACCATTCCAAGCACCATACAGCTAGAAACAGCAACAACCATATGAAGCTGCTTTTCTCTATTGATCGGCAATGAAAAAGCGATTTTCTTTGCAGCATTTGCTACAACGAACACATCAACTAAAAAAGCCACTAGAAAACCAGGTACTAGACCACCTAGAAGATGACTCCATGACAATTGCTCATGCAACACTAGATTATAAAGACTCATTGAAAAGACCATGGAAAAACAGACAATCGTTGTAAAAAATAAACTTTCTTTTTTTGTTTTCGGCATACATACACTCCTTTTTTTCATAACAGAGATTATGCTACCATAAAAAAAATTTTCTCGTAAGTTTTTTTTCAAAAAAATACTCTAGTAGTCTCTAAAAACAATTCAGACTACCAGAGTTTTATTTTACTTCTTATTTTTAAAAGAGTATTTCATAAAAGCTTTTACTCCATAGGTCAACAAAACTAACAAAGATAAAACCTTAATAACTATAGATATTTTGAAGATAATACTAGGGTCATATCCTACAACAACTGTATTTTCTCCTTTAGGAGCTTTTATGATCAGACTGCCAATATTAGAAACTTCATATCTTTCTTTTGATAATTTTTTACCATTTAACTCTACGGAAGTTCTGTTATAGATGGTTACTGGAAGTAACGTCGTATCATTTGGCAACTTATTTTCCCACGTTAATTCTATTCGGTTGTCGGATGTTATTTTTTTTGTTACATTCACTTCATTTTGAAGAATTTCTTCTGCATAGGTTCCGTATGTCTTAAATTGTTCATCAGTATATCTTGGCAAATAATCAGCCGTCGATTTATCAACAGCTTTAAAAGCAGTTCCTAAAGGATTATTTCCACCAAAAGCTTGTCGAATTTTTTCCGGATCGCTTTCAATAATTGTTGCCGCTTTATCTTTGATAGGTTGATCTGAACTCCATGCATCTGAACTTGAAGAAATTTGTAAATTAATATTATTACAGCTAATAAGTGCTAGTGTAGCAAAGAAAATCATAGCAATTCTCTGAACTGATTGATTGTTTATAGATGGATTCTCACTCATTTTCTGCATCCTAATTGCCCAACCTAATAACAGTAAAATGCACGCCACACAAACAAATCTTTGGGGGAATTGCATCGATTGAATAAACGTAAATCGAGCTGCGATACTATTCCAAGGAACGAATTTTGAAGAAAGGAATAAAAAGAAAATTCCCACTGAATTAAGTAATCGTTCAAAATGAGAAAGTTGCTTCCAAAAGACACCTGTTGAAACTGCCTGAAAAATGAACAAGAAAGAAAAAATCAATCCAAGAGTTGCCCATCCGGGCACTCCAATTGAAAAAGAAGTGCTATTTGCCATCATATCCTTAACCGCATAAGGGCTAATCAAGTCATCACCTGATAAATCATATATAGCACCAAACGTGTTAGCAGAAAGTAGGACAGCAACAAAAATAGCTAACAATGTATCTTTGATCATAACCAGTTTATTTCTACAAGTAAAAAAAGTATAAATATAAAAAGGAATCAAAGCCAATACAGCCAACACAGTTGAAAATAAGTGAACAGAAAGCAACAGTGCTATTGGTATTCCCAATAATAAAGGTTTGATCGGTCGTTCTTTATTTTGGAACATATAAACTACTGGAAGAAAAGCCAGCGGTAAAAAAGCCGCTCCCCAACCAGAAAAATTTGTTACTAGTGCATAGTAAGCAATTGTTGAGGTCGACATATAAAAAATAGCTGCTACTAGAGAATAAGAATGGTCAACTTTTGCGTAGCGCGTCAGACTATACATCGATATTCCACTGACAAAAAAACATAAGAACGATGAAACTAATTGAAACTTGAACCAAGTACCAAAAATAGCCAATATAATTGCTTGTATAAAAGCAAAATCCATACCGTACATTGCATTAACGATTCTACCAGACTGAGCAAACCCATATAAAGATTGAAAGTAATTAAAATGACCTGTCTTTAATTGCTGACTTAGATCATAAAAACGATTCATATGGAATAGAAAATCATTAGAGACAATCAATGCATGCTTATATAATTGGGGAGAAAGCATTAAAAAAGATAATAGCCCAATCATAATAATTGCTTGAAAAATCTGCTTTCTCGAGTTATTTATTGATGAGAATTTAAACATTTTTTAGCCTCCGCTTAAACATTTGTACCAAACAAATCTATCATACCATAAAGCTTTTTCTTCTCCTAGTGAAGAATGAAGTAAGATTGTTTTACCCTATATCATTGGATAAAAATTAAAAAAACTCTGTCTCTCATTAAGCGAGAGACAGAGTTTTTACATTCAAAAATTATTGAGCCACTGGATAAACAGACACTTTAAAATTAATGTTTTCCATTGTTTTCCATCATTGAACAAACAGCTAGTCGTCGCATTTTCTACGATATGATAAGTTCTATCATTTTCCACTATTTTTGATAAAGTATGGTCATTTCTTTATCCACACCATCAAATTAGTATAGTTGTTATTTTCGCAAAAAGGACTTCAAACATCGAAGTCCTTTTAAATCATTCATATTAAAAATTATAAATTGTTCTATACCAAGTATACCCTCCACCTGGAACAGGAATTGTTATTGGAAGAGTATTCCCCTGAACTGTCATAGGATAGTTCCACCAAGGGTTCCATACATAATACACTCTATAGGGCTTCCCACCACTTGGGTTCTCATTATCCACCCAGCCATATAAAGCAAATGCATGTCTAGATTTACTGGTCTGACTTCCATAACCAATTCCACCAAGATACAAAGCATTTCCTTTGCGTAAATTGCTTTCTATCACACTGTGTGATACTGTACTTTCTACTATTTTTGGATATGTTTTTCTGTAGTTTGCATAAGCAAGTATCTGTTGTGGAGAAACACCATTTTGTTCCCTCTGTTTTGCTGTTAGTTTAGGATATGAATAATTCACAATATCAACCGCTCTTGTTGCACGAGCATCTACCTTATTACTCAAAATAGCAGCAGTAACAAAAGCAGCACACCACGGAACATCTCCTTGAGTTTCATTAATTTTCCAATTTATCATCGCATAATTTTTTGCTGTACTAACACTTGAACGTGATAACTTAGAATTTTTTGAAATATTATCTTGCTTAACAAAATCCGTTTGTTCAGATATATCCTTTTCTTCAACATTACTCTCTGCTGACTGTAATGTCTCATTTGCATCTTCTATTGTAAGTTCGGTGGTTTCACTTTTTTTATTTGAGAATTCATCTATAGGTGCTTCAAATATTTTTTCAATTGTGTCGTTTATTTTATAAAAGATATCATCCTCTTTTACAAAAAAAGAAATAGGCTCGCCATTAGCAGAATCAATTGCAGCATTAACCTCATTTACTAGAAAACGAGAAACTGATGAAACATATTCCCCAAGTTCGTTTTTACGCACTGAATAAAGAAACTCTAGTTTTCCATCTAGATAAACTGGATAGTACACAGTTCCTGTTTCTGTTTTTTCTCCATCGAACATTGAAAAAGCTGACCCTAATGAATAATCGGATGCACTTATATTATTGCCTTCTAAAAACAATATTGATGTCAGTGCGAGTCCAAAATCGTTTTTCGCAAATTGATCCACTTCTCCTGATACAGATTCAGTTTGGATAATAACATCTGCACCTTCAGTGGCGTTTGCAGTTACATCTTGAAATGAAACTGCTCCAAATAAAAGCAACATTGACAAAACTATTTTTTTCATATAAAACTCCTTACTAATAGTATTAATATTATTTCTAATATTAAATTAATAATATCTAAAAGCGATTTATTTGTCAAACTGGATCGGTTTACCAGTCCCCTCAATACCTTCAGTTCCATCAATACTTTTTGTATATATCATTTCATTATCTGATAACTTAAATGTTAAAACCATTTTTTCATATTTGAGAATCATGGTATCTTTTGTAACTGTATCTACAACACAAGTATATTTATACTTCTGAACACTATTTTCAAACAATTCTGCGACGATATGTTCATTCCCCGATCTAACAAGATTTAATTCATATATCGAGTCTTCCCCTTTGCCTTTCCAAGTCTTTAAAAACATATCTGAGGCCTCCTCTTTTCTTTCTGTTTTACAACTACTAAGACTAATCAAACATATTAGAACTACTAAAATTACAGATAATCTCTTCACTAATTCTCCTCACTTTCTGAAATAACATGATGTACAATACATTTTAACACATAATGTAAGAGATATAAATAAGAGCAAACAAAAAAAGCTCCCGTCTCGTAAGAGATAGGAGCTAAAGGAGTTTTACCCTAAGGTAAAATGAAAAAATAAATAGGGTTGTTGCTAGTATAAGTTAAATATACTACTATTAGAAATCACACACAAGAAATTAGATTTCCTGTTTAATTAGCCATATACTAATTGTTGTTTACTGCCACGAACCAACCATACCGCCCCCGTAGGCGACGCAAAGTTGAACTTGTGATAGTCATAGCCATGATCTTTTACGACTTCCCCTGTATCTGCTACTCTACTTTCGTTAAATGCAAAGTACATACCAGGTCTAATCGTTTCTTGATCAGCTAGCATTGCTCCAGTAGCTGAATCAATCATATCAACGTCTGTCGCATTGATGTCGTTGTCTGTCCAGTCAAAACCTGCAGGCGCTAATGAGTTACAGCGGATTTGCCATAAGCCATTGATAAATTGGATATCATCTACCTTGTAGGCGTGTCGGCGTTTGTTTGGTGTTGGCGATGTAGGTCTATTGCTCTCTACGTCTTTTTTTAATCGCCATACTTCAAAATAACTAGGTCGATTGACATGTAAATAATAAAATTTATCAAAGCAAAGCCAAACTACCTGATATCGGATTACATGGCTTTCATCATACACATGCATCTATGCTTTACAATGCCCAAGCGACGGATAAAGCAGTTGCTGAACGTCTAGGACACTCAAACATTAAAACAAATTTAGATATCTATACTCATCTATCCGATGATCAAAAAGAAAAAACAACTGATAAATTGATACGATATGTCGATTTTTAGAAAGTATGGTCAAATGTATGGTCAATAATTATTTTAAAACAAAAAAAATAGCCAAATCCCTTGCAGCACAAAGGATTCAGCTTATTATTAATTTGCCACTGGATAAACAGACACTTGTTTTTTGTCACGGCCTTTACGTTCGAAACGTACTACACCATCAACTTTAGCAAATAAAGTGTCATCGCCACCAATACCTACGTTAGCTCCTGGATAAATTTTAGTTCCGCGTTGACGGTATAAAATTGATCCACCAGTAACAGTTTGGCCATCAGCACTCTTAGCGCCTAAGCGTTTAGATTCTGAATCACGTCCGTTGGAAGTAGAACCTCCACCTTTTTTATGGGCGAATAATTGTAAATTCATATTTAGTAACATCGTCTGCACCTCCTATTTTTCATTTATAGTTTTGACTTGAATAAATTCAAGGTTTTCTTGTTCGATTGCTTGTAAACCTAATAAAAGATTTTCCAAGAGAATTTGGGCAATATTGGTTTGTTCCTGATTCGCTTTTGAAATCATTTCAACATAAAGGTAGCCACCTTCAGCTTCATTGGTTTCAACGATCGGTTCAAAACCTGCTAGAGCATCGATCCCATTGACTGTACTGATCGTTAATGCAGAAACTGCTGCACAAACGATGTCACTGCCATAGGGTCCTGATTCAGCATGCCCGGTTACTTCAAAAGAAATGATCTGACCTGCATCATTTCGTTTAAAAGAACTTTTAATCATTGATAGGCCTTCTTTCCTATGCAACTTAAAAGAATTATGCGTTGATTGCTTCGATCACGACTTTTGTATACGGTTGACGGTGACCTTGTTTACGGTGAGTGTGTTTTTTAGGTTTGTATTTGAAAGTAACGACTTTCTTTTGTTTGCCGTGTTTTTCAACAGTTCCTTCGACAGTTGCACCTGCAACAGTTGGAGCTCCTACTTTCGTAGATTCGCCACCTACTAAGATAACTTCGTCAAAAACAACTTTTTCGCCAGCTTCTACGTCTAATTTTTCAACGTAAATTGCTTGACCTACCTCAACTTTTACTTGTTTACCACCAGTTTTGATAATTGCGTACATGCTATACAGCACCTCCTTCTTCTAAACTTAGACTCGCCATCCCAAGTGATGAGGATCTCATGCTTAAGACTTGTTCTGTGCGGTTGTAGCTGTGGAGACCACAATTACAACAGTAATACTATATCAAAATAAGGTAAGAGAGTCAATGAAAACTTGAGTTTTCCGTTACTTTCTCTGCTTCTAAAAAAACTTTAGCGTTATTTCTAATTAATGATTGACTTTGTTTTACATGTTCATTATAATAAATTTTGTCGTGTTATTCATGCGCCAATAGCTCAGCTGGATAGAGCACTCGCCTTCTAAGCGAGCGGTCGGGAGTTCGAATCTCTCTTGGCGTATAGTACCGAATTATAAAAAGCACAGAATGAACAATAAATTGTTCATTCTGTGCTTTTTAAAACTTATATTTCAATGACTTAACTAGGAAATTCTTTTTCCGTATAATAAATTCCAGATCCTTGAAATGGATATTCTGCTGATGGAATGGTACTAGTAGTTAACACCCTAAAGTTACTGCCAGCCATATATAAGGTAGCAGGAATCTGCTCACCACCTGTAGATCCATAAGATATACCAAAACTACCTGTACTATGTGGTTCAAATCCTTCAGGTATCTTCGCAACGTTCACCCATCGTACAGGACCTGTAATAGTCAAATATGATCCGACTATAACCATGTTTCCTATACGCCAAAGTCGTATATACCCACTTTTAATATTGGCATTAACTGTTGAATCTAAAGTAATTTCCTTGTAAACCGTACCCTTATCAACTGCAATAGGAACATTGTTGATTTGTGGAACACTCGTAAAATTCTTCACCCCAGCAATATCTTCATCACCCGTTTTTTTCACCAATGTTTCATCTAGTCCATCAATCGCGCTTGTATGTGTCTTCGGATAAAGTAAATTCCCTTTTTCTTCTAATTGTACGATATCTGCCATTATACTGATCCCACCTTATTAAATGTTATTGTTGGTAATGTATCTAATTTTTTCTTATCTGCCGCACTCATCAACCCGTTTACTGTTTGAGTTGCAGCAGCAGTCGTTGTTGCATTTGTTCCAGCAGGTCCTTGAGGGCCAGTTGCTCCTTGTGCTCCTGTTAGTCCTTGCGGGCCTGCTGGACCCGTTTCTCCTTTTTCCCCTTTGATCGTTGTGATCCCTTCAACTGCACTTACATGCGTTTTTGGATAGACAACGACGCCATCGCTTTTTAATTCAACGATATCTGTCATACTGATCCCACCTTATCTATTGTGATTCCTGTTCCTTCAACGCCTAAATCCTTTGCTGTCAGTGTGATATCTCCTGTTTTACCATTGATAGAGGTCACACCTGTTCCTACATTTTCGATACTCTCAAATCCTAGAATCGCACTTACATGCGTTTCCGGAAACACTTGGCGTTTCACACCTGCTGGATCTGTTTCCATAACTTTTTTGATTTCTACTTCATTTGCCATTAAACGGAGCCCACCTTTCGTAAAAAGAATGTATCTTGTTTTTGACTGTCGATTTCAGCAATGACCAATGCTGAAGCTTCTTTTTTATGCGGCACTGTCCCTACTTTTGTCATACCATGGTTCAAGCTGAATTTATCATCACGAATCGTTCGTAAAATACCTGTTTCTCCGCTTTTCAACGTGAAATGAGATTGTTTTAGCTCTTCGATCAAATTCAGCAGATTCCCCGCTGCGTTCTCATCTAGAATGGTTTTAATAGAAGCAAACCACTCATCGAAGGCTGCTCTTTTAACAGCAGTCCACTGATCGAAACGCTCCTGATTTGACGTGATCCATCCTTGAAATTCATTGATGATCCGCTGTAATTCTGCTTGTGCAACGAGATACCAGTCATCATAAATTTCCTGACAGGTTTTCACCCATTCTGTAAAATAGCGTAAGATTTCTTCAAAGGTCCAAATATAATTACTGTCTTTGATTCCATCTTCGTAAATACTTTCTTTTACTTGATAAGCAAAATCTCTTGTTGAAAATTGCTGACGCCAGCTTAGATCCTTTTGGAGTTCTCTAAAGCTGAAGTAGGCTGTATTTTCTCCCACTGACTGCATATCATAATTGGTTAATGTATATTGAATTTTCCCTTTTTTTGCATCAATGATCTTAGTCACTTTCTGTTCAGATAGTCCTAAGCCGGCATGATGTCCTTGTTTCACACAGAAAAAGGGAGTTAAATTTGAAATGTCTTTTGGTTTGCCGTGTTCTGTGATCGTAACATCCAACACTTGAGTGCCTTCGTCAAATTGACGAATGACCATCGTTGGAATGTTGTCATTCGATTGTGTGATGGATAAAAAAATTGGATAAACGATAGACATTCACTCACTCCTTTCTAAAAATCGATTATTTGGGTGGGATGACGATTGAGCTGATCTCACTCGATCCGACCCATGTACGTTCGTATCTTTCTATAATTTGACCTTTGCCAATATTTTGTTCGTAGGTTTGAAAACCTCCAGCAGTTAATCCTCTGATAACGCCGGTATGTCCATAGGTATAATCAACATTAAAGCCTCCGATATTTCCGCCACGCCTCCAATTGATGATTGCGCCTGTAACTAGGTCTTTGTATTCAGGTTGAAAAATGACTCTCCAACCCACTGCTGCCCAATCGTACGAACTACCGATATCAGCTGCCGCAGCTGTGTTTCCAATCACGTGACTTAAACCATATTGAGTTTCTGCGCCTAATCCACAACCACCTAAAAAGCCTGAATATTCAGCCGGTACAGCATAGCACTGTCCATTCCCCCAATATTGGCCCACTAATGATTCTAGATGATCCAATCCTGCTTTGCCCGCTCCTGTTGACGGCTTTAAATCTTTAAATTTGTTGTACCATTCTTGTGCATAACCTTGTCTTTCTGGGTGAGCATTTTTAGGACGTTCAAAATTCATTTCAAAAGCATAGGCTGCCGTCGCCGGGTCCGTAAGTCCTTTAAACCCATCAACCCCAGTTGGATGGACGACACCAAGCCATTGACCATTATACATACACCAATCAATCAGTTTGACTTGAGCTAATGTTGATTTATAGTCATTGGTAATCCCAGCAGCTCCAACAAGACGTTTAACATACTCACGACCATCCCAAGTCGGACTTCCAATCAGTGGATAACTTGAACCATCCCACTGTACTAAACCATAAGCTGGCCCATCTATTTGATCTGTATCAGGATCCATCGTTCCGCCCGTTTCTTGTTGAACATTTCCTAAAATTCCAGCTGCTGCAGCTTGGCTGTACCCATTAGAGACTAGGTAACTCCATAAATCCCAAGCAAATTTATCTATTTGAGTTGTTATTTCTGGAGGATATCCTCCACCAGTTCCACCATTGCCGCCGCTACCATTACCGTTTCCAGTGATTTCTTTCCCATTCAAGAAGAGTTTTCCTTTTATGTGTAAGTCACCATTAATTGCTCCTTGCCCATACAATCGCCAAATTTTCTTATCGGCAGTTGATTCTTTCGGTATTTCAAATACAGGGCCTGGTGCTCGTTCTTCTTTAGAAATCGCCGAACCAATAGCAAATTGATATCCAGGAATCTGACATATCGCAACACCAACAGGTTCCTTGGTTTTACTATCCACTGTTGCCCCAATCCAAGCTTCTTCTTCATTTTTCTTTTGGTTTCTAAAAGCTATAGTTCCATTTGATTGAAGTTTTATCTGAAAAGCATTATCACTTTTTGTTTGGACGTTGACACCTTCTAATGTGCCTGCCTGAATGAAATCAGCATTAAACTTCCCATCGATTGTCCAAGCTGTTTTTGGTTGATTGGTAAATTTATCTTTTATAAACCCGATTCCATCTGAATTCATCACTAAAAAATTGCTACTTTTTTCTAATGAGTCACCATTCATAAATACCATCTGATACGGTTCTCGACTATCAGACTTTCCTGTCTCGATCCCGTTCATCAATTTGATCGATCCGCCTTTTGCTCCGCGAATAATATCATCTTGCCATTTAGAGATTTCTTCTGAATCATAAAATGTCATCTTTTTTTCTTCTAAGGAAGCAACATTTCCTTTTAAATCTGATGCGGCTTTTGACATACTTTTTGTGATATTATCTCCTAATCCAGCTTCCACTTTTCCTGTCAAACGATCGATTTTGACTTTAAAAATCCGTGTTTGATAATGGTAGTTGCGTTCATGATGATGGATCGTCACTGTGTTCCCGATCGCATCGCCGCCTAAGACTTCTGTTTTAAACTGTGTGAGCGGGCGAGAATAGTTCACAAGTGCCTCATAGGTTTGTTTTAGTAATTCTTTTGGCTCTTCAACTTCATCAAAAGTGATGACCTTTTCTCGTTTTCGCATTCCGCCATTTTTTAAAGGAATGCCGTATTGCTTCGTCATCTCAGGAAATTCTAACCAGTTTTGTCCCTTCGGCTTATCTAATGGATCGCCGTTTGACTTCTTCCATTCGATCGTTGTAAATTCAGCACGCTTGCCTTTACCATCACCGACATCTTCTCCGCGTCCACGACCGATCAAGCTTGTATAGACTTCATTGCGATCTTGCTCTTTAACAATACTTAGTGCTTTATCACCATACGTAAAACGCTGATTGCTCTGTATACCGATTTCACGATAGACTTCTACCCATTTTTCAGTGATCCCAATACCGTCGACCTTATATTTAAACAGGATCTCACAGCCTTTAGTCTGTAGCTCTTTCAAGGCATCACGAATCGATAAATAACTAAAGTCTGCAGTTACTGAAGGGAGTCCACTATCTACGTGACCGATCTGCCATTCTGTCTCTTGTAATAACTTTTGAAGCGTTGATTTAATAGAAACATTTTTTACCGAAATATTTTTTATGACATATGAATCCAACTCATCCGGTGCAAAAGCGATACCTACAAATGAAAGAATATTTTCAGCTTCACTATCGACAACAATGCGGTACAAGCTGTAAAAGTCTTTACTTTCCTTTACAGCCATATATGAGGCCCCTTTTAATTCCTCATCATAAATTGTGGAAACATTCAAGGTATCATGGAGCAATTCTTCTTTATTGTTTGTGATCTCTTTTTCCTGAACAATCTCTACTAATTCCTTTTCATTTACGATCCGAAGAAGGTGTTGCTGTTCATCAAAAAAATAGACACTTGTCATAATTGCACCTCCCGATAAGCGATCGTCATTTGACCATTACTACATGTGATTGTTTGCCCTTCCTTAATACTGAAATTTTCAAAATCACTTTCTAAGTCCAATAAAAAGGTTTGGTCGATTCCGTTCACAAATACCTTGCCTTTTAAGAAATCAAATACGACCTGATCATCAGCACTTAAGTTATAGCTGGTAATTTTTATTGTCTTGTCTTCATTTTGAATCAACAGTGTGCCAAATTTAGCAATCTTCACAGTGATTTTTTCAGGTGTCACTGGATATGGTAAATAAGTTGTGATTTGGCTGTCAGTTGATAGCAAAAGCGAATACTTTTTGGGATCATTACAAAGTAGTTCAAAGCTTGCGATGATATTATTCGTATCGCCACGCACCTCATCTGTTGTGACATATTGACCGTAATAGTGGTAATCAAGCTCATCTTTAAAGCGAAGCTCGACATCCTTTTCCCGATAAAGCAGCTGCATCAAACGATGGTATTTTTTTTGCACATCCTGAGCATTTTTGCCCATCAATTGATAGGTGACTTTGATCGTTCTAGCAGGTAATTTTTGATTTAATTTGATACTTCCAACTTGTGTGTTCTGTGTTTCGATGTCCAGTGATAGCATTTCTCGGCCGGTAACAGCTAAGGTTCGATATCCTTCGATCATTTTTTCGATATAAACACCGTCATACATCATTGCAGAAGAAGGAAGGATCAACTCATCTTTATGACCTTTTTCTAGTGTGTCTTCAAAATAATACATCTCTTTCCTCCTTCTAAAATGCTAAATTGATTGCAGCATCTTGTCCCATTGCTTCAGAAATATCTGAGACAAAAGCTTTAAACTGCTGGTTGCCAAAGTTGATATTGAATGTTGCAGGTTGCTTTTCTTTTTGCTGTGTTTGCGTGCTGCTGGAATGAATAGATAATTGTTGAACCGTGTCGACTTGTTGATCTAAGCTGTCTAAACTTGGTAATATCACTTTAGAGGCTAAGTCATCCATCGGCTGATCGATCACATGAGCATTTCGTTCGATTCCGATAGCAAGACCAGCTGGGAGCATAGCTCCGATTTCATCACGCATCCAGCGGGAAGGTGAGTGGATGTTGAATTTTTCTGCCAAAAAGTTTTTGACTCCATTTCCAAAAGCTTCTAACTTTTCCCAAACCCATTTTGCTCCTTTGGCAATTCCGTTAGCTAAACCCTTAATAATATTACTTCCTATTTCAAATAAGTCTATTCCTGTAACTGCTTTGATAATTTCATTTGCCACTTTCCATCCCGCCGTTGATACATCTGGTAAAATATCAATGATTCCGCCGATAAAGGTCATTAATAGTTTTCCAGCTGCTAGTAAAATATCCGGCAAACTATCCCATAATCCTTTACATAAAGCGCCTACGATTTTAATTGCTGCGTCAATCAGTGTCGGTAATTGTTCTAAAAGTGTACCAACAAGTGTTGTAATCGCTTCTAATGCTACTGGTATCAATTTAGGTAATACAGATGCTATTCCTTCAGCAAGTTTTGTTAATATTTCGACCCCTTTTTGGATAATTTCAGGTAATTTACTAGTCACATTTTCTGTGAATGACTGAATAATATTAGTCACAGTTGTTATGATTTGGTCTTTATTCGCTAAAATACCATCCACTAAAGCCATCAATAAATCTAATCCCGTTAATAATAGTTGGGGTGCTGCAGATAATAAGCTTGTTGCTAATGATTCTATCAGCATCAAAGCTGCTGGAATTAAAGTAGGTAAGCTGTCAATTACACCTTGAACCAAGGCATCAATCAAATTGATAGCACTTTGCATAATCACTGGTAAATTGACTGAAATCGCTTCTGCTAAACTTGCTACTAATTGCGCTCCTGAAGTAATCAAATCAGGTAGCTTGTCAGTAATACCTTTAACAAAATTGGTAATAAGCTCTGGACCTTTTTCAATTACCATAGTCAGCATACCTTGAATCTGTTCCCCAAACTGATTATTAATTAATCCAAAGCCTGCAAGTGCAACCCCAAGTATTGCAGCTGGACCAAGCAATTTAAGGGCAACACCAAAAACGGACGATAGCCCTTGAACCATAGTACTTAATGCTGTAGTACCTACACCAGCTGATTTTTGAAAAACCGATCCAATTCCACCTAAAGATTTCGTTAATAATGGTACATTTTGAGTGGCATTTTTCATTCCTTCAGAGATAGATTCAAAGAAAATTTCTGCATCAATTGCTTTTAAACCAATTTTATCCATTGCAGAGGCTACTCCTGATTCCATGCTCAACATTGATAAAACAGTTTTGGGCGCCAAATTACTTACGGTTCTAGCTACGTCATTCGTAAATCCACTAACTTTCGTCTCTACACTATCAAATGCAGGCAAAATGCTTCCTGGAATACTTTTAAATGAAGACCCTACTTTTGAAAAGACACTACCCACTTTATTTGTAGCACTTTCAGATTTTGATGCAAATAAGTCAAAAGCTCCTGCAGCCTTACCTATTTGATTTTGGGCCATTGCGCCAAAGTTTGTTACAATCCCCTGAACATTTGACATACCAAAACTTTCTAACATGGTATTTAAAGAAGAAAACGATTCTTTTACTTCGTTAAAATTTGCAGTTATGTTAGAAGAATCCATTGGTGATG
Organism: Enterococcus sp. 9D6_DIV0238; assembly: GCF_002174455.2. Classification (NCBI taxonomy): domain Bacteria; kingdom Bacillati; phylum Bacillota; class Bacilli; order Lactobacillales; family Enterococcaceae; genus Enterococcus; species Candidatus Enterococcus dunnyi. Next base: position 1,253,417 of record NZ_CP147246.1, read on the forward strand.
AAAACAATTTATCTACACTTTGATTTACACGTTCTAATTTACTAAACACGTCATCTAACGAACCATTTAATCCTTTGTCTATAGCGGACAATACTGCTATTACATCAACCTTTTTTTCCATTTAGTTCCTCCTTTCTAATAAATTTTACGAATTAAAGTTTGCGATCCAATTCTGGAGTTTTTCTTTTTCTTGATTTTTCGGCAAGCTAGGGTCTTTTCCGAGGATTCGTTCCTCTGCTTTTTGATAATTGAAGAATTTCTCAAAGGTTCGATAGACAGGTCTTCCTTTTTTGGTTTGCCCAGCCATGACCGTTGCCCAGGCTTGTAAATGAATATTGTATTGCTGATCTAAGCTTTTTAATTGATAGGCCTTGATCCGCAACTCGTATTCAGGAATCGTCAATCGATCGATCTCATTGAGGTCTTCGATATTCAAATAACGCAAACAGTTGAGCTGCACTTGAGCGTAGCTTGCATCAAAATCATTTTCTTCCGAGTTTACAGTTCGGTTTCCTCCAGCATTTTGTTCACCATCATCGCTGTATATTCGGACTTTTTTAGTTCTTCAATGACCGCTTCAAATAAAGTTTGCGTACCATGTTCTTCCACATATGCTTCTAAATCCTTGATCTGGACTCTTGGTTTTTCTGTTAAATTAGCGATCAATAACGTTTCAAAAAGTGTGTCGACATCTGATAATAATAAATTCGAGATGATCGCCCCTACACCTAATTTCAATTTCATTCCGCCGCGTTCAACAGAATAACGTTGGTTGACTTCCTTTAAAAAACCATATCCAAATTTAAAATTTACTAATTTATCGTTAATTGTAAGCTCCATGATTGTCCTCCTGTTTTTAAGAGTCCGGGACAAAACGAGAAAACAGTTTTGTTCTGGACTCTACTTCTTAATAAACGGTAGCCAAAAGTCAGGTTTTTCAGCAATTTCGCAAAAAACGAGCAATACAAAAAGCGTATTGTCCTTTTTTACTCCAATTGTTCAAACCTAAACGACTTTTGTCTCATCCTCTTATCTATCGTTACTCAGCCGCTTCTACTTTGACTGTATCTTTAAATTCATAATCGCCGCCTTCAGTCGTATCAACGACTAATGAAGCGAATCCGTTTTTACCAGCGCCTTCGATGGCCCATTCTAATGAATATTCCACTTTGTTTTCAGCGGAATCTGTTTCTTCAAATGAGGTGAAAAAGCCTTCAAAATATTTAGCTTTGTATTTACCTTCATTTGCACCTGTACCGATTTCTTTTGTATTGATGCGCCAAATTTGGACACGTTTGTTTTCATCCATTGCGCTTTCTAATTTGTCGATTTGTGTTGAACCGATTTTATAAAGTGTTGTTGCTGAAACCGTTGTTTCGGTCGCTCCTGGCGTGACTACGCTGCCGTCTTTCGTTACAGTTGATTCACTTTCTTTTGATTTTGAATACCCATTTTCTGTGCTGTAAGCTAAGCCCCACGCTTGTTCATTTCCTTCGTCTTCGGCTAAACGAAAACGCCATACTACATCTACTCCACTTAATGCTGTCATTTATTCATTTCCTCCTTCAACTATTGCTGGTTTTCCAGCTCTTTTATACGGTGTTGCGATCGCTTTAATTGAGATGCAAGCTGATTCTTTTTACGCTGTTCTGCGTTTACCCTTTTTTGCAGCTTCTTGATAACTTTCAATTGTTTTTTTATCGCCTTATCCTGCTGCATCAAAGAAACATCTAGTTTCATCCTGCATCTCCTCTCATTTAACGTCTCGGGCGACTTGTGTTACTTGATGAACCTAGTATATAAAGAAATCACCAGTCTAAACTTCCGATTTTCTTTTAAAACAGTCCCAGTTCTCTGTCACTTTTCTTTCAACAGTTGAATCCTTCCCTGATCATTTACGTTAAAAAGTGGGTTGAGTATGTTAAAATAGAAAAGAAATTAACAATAAAAGAGGAAGGGAAGAATGAACATGTTATTGAGCGAGTATAATGAAGAATTTTCAGCATTGATCCACCAATACCAATTAACTGAGGAACAACTTCGTTTTACAGGCACACCTGAAATGCCCTTAAAGATCGCTTTGACAAATCCTTTCATTCATCCGATCGTAGGAATCGAAAATGGACGCTTAACTAATTTTTTTGTATTAGACGAAAAGAAGGATGTCTCTTTATATACTGAAAATGAGCATGCGATTTTACTACGAACTTTTTCTACAGACTCCCGCTATCAAGGGCAAGGCTATGCAAAAAAAGTCTTGCAGCAATTACCAAAATTTACTCAAGAACTCTTTCCAGCAGCTGATGAGATCGTTCTTGCTGTAAATAAAGAAAATAGTGCAGCGCAAGCTCTTTATAAAAAATCTGGTTTTTTACCTATGGATAAGATTGTCGAAGGGATAGCAGGTCCGCAATATGTAATGACCTTGGGATTGCTTTAAAAGGAGGCTGAATCAACGATGAAAAAAATAATAGAAAATGAGCGGTTGTATTTAAGAGAACTTTCAGAAGATGACCTTGAAGATTTATGTGCCATTTTACAAGATGAAGAAACGATGTATGCGTATGAAGCCCCATTTACTGATGAAAAAGTGAGCGATTGGCTCAATTGGAACTTAGCCAGTTATCAAAAAAATCAATTTGGTTTATGGGCGATCGTTGATAAAAATGAAGAGAACTTTGTTGGTCAATGCGGCATTGTTTATTCAGAAGTGGAAGGAAAAAACTTACTAGAAATTGGTTATTTGTTAAACAAACGATATTGGCACAATGGATATGCCAGTGAAGCTAGTGCCTTATGTTTAAACTATGCAAAAAATATCCTGCAGGCACAAAAAATTTGTTCGATCATTCGAGATACAAATAGTGCTTCTCAAAAGGTGGCTGAAAACAATGGTATGACCATTGTTCAGGAGTTTTATAAAGATTATTCTGGTCTGCCAGTGAAACATTATGTTTATAGCATTGATTTAGTGAAGTAAACTGTAAAAAGAAAGTGGTGAATTCTGTGCTCTTTTTAGATCACACGCCTGATTTAAGCCCAATCGATTTAGAAATTTACAAATATGTTGCTGCTCATATCGATGAGGTCGTCTATATGAGGATTCGAGAACTAGCGAAAGAGACTCACAGCAGTACAGCCAGTATTCTTCGTTTTTGTCGAAAATTTGGTTGTGATGGATTTTCCGAATTTAAAATCAAATTGAATCTTTATCGAAAAACCTTAGCTGAACCCATAACGACACATGCCGTTGATGAAACCTCCTTCACTAATTTTATACAGCGATCAACTGAAACGTTTTATCAAGAACGAATGCAGGCTGCTGTAAAATTACTTGCTGAAAAAGATCTGGTTCTATTTATTGGAACGGGCTCTTCAAAAATCATTGCTGAATATGGTGCATTGTACTTTTCTTCTATTTTTAGTATGGCTTTTCATATTGAAGACCCTATCAATCACCCAGTAAATTTTTTCAACAAAAGCATTGCAAAAAACGTCTGTGTTATTGCTCTTTCTGTCAGTGGTGAAAATGAAGCAATCATCAATTACTTAAATCATTTTCTTTCTAATGATTGTGCGATCATTTCGATCACAAATAGTGAAAAATCAACGATTGCCTCTTTATCTGATGTCAATATCCCATACTATATTTCGACAGAAAGAATCGGTGACAGTGATATCACCTCCCAAGTCCCTGCACTTTATACTGTAGAATACTTGGCTAAAGAAGTGCAAAAAAATAAACAAGCGAGCACCTAAGAGGCTGCTGCTTGTTTATTTTTTTATTTAAAGAAATTTGGTAAATAGGCTTTATGTGCTTCTAATAATTCATCCATCACTTCTTTGGCAACGTCTCCGCTTGTGATCAAGGGATTCATCGTGAATGCTTGTAATAACGTTCCATAATCTCCCGTTACTGCCGCTTCGATCGTTAATTCTTCCATAGATTTCATGACTTGCAGCAATCCTCGTTGTCTTGGTTCAAAGCTGCCAAAGTTATATGGAACAGGACCTTTTCCTGTGATCGTACATGTTACTTCAACTGCGCTTTCAGCTGGTAAATCCGTGATCGTTCCGTTATTTCTTGTGCTGACAGTCATTGTTGTACGTTTATCATTGTGGATCGAATTGATGATTTCACAAGCTGCATCACTATAGCGGGCGCCACCGCGCTCTGCAAGTTGTTTTGGTTTGTAGTCTAAGTTTGGATCTTTGTATAATTCAAACAATTCATGCTCGATTTCTTTCACTTTTTCTGCACGTGTCCCATTGTTTTTGAAGTCTTCTAATTCTTCTGCCAACATTTTATCTGTATAGTAGTAATAGTTGTGATACGGGCAAGGAACCATATGTAGATTCTCTACTTGTTCCCAGATCAAATTATTGTCCTTGATATTTGCTACGATCGATTTTGCATCGTCTTGACCATACATGATTTTGATCAGCTCATCTGTGCGGTCTTTTCCATTTTTATCTGTGATCGTATGCCAATGTAAATGATTGATTCCAGCAAATTGGAAGAATAAATCACGGTTTTCCTCCCCTAACAATGCTGCTTCTTCAAAAACGGCATTGACTGGAATATTACATAAACCAACGACTTTGTCCCAATTACCATAACGTAAAACAGCTTCTGTGACCATTCCCGCTGGATTTGTAAAGTTGATCAACCAAGCATTCGGGCATAATTCTTTCATATCTTCAACGATATCTAAAATCACAGGGACGGTTCTCAACGCTTTAAAAATCCCGCCTGCACCATTCGTTTCTTGACCGATCATGCCATGACTTAAAGGAATTCGTTCATCTAAAATACGTGCATCCAATAGTCCTACGCGTAATTGTGTTGTAACAAAATCAGCATCTTTCAATGCTTCACGGCGATCTAACGTTAAATGAACTTCGCAGTCGACACCGGCTGCTTTGACCATTCGTTTAGCCATTTCTCCAACGATTTCTAATTTTTCTTTTCCTGCTTCGATATCTACAAGCCACAATTCACGGATCGGTAATTCGTCGTAACGTTTAATAAATCCTTCAACTAATTCTGGTGTGTAACTTGAACCTCCACCGATCGTTACAATTTTGATTCCTTTTGACATGACCTTCAGCTCCTTAGTAATTTATCTGCTTTCAGTATAGCGTTTCCATGAAAGACCGTATATAGAAATACAGGAAGTCGTTACAGGAATGCAAATAGGTAACTTGTGACATTGTAGTTACGCTGCGTAACAAAAAAAGCATCGAATAGCTGGATCACTCCTGTCCAATACTTTTTCTTCTTTCTTAATCGATCATCATACTCATCAAATGAACATCCAAAAATTCGCCCTCATCTGTTTTAGCGCCCCGCGGCATGATGGCTTCGGTAACAAAACCAATTTTTTCATAAACATGAACAGCGCGTTGATTCCGGTGCTGTACGGTTAATTCCAGCCTTCGGATCACATCACTTTCTTTTGCCCAATCGATCAACTCTTCCATCATCAAACTGCCTAAACCAAAGCCCCAGTAATCTTTTAAGATACTGATACCGATTTCTCCGATGTGTTCCATACGTTTTTTTGCTGATGCTTTCACTGAAGCTGTTCCGATCACTTTGTTATCAGCTAATGCGACCATCAAAACATTATTCTGAGAATCATAGAGATTCCCTAGATTTTCACTCATTTCTTCTATCGTCATCTCCAGTCCTTTTTCATCCATTACTAAAAAAGGCGTTTGGCTGCCAATAATTTTGAGAGCTCGTAAAATCTCTGCAGCATCAGTTGGAATTGCTTCTCGAATCGTAAATTCAACCTCTGTCATTCTTTTTCCTCCATTTTTTGCTGGATTCGTACTAAAAATAGTTCTGACCGTCGTCCGAACGCTTGAATCACAAGTTTTCTTTTCTCCAGATTTTCTGAATCTTTTTCAATTGTGATATCCAGATAATCGTCAGGCATAAATTCACCTAAGAGTTTTCCCCATTCAACAACAGATAAACCGTCTCCTTCAAAATACTCCTCCAACCCTAAATCATCCGCGCCATCCTCAATACGGTAAACATCCATATGATATAACGGCAATCGTCCTTCACGATATTCACGAATGATCGTATAGGTAGGACTTTTGATCATCTGCTCTATCCCTAGCCCTAAAGCGATCCCTTTGGTCATCGTTGTTTTCCCCGCACCGAGATCTCCAGAAAGAATGATCGTATCCCCTGCTCTTGCACTCAAACCAACAAGCTTAGCGATCTCTTCTGTTTCTTTAGGATCATTGATTAAAATCTCCACTTTTTTCACCTGCTTTTCTAACTCGTTGTTCTATCTTTCTATGTAGTGTAGTATACCGAATTATCCTAAAAAAAACTAGAGACCTAAACAAAAACATCCCTCGTTTTGTTTAGCTCTCTAGTCATATAATTAATTCATCAATGATTGTGCTGCAGTGATGATCGATAACTTGTAGATATCTTCTTCATTTGCACCACGAGATAAATCTGAAACAGGTTTGTTCAATCCTTGTAAGATTGGTCCGATCGCTTCAAAGTTACCTAAGCGCTGTGCAATTTTGTAGCCGATGTTTCCTGATTGTAATTCTGGGAAAACAAAGACTGTAGCTTGACCAGCAACTGGTGAATTTGGTGCTTTAAGTTGTGCTACAGAAGCAACATAAGAAGCATCAAATTGTAATTCTCCATCGATTTCCAATTCTGGTGCTAAACTTTTGGCGATTTTAGTCGCTTCAACAACTTTATCAACCTCAGGTGCTTTTGCAGAACCTTTTGTAGAGAAGCTCATCATTGCAACTTTTGGATCGATATCGAATAATTCAGCGGTTTTTGCACTATCAACAGCGATCTCAGCAAGTTCTTGAGCTGTTGGATTTACATTGATCGCACAATCTGCAAAGATATATTTCTCTTGATCGCGTCCGCGAACCATGATCATTGCACCACTTGTACGGCTGATACCTGGTTTTGTTTTGATGATTTGTAATGCAGGGCGAACAGTATCACCTGTTGAGTGGACCGCTCCGCTGACCATACCATCTGCAAGACCCATGTAAGTCAGCATTGTGCCGAAATAATTCACGTCTTTAAGAATCTTACGTGCATCTTCTTCTGTTACTTTACCGTTACGACGTTCAACAAACGATGCAACCATTTCTTCCCATCCTTCATAATTATCAGGATCGATAATAGTGAAGTTTGATGTTTTGATTCCACGAGCATGTGCTGCTTCAACAATGTCTTCTTGCTTTCCGATCAAGATCGGTTCCATTAATTCTTCTGCTTTCAAACGTGCGGCAGCTCCCAAAATACGAGGATCTGTTGCCTCTGGGAAAACAATTTTGATATTGCGGCGAATGACTTTAAATTTTAAGCTATCGAATAATTCCACGATATACCCTCCAATGATTATTTATACAAACTTATCATACACCATTCTTAAAGAAAATAACAGTTATTTCTTGCTGTATTAGTGGAAAAAACACTGATTCTGATATCCTTTTCACAAACTAAGCCATCTGCACTATAACAGATGAGCTCTGTTTTATGACACTGTATCAGGCAACTGCCAGTTGATTGGCGTTTCTCCTAACTGTTCTAATGCTTGATTTGTTTTTGAAAATGGCTTTGAACCAAAGAAGCCACGATGAGCTGCTAAGGGACTTGGATGAGGCGATTTGATAATAATATGTTTATTGGTGTCGATCATCTTGATTTTTTCCTGTGCCGGCTTGCCCCATAAAATAAAGACAATTGATTTTTCCCGCTCATTCAGCTTCTGGATGATTGCATCCGTCAAGTTTTCCCACCCTTGTCCACGATGAGAATAAGCTTGTCCATTTCGAACAGTCAATACAGTGTTTAATAGTAGAACTCCTTGTTTTGCCCAGCTTTCCAAAAAACCATGTGAGACTGGCGGATAGCCCAGATCATCTTGAAGTTCTTTGTAAATATTCATCAATGATGGCGGTGTTCTTACTCCAGGCTGTACTGAAAAACTTAGTCCATGTGCTTGGTTTGGTCCATGATACGGGTCCTGACCTAATATCACAACTTTGACCTCTTCATACGGCGTCAGCTCAAGGGCTGAATAAATATGGTACATATCAGGATAAATGGTTTGGTGACTGTATTCTTGCTTCAAAAATTCACGCAGCTTTAGATAATAGTCTTTGCTGAATTCATCCTTTAAAACATCTTGCCAGCTATTATGAATGATTTCTTTCATTAATACTTCTCCTTTAATATAATTATTTTTTTGCTGTAATTATTCATTAAGTAAAACGTCTATTCTGCCAACTTTCTTTTACATGATTAGCATAGCGGATTTTATGGGATGTGACAAGAAAATTTTTTCTGCACTGAAATCATAAAAACATGGTAAACTATAGGTAAGTTAAATAAACGAGGTGTAGAAAAATTTATGATTAAATTGATTGCTTCAGACATGGACGGAACATTACTAGATTCAAAAATGGGCATTTCAAAGGACAATGCTTCAGCGATACGTGAGGCAGAACGTCTTGGGATCGAATTTATGGTTGCTACAGGCCGAGCCTATACAGAAGCCAAACCAGCATTGGACGAAGCTGGGATCGAATGTGCGATGATCACTTTGAATGGTGCAAAAGTCTTTGATAAAGCTGGAAACTCACTTTTTACAGCAGGAATCGAAAAGGGAACGACAGCTGAAATCATGGATATCCTAGATGCAAATAATGTATATTTTGAAGTTTCCACCAATAAAGGTATTTTTTCAGCACATCAAGAAAAAAGAATCGAAAATTTTGCCGCCCATATTGCAACGACCATGCCTCATTTGACCTATAAAGTGGCTATTGCGATGGCAGCAGCTCATCTATCCTTACTAGATGTCAATTATATCGAAGATATTCGTTCTCTGCTGGCGCAAGAGGATATAGAGATTTTAAAAATCATCGGTTTCAGTATGGAAGGACCGACCGTTTTAGGACCAACAAGCACTCAAATTAGACAGTTACCTGATCTGGTTGTTACCTCTTCTGCCCAAAACAATATCGAGGTCAATCATAAAAACGCACAAAAGGGCATTGCTGTTGCTCATGTAGCAAAAGACCGCGGTATCTCTGAAAAGGAAGTTATGACGATCGGTGATAATTTTAATGATGTCAGTATGCTTCAATGGGCCGGTGTTAGTTTTGCCATGGGAAATGCAGAACTCGAAGTGAAAGATCACGCCAAATATGTCACATCGACCAACTTGGAAAATGGCGTTGGCGAAGCTATTTTAAGAGCAATCAGAGAAGACTTATAACGTTTCTCTCAGTCAGACAACAATGAAAAGAGGTGAGAGATGGTGTCTGAGTTTTTTATACAAGAACAACAACTAAGCAATATCACGAGAACACTTGTCAAAGATGAAGATGGTAAATCTCTTTACCTACTTGTCGGACGCTGGGGAACTCGAGGCGATGCCCTTTCATTATATGCAATGAGCGGGGAGCTTGTCGCAAGTATCAAACAAACCTCTTTTATGTTCGGTTCACGCTTTGAACTGTATAAAGGCTTTAAAAAAGTCGGTGTTTTACGAAAAATCCTAAACTTAAACGCTGACTTCTACTACATCCAGCACTTACATTGGACTGTCTCAGGTGATATAAAAAATCATCATTACTCCATCTATCAAATGAATCATAAAATCATGGAAATGAGTAAAGCAACTCTTTTTACTGGAGATTACTTCAACTTGAATGTAGTTGATGATGACGATGCCCCTCTTTGTATTTGTATTGCTGCTGTTCTCGATTACTGGCTATATAATAAAAAAAAGAATAATGGGCGTAAACCAATTATGGGTCTGGGTACCTGTCAGTAGTTTGACACAACTAAAAAAATCAGCGATTTTTACTCGCTGATTTTTTTTTGCATATGATCATATACATGTCCGCTGATCATCATTTCTGCCACATCTTTAAATCCTTTACGGCTATATAATTTTTTCGCATTAGGATTTGCTTTATCTACACTCAAGCCAATGATTTCTTTTCCATCTCGTTTAGCGATCTGCGGCAATGCATCTAATAATTTCGAGCCGATACCTAATCCACGATATTTTTCATTTACTGAAATTGAATCAAGGTACCATTCATTCGGTAATGTTTCAGGATCAACAAAAATCCTAATTTCTTCATCTAAATTATGTTTACGCAAAACCTTCTTCAAAGGTTCATCGATCACAGGTTCATCTTCATTCGGATAACCAAAGGCGATTCCCGCGACTTGTCCCTCATGCTCATATACTAAGCCTCGTTGATACCCATACCGATACGTCGGATCAGCTGAAGCTTCAGCTAAAACAGATAAAATGGTTTCCTCAGGAACAATGTCCAATAATGGCAATTCCATGTCTTTCAAAATAACTAAGATCAACGGAGCAATAGCTTTTCCGTCTTCTTTTGTTGCAAAACGAATCATTGTTATTCCTCTCTTTCTATAAAGCAGTGTACCATTTATGAAAAATTAATGCATTACATTCTATTGCTTTCTAATTTCTTTTAAATAATTACTTGTTTATTTAGTTTCATCTTAACAAAAAAAGACACTTCGAAAAGTGTCTTTACGTTCTTATTGAATCGTAACCTTTACATTGTTTCTACGTCCCCAGTTGATACATTGATCGACTGTTGGGAAATGGACATCAATGATATGACCGTTGATTGCACCACCAGTATCTCCGGCAACTGCAAAGCCATAACCTTCCACCTCAACAAATGATCCCAATGGAATCACACTTGGATCAACAGCAATTACATTACTATTTGAACGTAAGTCGATCCCAGTAGCTGTGATATAACCAGATCCAGCTTCTCTCCAAGAGTAAGCAGTTGACTGTACATAAAGTACATTGCCTCCTCCTGTATCGCCGCCTCCAGGGTTTGGATGTTCTTCCGATGGCTCAGATGGCGGTGTTACGACTGGCTGTTCCTCACTACTAGAGCTTGAACTGCTACTTGAATCAGAGGAGCTTGAAGATTCGCTGCTCGTACTTGACGACGCTGCTTCATTAGCTTTTCTCTGTGCTTCTTGAGCTGCTGCTTGCTTTTGGGCTGCTGCTGCTTTTTTCTCATCAGAAATACGTTTTTCTTCTGTTTGCTTTTGACTGGCGATCAACTGTAAAGCTGATTCATTATCCGCTAATTGCTCTTTTAAAGAAGCGACTTGCGCATCCATTGAAGAAGCTTCTTCCTGTAATTTCGCTTCGTTGGTTTGTAACTCTTCTTGCTTGCTCTTTACAGTTTCTTGAAGATCTTTCAATTTTTCTTTGTCTTTAGACAAACTCTCTATCTTATCTTGTTCAGCATTTTGTAAAGTAGTCATTGCAAATGCCTTATTGAAGAAATCTGAGATATTTTCGGCATCTAGCAATACTTGCCACGTCCGATGTTCCCCGCTCAATTGGATATCTTTCATACGATTTCCAACGACTTCTTTCCGGCGTTCAATGCTTTGCTCTGTTATTGTGATTTCTGCTTCAGAATTTTTGATTGTTTCTTCAGCTTTTGAAATATCTACTTTAAGTTTTTCAATTTCAGCGTATTTTTTATTAACATCATTTAAAGCTGTATTGATATCTTTGCTAAGGGATTCTCCCACTTGTTCAGTCTGTGCTTCTTTTTCGTTCAGATCATCTAATGATTCTGCCAAAGCGCCGACTGGAAATCCCACATTCATAACTAAGATAGCAGCTAAAAACGGCATCAATTTTTTTACTTTCACTGAATCCAACACCTTTCCTAACTAAATCCAACTCTATTCATTATACTAATCAATCACGCCTTTATTATTTCAATACTGTTACAATTTGTTACATTTTAACGAAAATGTCGTTTTCACTGTAATATAACTACTGTAAATCCGTACTAATCTATCTATAAAATATAGACTGAAACCCACTTCTATCTAGCTTTTAGCATTAATTGAAACACAACTCTCTACTGTTATATTTAAACTAGCATTATTTCTTATTTTTTCTATTCTTATTGATAATTTCTTTTACTTCAAATGGATTTTTAATATTTTTCAATGTTAAATTAGGGTAATTTTTAATCCAACGCTTTTGATTGAAGCCAATATGTGAAACTAGCTCGTTGATTGACGGTGTATTTTTCAACTCTTCGATCAAAGAAATGCGTTCATTTGACTTCGCTTTTTTTCGTTCAGTCAATTCTTCTGAAATAGATTCTTTCAGCTCAGAAAGATTTGAAGAAAACTCTGTTCTTTTTTCATTTAATTTAGCTGCCAATTCTTCTTTTCTTTCATCCACTGCTGTACTGAGTTGAGTAGTAACTTTTTTGAAAGCTTGCATGTTGATAAGTGTATAGATCAAATCACTAGTGATCATTATCAATAAAATGATCGGCAGTACCAAACCAAAGTGTTTAGCCAAAAAGCCTTCAAATAGTAGCACTTTCGGGTGAACCACTCGCACGATCAAAACACAGCCGATCCCCCAAAACAGCGATACAGGCAAGGCTACACGACCATTTAGGTTCATTGGGACATCCTTATAGTCCCACCAAGACGCATGGAAAAGCTTTTCCAATCCATAACTCGTTAGATACTCTAAAATGGTTACCAGAATGGTTGATAAGATGTATAAAAGCACGATATTTTGTTTGAATGGATCTAAAAAATACAGCACACCTAAAATACCAAAACCATAAATAGGGCAATACGGACCGATCAAAAATCCTCGATAAACAAATTTTCCTGCTTTTAATGAGCAATAAACTGTTTCCCATAACCAACCAATAAATGCGTAAATAAAAAATAGTAAAACGACTTTAATAAATTCATCCATAGATGTTCTCCTTCTAATAGTTAGTACTTTCACAATTATTGTAACAAATAAGTACCGATTAAGGCGAGCAACTTTATTTGCTTTCCAGATTGATATAGAATAGAAGAGAAAATGTTTGTTTAGAAACATGATAAGAAATACAGTAAAATTATGAGATATACTGATCAGTATAAGAAATACTACTTTTGCTGTGAAACACAGTGAATGGAATGGAATGAACTGATGTTAAACAGTACAAGGTGTAGCGAAGCTGAACGTTGTTACTTATAACTTAAGGAGGAGTTCTATGTTAGGTTTACTTAGATTTGCTAAAAAATATCGAAAACAGGTGATCCTTGGGCCTTTTTTTAAATTTTTAGAAGCTTGTTTTGAACTGGTCTTGCCTTTGTTTATGGCTCGCTTGGTCGATCAGGGGATTCGAAATAATGATCAGGGTTATGTCTTGCAAATGGCCGGCTGGATGCTTTTGATGTCTATCATTGGTTTGATCTGTGTCATGATTTGTCAATATTATTCTTCGATCGCCTCGCAAGGCTTTGGCACAGAGTTGAGAAATGCACTCATGAAAAAAATCAATCAGCTCTCTCACGCCGAACTGAATAGTTTCGGTACTGATACCTTGATTACACGCATGACTAACGATATCAATCAACTGCAGCTAGCATTAGCAATGTTGATACGTTTAGTTATTCGAGCTCCTTTTTTAAGTATCGGTTCTGTCATCATGGCTTTTTATATCAATGTTCAAATGGGGTTGATCTTTTTATTGATGCTCCCACTTTTTTGCATTATTCTTTATTTTATTATCAAAACAACTGTTCCATTATATAAGAAAGTTCAAGAAAAACTTGATTTATTAAATCGGCAAATCAGCCAAAACTTAAGCGGTGTTCGTGTAATTCGAGCTTTTTCTAGAAAGCAGACAGAAGAAAAACAGGTCAATAAAGTAACAGATGATCTTGCTTCCATCTATGTACGTGTTTCAAATATTTCCGCCTTATTGACACCTGCGACCACTCTTGTCATGAATCTTGGCATATTAGTATTGCTTTATCTTGGCGGAATAAAGGTCGAGGTTGGCGGACTGCAGCAAGGAGAAGTATTGGCTTTGATCAACTATATGAATCAGATGCTGCTGGCATTGATCGTTGTCTCAAACTTAGTCATTATCTTTACACGAGCTTCTGCTTCTGCTTCAAGAGTCAATGAAGTATTAGCGATCACTCCCAGCATTCAAGAAAAAGTATCCAATGAAACTGACGGCCTTTCTTCACAAGGAATCGTCTTCGATCAGGTTTCATTCCGTTATCACCCTGATGCCGGCTTAGCTTTACAGAATATTAATCTGACGATCCCAAAAAATTCAATTTTAGGGATCACTGGACCAACAGGCGGCGGGAAAAGTACACTTACTCAACTGATTCCGCGATTCTATGATACAAGCGAAGGAAATGTCTATGTCGATGATCTAAATGTGCGCGACTGGTCTATAGAAAAACTACGCAAAAAAATTGCTCTTACACCTCAAACAGCAGTCTTATTTACTGGAACGATCCGTGAAAATCTCCAGTGGGGCAAGGAAAAGGCAACCGATGAAGAATGTTGGCAAGCTCTTGCTACGGCTCAATGTAAAGATTTTGTTGAAAATTTAAGCGAGGGTTTAGACACACTAGTCTATGAAGGCGGAAAGAATTTTTCTGGTGGACAAAAACAACGGCTGACGATTGCTCGGGCTTTGATTCGTAAACCAGATATTTTGATTCTAGATGACTCATTGAGTGCCTTAGATTACCAAACTGACCTAGATTTAAGAACTGCGTTAAAGAAAGACCTGCAAGAAACGACTCTGATCCTGATTTCTCAAAGAATCAGCTCTATTCAACAAGCAGATCAAATCCTAGTCTTAAATAGCGGTAAGCAAGTCGGATTAGGGACACACGAAGAGCTCTTGAATTCTTCTAAAGAATATCAAGAAATTGTCGCTTCACAAGAGGAGGAAAACGGCCATGATGACTAAAAAAAATTCAACTCGTTCTTTTAATCGTTTTCTCCCTTATTTACTAAACTATCCAAAAGAAATAACAGCTGCTACGATTTTAGGTATTTTAAGCGGACTAACGACTGTATTGATGACTTATTATATGGGAAAATCGATCGACACTATGATAGGTTTAGGCAATGTGGATTTTCACAAATTGTTTTATTTACTTAGCTTGCTTGGTGGCATCTTGATCGTGACAGTCATCAGTCAATGGTTGATCCAGCGTTTAGGTAATCGCGTCGCTTATCTTTCTGTAGCTGAACTTAGAAAAGATGCCTTCGCTCATCTGAATCGCCTGCCGCTCAACTACTATGATCAAAATTCACATGGCAATATCGTCAGCCGTTTTACGAATGACATGGATAATATTTCTGTTGCTTGCTCAGCTGTTTTTAACCAGCTATTCTCAGGAATTTCTGTTGTGATCATTGCCTTCTTTTTCATGTTGAAGCTTAGTCTCCTACTCACGATCGTTGTCCTTGTATCAACACCGATCATTTTTCTTGTTAATTGGCTAGTCGCAACCTCTTCACAAAAAAACTTTGCTGAGCAACAAAAAATAGTCGGAGAAATATCCGGATTTGTTTCTGAAATGGTTGGAAATCAAAAAATCGTCAAAGCCTTTCAACAAGAAAATGTTTCTCAGCAACGCTTTGAACAGCTCAATCAACATTTATATGTTCGAGGACAAAAAGCACAGTTTTCTTCTTCGTTAACAAACCCACTTTCACGTTTTGTCGATCATTTGACTTACTTATCGATCGGTCTTGTTGGTGGATTATTACTTTTGAATGGCAACCATACTGTAACCGTCGGTGTGATTTCAAGTTTTACGATCTATTCTAGTCAATTTTCAAAACCTTTTATTGAATTATCTGGAATTACCACTCAAATTCAAACGGCTCTAGCTGGACTGGATCGAACGTTTGATATTATTAGCCAGCCCGAAGAAAAGCCCGATGGCGAACATGCTATTATTTTGACTAGTGCAGTAGGAAAAGTTGTTTTTGATCATGTTGATTTCTCCTATACTCCATCTAAACCACTGATCAAAAATTTTAATTTGGTCGCTAACCCAGGTGAAACGATTGCTATCGTAGGTAAAACCGGAGCAGGAAAGTCCACCTTAGTAAATCTATTGATGCGGTTTTATGATGTAAATAGTGGATCGATTTTAATTGATGGACATCCAATCACACAAATAACGAGAGATAGTTTGCGGAAAAGTTTCGGTATGGTTTTGCAGGATACATGGCTATTTGACAGTACGATCCGTGATAATCTGACTTACGGCAATGCAGACGCAACTGATGAAGAAATCGAGGAAGCCATGAAAAAAGCGTACATCTTTGATTTTGTCACACGTTTGCCACAAGGATTGGATACACTGATCGGTGCAAGCGGCATCAAGATTTCAGAAGGTCAAAGACAATTGATGACAATTGCAAGAACGATGATCAGCAACCCGCCTATGTTGATTCTTGATGAAGCCACTAGTTCAGTCGATACTTTGACAGAGAAAAAGATCCAGGACGCATTTTTGCAAATGATGACTGGTCGTACGAGCTTTGTTATCGCTCATAGATTATCAACAATCAAAAATGCAGATAAAATTTTAGTCATGGATCAAGGAGCAGTCGTTGAGATCGGTAGTCACGACGAACTGATCGAAAAAGAAGATGGTTATTATCATGCATTATACGAAGC